>CALWMO010000001.1 GCA_944381965.1 uncultured Butyricicoccus sp.
GTCTTAGAACTCATACCGCTGACCCTATTCCATATATGCTTTTTTTTTTTATAAAAACCGATAAAACAGGCAATATTTATGATGAAGCTCATGCTCAAAAAACAGGTATCCTTGTAAAAGAAGGTCACAAGTTAATAGATAAATTATTATTATAAATTTTATAAGGCAATCTGAACAAAATTTAGATTGCCTTTTTTATATGTAATAAATAAGTTTGATAATCATTATCACTTGACATCAAAGCAAAATATATTATACTTAAAATATATAATAGTCCGCATAATTATTGAAAAAATAGGTTTTTTTGAATTTTTTACCTATTTAATTTGAAGTAGGAGAGTGATATTTATGAAACATATGTCTTTAGATGTAAGAGTTCCCATTGAACAGGATAACCCTAGTATTATGAGAATTGAGGACAGATGCGTTAAATGTGGTATGTGCAAAAATATCTGCACTAGTCCAATCGGCGTTTTAGGGACTTATACATTAGAACAGACAGATAACAAGGCTATATGCATAAACTGTGGTCAATGTGCTAATGTTTGCCCTGTTGACAGCATCATAGAAAAATATGAATTTTACTACATTGAGCAAGCTATAAAAGACCCAGACAAAATTGTTGTAGTAAGCACTTCCCCTTCTGTAAGAGTTGCTCTTGGTGAGGCTTTCGGTTTGCCTGCTGGCGAATTTGTAGAAGGTAAAATGGTAACTCTTTTACGCAAGCTCGGCTTTGACTATGTACTTGACACAAACTTTGCAGCTGATTTAACCATTGTCGAGGAAGCAAGTGAGCTTATAGAGCGAATAACTAAAGGTAATCGCCCACTTCCTCAATTTACCAGTTGCTGCCCTGCTTGGGTTAAATTTGCTGAAACTTATTACCCTGATATGCTTGATAATATCTCAAGTGCAAAAAGCCCTATTGGTATGCAAGGCCCTACAATTAAAACCTATTTTGCAAAGAAAATGAATATTGACCCAAGTAAAATCGTAAATGTAGCTCTAACACCTTGTACCGCTAAGAAATTTGAAATTCGTCGTGAGGAGTTTCATGCCGCTGGTGATTATCTTGGAATTGATAATATGCGTGACATGGATTATGTTTTCACCACAAGAGAACTTGCTTTATGGGCTAAAAATAAAAATATAGATTTTAACTCACTTGAAGATTCAGCTTATGATGACCTTATGGGTGAGGCTTCCGGTGCTGGTGTTATCTTTGGAAACACAGGCGGTGTTATGGAGGCTGCATTAAGAACTGCATATGAATACATAACCGGTGAAAAAGCTCCTGATGAGCTTTATAAGCTTGAGCCTGTTCGTGGTGCTGAAAGCATCAGAGAAGCTACAATCAAAATAAATGATATGGATATAAATGTAGCTGTTGTATTTGGCACTGAAAACGCTCGCAAGATGATTGATATTATCAAAAATAGCGATAAGCAATATCACTTTATTGAGGTTATGACCTGTCCTAACGGCTGTATTGGCGGCGGCGGTCAGCCTAAGGCTTTTGGTGATACAGAGCCAATAAGAAAGGCCAGAGTTGCATCACTTTATAAGAAAGATGAGCAAATGACTATTCGTAAGAGCCATGAAAACCCTTATATTAAAAAGGTATATGAGGAGTTTTATGGCAAGCCACTTAGTGAACTGGCTGAAAAAATGCTCCACACATCTTATAATGATAAAAGCTCTATATTTGTAAAATAAACTGAAAAAACCTCTCCTTTTTAGGAGAGGTTTTTTTAAGGCATAAAAAAAAACGACCTACCGAGTCGTCATCAAAATCGTTGGTGCAGATGGAGGGACTTGAACCCTCACGTCCTTGCGAACACTAGCACCTGAAGCTAGCGCGTCTGCCATTCCGCCACATCTGCGGATTAGCATGGTGCGGGTGACAGGACTTGAACCTGCACATCTCGCGATACCAGAACCTAAATCTGGCGCGTCTGCCAATTCCGCCACACCCGCATATCCCTGCGTAACGATGATTATTATACATCATTATTTTTCATTTGTAAAGTCTTTTTTGAAAATTTTTAAAAAAATTTTTTTAGATGCTTATTTGTGTATAAACTCATTGTTTTACATGTGTTTTTATGATAACATTTTACATGGTATTTATAACAAAAAAACAACTCCGCTAACAATCAGCGAAGTTGTCTGAGAAGAAGAGAAAAGAGGTGATATGAGCTATTTTATGTGAGTCGTCCACTGCCGAAGTATCAGCAGGGTTCTCATTTAGATGTTATTTGTTTGTTTCACTGTAATAAGAATACTATTATTTCACAGCAAATTCAAGTATATCATTGTACTAAATATATAAATAAGTTTATGCTAAAATATGCATATTGCACAATTATGATTCTTTTCAAATTTTTTCACTGTTATATTGCTTTTTATGCTTGTTAAATTTTATATTTTTTACATTCCAGATAACTTAAAAACAACATTATCACTGTTTTATTTTCCGAGGTGACTATATGAATTTTAAAGAAATTGAACAAACACTTACAAAAGAATTTTCTAAAACTCTTAGAGATAAAACCATAAAAGCTATAAAAGAATTTCAAATGATTGAAAAAGGTGATAAAATAGCTGTGTGCATTTCAGGCGGTAAGGACTCTATGTTGCTTGCGAAATTATTGCAAAATTATCAAAAATATAGCGGTATAGATTTTTCACTTATTTTTCTTGCAATGGACGGCGGTTATTCCAAAAATGTGCGTGAGCATATAGAGCAAAATGCAAAAGCACTAAATATACCAGTTGAGTTTTTTGAAACCGATGTGCTAAGAATAATAAGTAATCATAGTGCTAAGCACCCATGTTTTTTGTGTGCGAAAATGCGTAGAGGTTATCTTTACAGTGAGGCGCAAAAAAGAGGCTGTAATAAAATCGCTCTTGGTCATCACTATGATGATGCTATTGAAACCGTTCTATTAAGCATTATTTATGGCGGTCAAATACAAGCTATGCTCCCAAAACTTAAAAGCAAAAATTATCAAAATATGGAGCTTATTCGCCCTTTATATTTTGTGCGTGAAAAAGATGTTACAAACTGGGTTAATACCTGTGAGCTAACCTTTCTTCCTTGTGGTTGCCCTGTATCAGAAAAGAAAGATGACACAAAACGAGCGGAAATTAAAAAGTTAATCGAAAATCTTGCCGCATTAAATCCACAGATAGAAGCTAATATTTTAAATGCTGTTAAAAATGTTGATGTTGATAAAGTTTTAGGCTGGCGTATTGGCAAAAGTAAATTTCACAGCTTTTTAGATAAGTTTAACTCTTGACTAAATTTATATATTAAAGTATAATTCTATGCGAGGAATGAAGTTCTCCTCTGGGTTTTTACCCTAAACCGCTGAAATTTTTAGCTGATGACTTCTGCAAATTTATTTTTGCAGGCAAGTTGTCGGCTTTTTTATTTGCCTGCACATATGAAAGGATTGTTTTTTTATGTTATGGAATTTAGCCCTTATCTTTCTTTTAGGTATTATACTTGGTCGTATATGTATAAAACTTAAACTTCCTGCACTTGTCGGCTATTTAATCGCTGGTTTACTCCTTGGTGATGTGACTAATTTATTATCAAGCGATTTTTTAGCTCTATCATCAGATTTAAGACGTTTTGCTTTGATTGTTATTCTATTTCGTGCTGGTCTTGCTCTTGATTTAACCGAGCTTAAAAAAGTTGGTAGACCGGCTGTTATGCTTTGTTTTGTTCCCGCTTGTTTTGAAATTTTAGGCTGTACCTTGCTTGCACCTATCTTGCTCGGTTTATCTTACCTTGAAGGTGCTTTGCTTGGCTCGGTTATTGCTGCTGTATCCCCTGCTGTTGTTGTACCTCGTATGTTAAATCTTATAGAAAAAAACCTTGGCACTGAACACGCTATACCTCAAATGATTTTAGCTGGTGCATCAGTTGATGATGTTTTTGTACTTGTTATGTTCTCTGCTTTTTGTACTATGATTGAAGGCGGTACTTTCTCCCCTGCTGTACTGCTTGATATTCCCGTAAGCATTATTCTTGGAATAATATTCGGTATTGTCATCGGTCTTTTATTAATCGCTATATTTAAACACACAAATTTATCAAATATACTTATGCTGATTATTCTACTGTCAGTTGGCTTTTTATGTATGACACTTGAAGATATATCACCGGTTCCATTTTCAGGTATGCTATCTGTTATGACAATCGGCATTGTTATTTTCCGCAAAACTCCTAATATTGCAAAAAGCATTTCACTCCCGCTTGGCAATGTTTGGGTGTTTGCAGAAATTATATTATTTGTGCTTGTAGGTGCTGCGGTTGAAATTTCTTATATTGTAATGTTTGGTATATCCGCTGTAATTATGATTATTGGTGCATTATTATTTAGAATGGTTGGTGTCGGTGTATCCGTCACTAAAACATCTTTAACAAAAAAAGAAAGACTGTTTTCTATGATTGCTTACTGCCCTAAAGCTACTGTACAGGCAGCTATTGGTTCTGTTCCTTTATCTTTAGGTTTTGCATGTGGTCATACTGTTTTAACCGCCGCTGTGCTTGCTATCTTAATAACCGCCCCTTTTGGTGCTTTTTTTATTGACACTCTAAGTCAAAAGTTATTACGAAACAATTAAATTTTATATCACTATCAGCATAGAAAAATGGCATTGAATTAAAATGTCATTTTTTTATTTTTATTGGAACTTTTTTATTTTGTTGTACGTCTAACATTACAAAACCTAACACCAAAAAATTTCTTCAAAGGAGATTATTTGATATGAGTAAAAAAACTTTTCTATCTCGTTCAGCTGCTATTGCTATGTCAGCTGTACTGTTAAGTAGCTCTATGTCTGCTTATGCTGTAAGTGATATTTCTAACCACTGGGCTAAAGATAATATTCAAAAATTTATTGATGCCGGTGTTATTAACGGTTATCAAGATGATACATTCCGCCCTGATAATAATATGACCCGTGCAGAATTTGCAACCATTCTTTCTAAACTGCTTGATGACCCAAATGTTCCTACCGAACACCGTTACACTGATGTACCTGAAGACGCTTGGTATTTTGACGCAGTTCAAAAACTTTGTACACTTCAAATTGTTTCTGAAGATGAAAAATTTAATCCTCAAAACAATGTAACCCGTGAACAAGTTATGGTTATGCTTGCTCGTGCAATGCGTCTAACTGCAACTGACACAACCGTTGTAAATAAATTCTCTGATGCTGATACAATTTCCGATTATGCTTTAAATGCGGTTGCAGCTTTTGTTGAAAAGGGTTACACTAACGGTTATGAAGATGGCACTATCCGACCTAAAAACAATATTACCCGTGCTGAGTGTGTTAAGCTTATTGACTCTTTAAACCTTGTACCTGATGCTGATTCTCTTGAAGGCATTATGAAATCTGTATATAAAGGTGTAACAGCTCAAATGCCTGCAACTGCTATTACCACTATCACAGCTGATAATGTTCAGTACTATCTAGGTCTGAAAACAATGGACGGTATTGAAGAAGCTATTGCTAGTGAGCCTATGATAAGCTCTGCTGCACATTCTGTATGTCTTGTGCGTGTTAAAGATGGTACAGATGTAACTAAAATGATGAACGATATCAAGGAAAATGTAAATCCTCAAAAATGGATTTGTGTAGGTGTTGACCCTAAAAATGTTATGGTTGCAAACCAAGGAAACTTAATTTTACTTGTTATGGACGATACTGCCCCTCAAGGTTTGATTGATAGCTTTAATGCTCTTGAGCTTGGTGGTGACACCGAAGAAAAACCAGAAGAAAAGCCAGAGGAAGATAAGCCTGTTGTTACTGCTGACGGTTTAATTCAGTACAATGATTTCTATATGGATTCTATGGGAACTATTAATACACAATATGTAACCAATTTTGCAAGTAAAATTGAAAGTGTTTCTAATGAGTATTTAAAAGATGCAGCTAATGTATACTATGCTGTAATTCCTAGCAAACAGTATTTCATAAATGATAAAGTTGAAACTCCTTTTGATTACACATCTATGATGAATATTATTCGCTCTGGTATAAAATCTGCTAAGGAAATTGATTTAACCGGTACTCTTGAGCTTGAGGATTATTTAAAAACTGACCCTCACTGGAAACAAGAAGGTTTACAGGAAGTTTTAAATACACTTGGCAAAACAATGGACTTTACCGTTGACCTATCTACTTATACCAAGAACTCATTTGAGAATTTCACAGGTCAGCACGGTTATAAGAAAGAAAATTTTGCTAGTGAAACTTTAACCTATTTAACTAATGATGCTATAAATAACGCTGTTGTCGATAACTTCGCAGATAAAACTTTTACTAAGGTTTATAACACCGCTAAGTTGGAAACCGATACTCCTTATGATATGTTTTTATCTGGCCCTACTCCTCTGACTACAATAACAAATGAGTCTGCTAAAACTGATAAAGAACTTGTAATGTTTAGAGACTCTTATGCTTGCAGCCTTGCCCCTCTTTTAATTGAAAACTATAAAACAATAACTCTTGTAGACCTACGTTATATGGCAAGCTCTTTACTACCTCAGTATGTTGATTTTACCGGTAAAGATGTACTATTTATGTATAACGACCAAATCATCAATACTGTTGTTTTAAAATAATATTACCCTTATTCCCTTGGAAATATCTCCCTATTATTTCCGAGGGAATTTTTTCTTTTTTATGATATAATATTTTTGGTTATACTAATTTTAAAAAAGGAGATTTATTATGGCAAAATTAAGAAATGAAATACAGTCAGAATTCACTTGGAATTTAGCTGATTTATTCGCTAGTGATAATGCTTGGGAAAATAAACTCAACGAAACCAAAGAATATATAAATAAAATAACTGCTTACTCTGGTCATCTGTCAGATGATGCTAAAACACTTTTGGAGTTTTTAAAACTTCAAGATGAGCTTTCTGTTAATATGGATAAGCTCGGAAATTATGCTTATCGTAAATCAGATGAGGATACCAGAAACTCTTTCTATCAGCAAATGAAAAGCAAATACTCTGCTCTTGCTGTTGAAATCAATCACGCTTGTGCATTTGAAATTCCAGAACTTCTTTCTATTGATGAAGAAAAACTTCAAAGTTTTTATAAAGAGCTTAATGAGCTTGAACATTATCGTCTAATGCTTGATAGAATCAGACGTCAAAAAGACCATATTCTTTCCAAAGAATGTGAGGAAATTTTAGCTGCTACCGGTATGCTAAGACAAGCTCCTGATGAAATCTTTTCTATGCTAAATGATGCAGATATGACATTTAATGATGCTATTGACTCAGATGGTAATAAACACTCTGTAACCCATGGCAGTTTTGTTCCTCTGCTACAAAGCCCAGATAGGAAACTTCGCAAATCTGCTTTTCAATCTCTCTATGGAGAATACAGAAAATTTAGAAATACCTCTGCTGCTATTTTAAATAGTCAAATGCAGTCACTCAAATTTATGGCCGATATGAGAAAATATAATTCTCCTCTTGAGGCCTCTTTAGATGATACCGAAGTTCCTACTTCTATTTATCATAATTTAATCAAAACCGTTCATCAAAATCTATCAAGTATGCATGACTATGTAGCACTTAGAAAAAAACTGCTAGGTTTAGATGAGCTGCATTTTTATGATATGTATACACCAATTATTCCAGATGAGGATTTTAAAATCCCATATGATGAGGCAAAAAATATAACTCTTGAAGCTCTAAAACCTCTTGGTGATGATTATATTTCCATGCTTAAAGAAGGGTTTAACAACAGATGGATTGACGTTTATGAAAACACAGGCAAACGCTCTGGTGCTTATTCTGCTGGTGCTTATGGTGTTCACCCTTATGTGCTTTTAAACTATACTGATACACTTGATGATGTGTTTACTCTTGTGCATGAAATGGGTCATGCATTACACTCATATTTATCCAATAAAAATCAGTCTTCAACTTATGCAAGTTATGTTATCTTTGTAGCTGAGGTTGCCTCCACATGTAATGAGGCATTATTAATGCAATATCTATTAAGCAAGACATCTGATAACAAAAAACGTGCATATTTAATAAACCATTTTCTAGAACAATTTAGAGGTACTCTTTATCGTCAAACAATGTTTGCTGAATTTGAGCTTTGGTGCAGTGAACGGGTTAAAAACGGTGATGCTTTAACGGCTGATGCATTAGATGAAAAATATGCTGCTCTAAACAAGCAATATTATGGCGAAGAAATTCATCTTGATAGCGAAATCGCTTTAGAATGGGCTAGAATACCTCATTTCTACTATGATTTTTATGTATATCAATATGCTACTGGGTTCTCGGCTGCTATTGCTCTATCTCAAAGGATATTAAAAGAAGGTAAACCAGCTGTTGATGATTATTTAAAATTCCTGTCTGGCGGTTGCTCAAGTGACCCTGTTTCACTTCTTAAAATAGCTGGTATAGATATGAATTCTCCAGAACCAATAGACAATGCTCTCAAGCTTTTTAAATCTTTAACCGATGAACTAAATACTCTTTGCAAGTAATGTTTCACATGAAACAATTAAACCGCACTCATACTTTTTGAGTGCGGCTTTTTTACACATTCCAAATAATAACTATCGATATTATAGAAATTAGTAACATTAAAAATGCAACTATACTTGTCAATATAAGTGGGTGTTCCATTATATGAAATTTGCTTCTATATTCCTCGTATTCTTCTTCCCGTTTTATCTCATCTAACCATTCTGGTGTGCCATCTGGCAATAAATCATCATCTTGATTTTGCACAGGCTCATTAACACCCTGTGGTGTATTCCAAATCTCTTCTATCGCTTCAGGATTTAACCATTCTTCATTTTCTTGTTTATCATTATAAGAATTATTTGTTTTAATATTAGAATATTTATTTACATTCGGCTTATTTTCAGTTTCTAAAATAAAATCATTAAATAATTCATTTACAGATTTTTCTTCTTTTATTTCATCTATAAGTCTATTTATTTTTTCTGTTTCACTTTCGTATGACATGTCATTATCCCTTTGTTTTAGTGATGCACCACATACACTACAAACCTCAGCATTATCATCATACATTCTTGCTCCGCATTTCATGCAAAACATTTATCTATTACTCCTTTGATAATCTTTAATTTTCCATACTATAACAGTATAACACACAATTAATATTTTCAATAGTATGGTTTTGAATATAATTATTTTTTGTCATTTTGCTAACACAAATACTTTTTAACTTTAGTATATTATGTAAAATATCGCACAAAATAAATATGTAAGTATTAAAAGGAGTGATAATATAATGGCAAGACGTATAGGTAAATACACTATTGCTTTTGATAATTTGCCAGAAATATGCGGCTATGCTGCTGTTGTAGGAAAAAAGGAAGGTAATGGCCCTTTAAAAGGATGTTTTGATGTAATAAAACAGGATTCAAAATGCAATCAAAAAAGCTGGGAGCTTGCTGAAAGTAAAATGCAACAAACAGCTATAAATACCGCTATGCAAAAAGCAGGATATAAATTTTCTGATATAGATATAATTATAGCTGGTGATTTATTAAATCAATGTGTAGGCTCTACATTCGCATGCTTAAACTCCAATACTCCATTTTTAGGTCTATATGGTGCTTGTTCTACTATGGCTGAAAGTCTGTTAACCGGTGCATGTTTAATAGACTCAGGCAGTGCAAATAAAGTAATTGCTGCTGCATCTTCTCATTTTTGTTCTGCTGAACGTCAATATAGATTTCCTTTAGCTTATGGTGGACAGCGTCCCCCTACTGCTCAATGGACTGCTACGGCTGCTGGTGCTGCTGTGCTGGAAAAGTCGAATAATAGTAAATTTTGTATAACTCATGCGATTATAGGAAAAATGGTAGAAATGGGTATTAAAGATGCTAATAATATGGGTGCAGCTATGGCTCCTGCCGCTTTTGATACCATTTATAATCTCTTTATTGATACAAACACCAAACCTCACGATTATGATATTATCGTAACCGGTGATTTGGGTGATTTAGGGGCAAGTCTACTTGTAAACTTATTTAATGAAAACAAAATAGATATAACCAGAGTATATAGCGATTGTGGCTCTATGCTTTATGGTGATAATCAAGATGTTCATTCTGGTGGCTCTGGCTGTGGTTGCTCTGCCGCTGTGCTTTGTGGTCATCTGCTAGATGAAATGTTAAATAAAAACCTTAAAAAACTTATATTCGCTGGTACTGGTGCTCTTATGAGTCCTACATCTATTCAACAAGGTCAGCCTATTGTTGGTATATGCCATGCTGTTGTAATCGAGCGAAAGGAGTAATTTTAATGCAATATATATCTGCGTTTTTGACTGGTGGCTTAATATGTGCCTTATCTCAAATATTAATTGACAGAACAAAACTTACTCCCGCTAGAATACTTGTAAGTTATGTTGTACTTGGTGTTATTTTAACCGCACTTGGTATATATCAGCCTATTGTTGATTTTGGTGGTGCTGGTGCTACCGTTCCCCTTCTTGGTTTTGGATATTCTCTTGCTAAAGGTGTTGCTAAAGGCGTTGCTGAATCTGGTCTTTTAGGTGCTTTTACTGGTGGTATTACTGGTGCTGCTGGTGGTATAGCTGCCGCTATTATTTTCGGTTGTCTGTTTGCTCTTATTTGTAAACCAGAAGATAAATCTGGCGATTAAAAAATCCGTCTATGTTTCACATGAAACATAGACGGATTTTAATTTACATAGCTTTAACTATTATCCAAAAGTGGTTTCATTCTGAGTTGCAGATGAACCGCCAAGTAAGCTTTCAGCAAGCTTTACACACTCTTCATAAGTATGGTGTGCAAGGTCAGACTTAGCTGCAAGAATTGAAGATGCAGACATAGATAAGTTTGTTACACCTAGACCACATAGAACACTTGCCATACCACGAGAACCTGCCATCTCACCACACACGCCACACTCAATGCCTTCTGCCTTTGCAGCATCTGCCGCCATCTTGATAAGACGAAGTACGCCTGGGTGTAATGGACGATATAGAGAAGAAATCTTATCGTTAATACGGTCAACAGCACAAGAATACTGAATTAAGTCATTAGTACCGATTGAGAAGAAGTCAACTTCCTTAGCCAGAATATCTGCACATACAGCTGCTACTGGAATTTCAATCATAATACCAATCTTGATATTGTCATTATAAGCAATACCCTCTGCTTTTAACTGCTCCTTAGCATTCTGAACCATCTTCTTCGCACTTAAAACTTCTTCAAGAGAAGAAATCATTGGGAACATAATACGAACATCACCAAATGCAGATGCACGAAGTAATGCACGAAGCTGAGTTGTAAACAGCTCTTCACGGTCAAGACAAATACGGATAGCACGATAACCTAAGAATGGGTTTTGCTCCTTTTCAAGCTCAAGAGCCGGAACTTCCTTGTCACCACCGATATCCAGAGTACGGATAATAACAGGGCGGTCAGTCATAATCTCAGCAGCCTTTTTGTAAGCCTCAAACTGCTCATCTTCACCTGGAAGGTCAGAACGATCCATAAATAGAAACTCTGAACGGAACAGACCAACACCTTCACCACCAACAGCATCTACACGCTCTGCATCTGCTGGTGTACCGATATTACCTTCAATAATTACACGATGACCGTCAGAAGTTGCACCCTCTTGAGTACGATATGTTTCAAGCATACGACGTTGCTCATCAAACTTTGCCTTCTTGCGGTCGAACTCATCTTCTACTTCCTTTTCAGGATTTAGAACGATTTCACCACTGCAACCATCAAGCAGTACATAATCACCATTTTTGATAATGCGAGCTTGCTCACCAGCACCTGCTGCTGCTGGAAGACCCATAGAACGAGCCATGATTGCAGAGTGGCTTGTTCTGCCACCAATCTCAGTAATAAAGCCCATAACTGGCTTTGTACCAACCTTAGCAGTATCTGATGGTGTTAAATCATTTGCAACAATAATACATGGCTCAGTAATGGTATCAATCATATTGTCAGAGATACCCTTTAGAACCTTTAGTACACGCATAGAAATATCACCAACATCAGCTGCACGAGCCTGCATATACTCACTGTCCATTGCTTTAAACATTGCTTGGAAGTTCTCACAGTTTACCTTACAAGCGTACTCAGCACAAACCTTTTCATCTTCGATGATATTTTTCATACCTTCGATAAAGTCTTCATCTTCAATCATCATAAGATGAGCTTCAAAGATTTCAGCATCATCGCCCAAAGCATCTCCAGCTTCTTCCATAATAGCTTCAATCTGAGCTTTTGCAGTGCTGATAGCATCATCAACACGAGCCTGCTCTGCTGCAATATCAGTAACTGATTGCTTAGTAACAGTTAAATCTGGCTCAGCTAATACAAATGCTTTTGCTTTTACTAAACCTTCTGATACACCTAATGCCTGAATTGTCAACAATTTGCCTTCATCCTTCCTCTTACTTCATACCTATTAAATAGGACATAGGGTTAAATTATAGTATTCTCCTTATTTCATTGGCATTTAAAGCCAAAGAAATTCCTCTTGATATTATTTTGTACATTAACCGCTCGTTTGTCAAGTACATAGTAATATTTTTCTAATACTCATCCACCAAATAAACATAAATTATTTCAATATGTTCATTATATGGCAAATTATATGATATATCTTTTAATATCTCAGATTTTACGATTTATTCAAGATTTATAGAATGCACCCATACCTAAATATGCACTATATAAATCGATTTTAGAGATAACTTCAAATGGTGCATGCATTGAAAGCACTGGAACACCTGCATCAATGGTATCAATGTTACGGTTTGCAAGATACATTGCAACTGTACCGCCACCGCCTTGGTCTACTCTGCCAAGCTGTGCAGTCTGCCATGGCACTCCTGCACATTCCATAATATTGCGAACGGTTGCCATAACTTCTGCTGAAGCATCACTTGTACCAGACTTACCTCTTGCACCACTATACTTCATAAGTGCAAATCCACAATTAAGTCTTGCATCATTTCTTGGCTCAGATACATCTGCATAGTTAGGGTCATACGCGTTACATACATCAGTTGACAGACAAATGCTGTTTTCATAACATTCACCTGTTAAACCACCGCATAAATCCTCCATAAGTGCATCGAAGAATTTGCTCTGCATACCAGTTACACCCTCAGAGCCGATTTCTTCCTTATCAACAAGCAGACATACAGATGTATAGTCTGGAGTTTCATTTAAATCCATAAGTGCGGTTGCTGCTGGATAAGAGCAAACTCTATCATCATGGCCATAAGCACCAACCATAGAACGGTCAAAACCAACATCACATGCATTAAATGCTGGTACGCATGAAAGCTCTGCGGATAGAAAATCTATTTCTCTCATACCATACTTTTCATTTAGATGCTTGATAACTGCAAGCTTAATCTTATCCTTACAATCCTTTTCATCATCTGATGGTTTAGATGCAATTAGAATGTTCATACCCTCTGCCTTAATACCATCAACCATTTTTTGCTGCATTTGCTTGCTTGCAAGATGTGGCAGTAAGTCAGTGATAACAAACTTAGGGTCATTCTCATTTGCACCAATATTAATCTCAACAGTCTGGGTTTTACCATCTTTACATACACATACAACGCCACGAAGTTCTAATGGAATTGCAAGCCACTGATATTTTTTAATACCACCATAATAATGTGTTTTGAAAAATGCCATTCCATCTTGCTCATATAGTGGCACTGTACGAATATCAATTCTTGGTGCATCAAGATGAGCTGCTGTTAAACGAATACCGTCTTTAATAGGTTTATTACCGATTACAGCAAGTGCAATAGCCTTATTGCGGTTTACTTTATATATTCTATCACCTGCTTTAAGCTCCATTCCACGCTCGTAAGCTTTAAAACCAGCTTTATCAGCCATTTTTAAAATAGCCTTAACTGCATCACGTTCGGTTTTACCCTCATCTAAAAACTTTTTATAGCCTTCTGCATATTCATTTGATGCTTTTTCATCGATTCTATCAAAAGCTGGCTTTCTGTCATAAAATAGTTCTTCTGAAGTCATAATTATCCTTCTCCTTTAAATATAAATTTTTTATTTAACAAGCTTTTTCCATAGCTGTTTAACTTGGTTTTGAAGTGTTTCATGTGAAACATTATTTTCAATTATATACTGACATCTGTCATAATAAAACTTATTATCAGGCTGTGCATCTATTCTAGCTTTAGCTGCATTCTCAGATATATTATCACGCTTTATTATTCTTTCTATTCGTATATTTCTATCAGCAATTATGCCAATTACACCATCACACATAGCGTCTGTCCCAGTTTGAAATAATGTTGGTGCATCATAAATTGCTATTTTTATGCCTTTGTCTTTCAAAACTTTGAATCTTTCATCACTTGCTTTTTTTATATATAAAATGGTTATTTCATTTAATTTTTTTAGTTTATTGTTATCTGAAAAAACTATATTTGCAAGTTTTGCTCTATCTAGCTTTTTATCTATCGTTAAAATATCACCAAATTCATTTTCAAGCTCTGAAAGCATATCTAAATTTTCATCACAAAGCTTTCTATAAATAGCATCTGCGTCAACTATACCTGCACCAAGTTTTTGAAATTCTGCCGCAACTACACTTTTACCCGCACCAGAGCCGCCTGTAAGTCCTATAATTTTCATATTATCACCCTAAGTCTATAACATGAAATCCAGCTGCTTTTTTAAGTCTATTAGCAACTGCAAGTCCTAATCCTTCATCTGATGGGCATTGAGTCCAAATCTCAGTTACATTTGTTTCATCAAATGCTCTTAGTGCATCAAATATTCTTTGAGCTTGTGAAATTACATCATCTTTAAAGCCCATTTCAAAACACTCATAATCAGCAAATATATCTATATATTCTTTAAAACATAAAACACCTGCTGTTTTATTTGCATTTTGTTTTATATACTGAGCAGTTTTATCAGCATCACCACATACAACTGTTACAGGTGCTTTAGGTGCATAATGTCTATATTTCATTCCAGGTGCAGAAACTCTAACATCATCACCTATTTTTTCTTTTATAGCTCTATCAATTTCAACTTCGCCAATTACCTCTCTTAACTGCTCAAGAGATATTCCTCCTGGTCTTAAAAGCCTTGGTTTATCACCTGCCAAAGATATTACAGTCGATTCTACACCTACTGTGCAAGCTCCGCCTTCAAGCACCGCTGGAATTTTACCGTTTAAATCCTCCATAACGTGTTTAGCTGTTGTTGTAGATGGTCTGCCCGATAAATTAGCTGATGGTGCTGCAAGAGGTACTCCCGCCACCTTAATCAAATTTTGTGCAACCTTATGACTTGGAAAACGTATTCCAACTGTATCAAGTCCTGCACTTACCTCTATTGGTATACATTCGGCTTTTTTTAATATAATAGTAAGTGGACCTGGCCAAAAAGCATCAGCAAGTTTTTTTGCACTTTCAGGCACAAAGCTTACAAGCTTATCCATTTGTTTTAAATCTGCTATATGAACTATAAGTGGATTATCTTGCGGTCTGCCTTTAGCAATAAATATTCTCTTTACTGCCTCACCATCTAAAGCATTAGCTGCTAGTCCATAAACTGTTTCTGTTGGCATACCAACCACTTGACCTTGCAATATATATTCAGCCGCTTTTACATAAGCATCTTTATCTTCATCTGGATTTAATAGCTGTGTATTCAAGCTTAGCTTTCCTCCTTTACTTATATTTCATTTATTTTTATATTATACAGCCTATTTTACTATAAAGTCAAAGTATTAAATAAGTGTTATTTCGCTTTACCTATAATAAAAATATAGTTATAATAATTATAAACAATTTAAGGGGTCGGATTCTAAATGCGTTTTAAACTAAAAAAGGAACATTTACTCGCTAATATAGTATTAGATGAGTTTTGTCAAGATGTTGGAAATTATCTAAGGCGTGGACATACATTAAGCGAATGTTTTGCGGCTATGGCAGCACGTTCCACAAGTTCAGCCGAAGAACAGCTATATTTATCACTTCGCACAGGAGTTAGAAATGGTCTTTTAAGCGATGCTATGAGAAAAACAACTGTTTTTCCTGAATATATGGTTGAGCTTATTGCAAATGCTGAAAAAACAAATACACTTACTCAAACAGTAGATTACTTATCATGCTATTTTGAGCGTGAACGTGCGGCAAATGAAAGCTTACATGGTCGAACTGTATATCCTGCTGTAATGGCAGCTCTAACATGTTTTATTTTAATTGTAACCGCAGGTTTTGTGCTTCCAATACTTGCCGACCAATTTTCTTCTCTTGGCTTATCATTTTCACCATTTGCAAGATGGGCAATGAATGCAGGCAGATGGTTTGCAGGTCTTGCAGGTATGCTTTTAACAGCTATTGTATTTGCTGGTGTTTTACTTTGGATTCTTGTTAAAAACAGCGGCTGGAAGCTATTTCAAAATACATTATTTGCTAGAAAACTAGCAGTCGGCAGATTTGCTGCTGCTCTTGCTCTTTTTTGTCAATGCGGTATATCTGATAAAGATGTTATTCTAAATTCAGCATCTTTAAGTGACCACCCAGACATTGAATGTGCAAAAAATGCAATGCTTTTAGATATAGACAAGGGTATTTCTCTTACTAAAGCGTTTGCAAACACTGGACTTATTTCAGGCAGTGCTTTAGGCAGATTAAACAGCAATGGTCAAACAGGTTTTCTTTTAGATGAAGTTGCATCTAAACTTGCTAAAGATTCTGCTGGTAGGATGGACAGACTGCTTGTAATTTTAGAGCCTATAATTGTTTTAATTTTAAGTGGTGCCTCTGGTTTACTATTGTTATCTGTTATTCTTCCTCTTCTTGGCGGACTTGCTTCTATGGCATAATATAAGGAGTATAATAATGAAAAATATATTAAAAAGTATAGTCACAGCATTTATCATAGGTGGCATACTATCTTTTGGCATTTATTATATAGACGATTTTATGCTTAATAAAAGTTATTATGCTTTATATGATGAAATTAAACAAGCATCAGACCATTGTTTTGCAGTAGAAGGCAGATATCCACCTGACCTTAGATATATAGAAGACCATTATGGTATAAAAATAGATAATAGACGTTTTACAGTTGATTATCGCCGAACTTCACCAGATAATCCACCTGATATAAATATAAGGATAAATAAAGGAGGTGCTTCTGCTTGAGAATTTCTTCAATTATTCGTCACCGTGCAGGTACTACTTTTGTTTTTATATTTTTTCTTATATTTTTGCTTTGCAGTCTTTTGCTTATCCCCCGCATAACAAATGTATATGAAGGTATTATTACTCGTGCTGATAACACACAAAGTGAATCCATTGTGCTTGAACATTTACTCGGTGCTGTAAAACGTGCTGATAATCAAAATAGTATATCAGTTACTTCTCTTGCCGATTCTACTCCGGCATTAGCTGTAACCAAAAATAGTATAACTTGGTTATATTACTGTAAAGATGGTTATTTATATATACAGAACTCTCGTAAGAGTGAATTATATGCCGAAAGATTATGTGAAGCAGGCATTATGTATTTACAACAAAAAAATAATATGATTTGTGTTGAATATATATCTCAAAATAATAATGTACAAACCCTCATTCTTACTCCTCGAAGTGGTATCGTTGGAGGTGCAAATTGAAAAGATTAAGCCGAACACGTTTATTTTTGCTTGAAATGCTTGTAAATCTTTTAATCTTTGTTGTAGGTGCTACTGTTTGTTTTGCAACATTGTCAGAAGCTTATTCCCTTAGTGCTTTTAGCCGAGTGCTTACCAAAGCTCATATAGCAACTGAAAATGCTACAATGGCATTTAGAGCTACAAATGGAGATATAACAACTATGCCAGATATATTAAACGGTACTCTTATAAACTCTAACAAAATGCAGGTTTGGTATGATAAAAACTGGAATATTTGCTCAAAAGAAAATGGTATTTATCTTTTAGAAATTACAACCTCTGAGGATAAGCATAATATAATTAATGGAAACTTTAATGTTTATGAGCCTAATGGTGACAGTATATTAGAGCTTTCAATTTGTCAGTATAAAAATGAGGTGTAAAGATGAAATATAAAAAAGGTAGCCTTGCGGTCGGTTTTCCAACTGTAATTAATATTTTACTTCTTCTTATATTTTCATGCGTGTCTATGCTATCACTTAGCCATGCACGTTCTGACCTTATGACCTCTAAACATAGCATAGAAATCTCAAATGCATACTATAAAGCTGATTCAAAGGGTCAACAAATATTAGGCTTATTATCTGCTTATTCGGGCTATGCACCAGATTCGGCAGGTCATGAAATGGAAAACTTACTTAATGAACAAGGTATAGCTGCTATATATGAAAAAGAAACTCAAATTTTAAGTTTTGATTTACCAGCAGATGAAGCTGGTACGTTGCAAATAAATATTCACATTATTACAAATGGTGAATTTGAAGTTTTAAAATGGCAGCTTTTACCGCCTGAAAATGAACAGAGTTTTTAATCCAGATTGGAGTTTTAATCCTTTCTGGATTTTATTATATCGTTTTTTATCCACATTATTAATCTTATTATACACATATTTATCCACATATTTTTATTAATTGTATTATTTTATAATATTATTACTTTTTGTATATTTTATGCAAAATCACAAATGTTTTTTCTATATATCCACAAAACAAATACACCTTGTGGATAACTCTGAGGAAAAGAGTATTTTTTTGTTGATAACTCTGTGTAAATGTTGATAACTTATAGTTATATAATATTGTTTTAACCTTACTTAATATATTTTTCATTACATATAGTATTTAATTTTCTTTCATTTTTTTCCATAGTATTTTTATGAATTTTATATCATAAATTGCATATTATACTGTTATTAAGCTATTAAGTGCATAAAAAAAGGAGTAATATTATGTGTGATGTAAATTCAAATGATGAAAAACAACATGATAATAGCATAACCCAAACAGGCTCTATTACAACCCACTCTGCTTATGGTAATATTCATTGTATAACTATTGTTGGTCAAATTGAAGGACACTTAGAAGCTCCTCAGCAGACTAAAACAACTAAATACGAGCATATTATTCCTCAAATAACCGCAATAGAAGAAGCTGATGATATAAATGGCTTATTAATACTTTTAAATACTGTTGGTGGCGATGTAGAGGCAGGTCTTGCAATAGCTGAACTTATAGCAGGAATGAAAAAACCTACTGTTTCACTTGTTCTCGGTGGAGGTCATTCAATAGGTGTACCGCTTGCTGTAGCTGCTAAACAATCTTTTATCGCACCTAGTGCTGCTATGACTATTCACCCTGTTAGAATGAGTGGTACTATCATCGCATCGCCTCAAACGTATTCTTATTTTAAATCAATTCAAGAACGTATAACAACCTTTGTAACGACTCATTCCAATATATCTGCTGATATTTTTGAAAAGCTTATGATGGCAACCGACCAAATGTCTGCTGATGTTGGTACTGTTGTCGGCGGAAAACAAGCTGTTTCTTATGGTCTTATTGACCATGTAGGCAGCTTATCTGATGCACTCGACTGCCTTCACCAAATGATAAAATAACTTTGTTAAATTTTTATCCTAAAAACATGTTTTTTAATACTATTTTTATTATAAACATGTTTTTTTTATACTTTTTTCACTCTTTCCTCTATTCGTATTGGTTAATTTTTGATATACTATAATTAGATTTTTTAGTCTAAATTATAAATATAATATATTGAAAGGAAGGTAACCCAATATGAAACTTACATTGGAAAGCCTGAATCATAACCTGTCTTGGAAGGGATATAGACTCCCATCTTATGATATATCTGCTGTTAGACAAGCCACTTATGAAAAACCTACTTGGTTGCATTTTGGTGCTGGTAGTTTATTCCGTGCATTCCCTTCTGCTCTTGCTCAACGTCTTTTAACTGCTGGTTTATCAAAAACTGGTATTATTTGTTGTGAAAGCTATGACGAGGAACTTATAGACCGTGTTTATCGTGCTAACGATAACCTATCTATTATAGCTACTCTTTATGCTGATGGTCATATTCAAAAGGAAATTATCGCCTCTATAACAGAAAGCCTTAAAATGAGTGAAGATATGCAAAGATTACATCAAATCTTCTGCTCTCCTTCCATGCAAATGGTTTCTATGACGATTACCGAAAAAGGTTATGTTATAAGAGATAATGAACGTAATTTAGTACCTGACTTTGCATATGATGCAAAAAATGGTCCAAGTGATAATTCTTTATCTTTCTTCGGTAAACTTGCTACGCTTTGTCTTGCTAGAAAACGTGTTGGTGCACCTGCTTTTGCCCTTGTTTCTCTTGATAACTGCGAAAATAATGGTATTCGTCTGCATCGTGCAATGACCGATATGGCTGAAGCTTGGCTAGAAAACGGCTTTATTACTGAGGAAGAAGCTAAATATATTACAAGTGAAATTTCTTATCCGCTTTCTATGATTGATAAAATCACTCCTCACCCTGATAATCGTGTAACTGAAGCTCTTGAAGCTGATGGTCTTGAAGGTATTCGTCCATTTGTAACCGAAAAAGGTACTCATGCTGCTGGTTTTGTCAACACTGAACGTCCTCAATATCTGTTAATAGAGGATTCTTTCCCTAATGGTCATCCTCCACTAGAGCAACTTGGTATTATATTTACTAATCATGATATTGTTGCTCGCTCTGCTCGCATGAAAGCTTGTACTTGTTTAAACCCTATGGATACTGCTCTTGCTGTATATGGCTGTATGCTTGGTTATAAAACTGTACATGATGAAATGAATGATAAACAACTTGTTAGTCTTATTACTCATATGAGTATGGACGAGGCCATGCCTATGGTATCTGACCCAGGTGTTATAAATCCAATTGAGTTTTTACACGAAGTTTTAAGTGAACGTTATCCTAACCCATTTTTACCTGATACCCCTCAGCGTACTGCAACAGATATTTCTCAAAAAATATCAACCAGATTCGGTCAAACTCTTTATGCTTACTACAATTCTACCGTTCCTATGCACAGAGTTTCCAATCTCGTTTATATTCCACTTGTTCTTGCTGGTTGGCTTCGTTATCTACTTGCTGTTGACGATAATGGCAATAAATTTGAACGTAGTCCTGACCCAATGCTACCATATCTAGATAAAATACTCGATGGTATCACCCTTGGAGGTGAACCTGCAAAAGAAAAACAGCTTTATCCTCTGCTTTCTAATAAAGCTATCTTTGGTACTAACCTTTATGAAGTTGGTCTTGCTGATAAAGTAACAGAAATGTTTAATGAGCTTATCGCTGGCGAAGGTGCTGTCAGAAAAACCTTAATTAAATATTGTGGTGAATAAAATATTTATCCCTGCTAATTTAGTTAGCAGGGATTTTTTGTTCTAAATTTAAAATTTAAGGCATAAAATTAAAATAATTAAATTTTGTTTCACATGAAACACTTATAAAGGAGTTTTGTTTTTATGTGTGGAATAGCTGGTTTTACCGATAATAAAATTAATTGCCGTAATATGCAAAATATATCTAATCATATGGCTCGCACACTTATTCCCAGAGGCCCAGATGATGGCGGTGAATACACAAATGAATATATGAGCCTTATACATCGTAGACTTATTGTAGTTGACCCAGAAAACGGTAAACAACCTATGAAATCACCAGATGAGCGATATGTTTTAGTTTATAATGGAGAGCTTTATAACACCGAAGATATTAGAAAAGAGCTTTTATCTAAAGGTCATACCTTTTTAGGTCATTCTGATACCGAGGTTTTACTTCATGCCTATATGGAATGGAATACAAACGCTTTTGAAAAACTAAATGGCATATATGCCTTTGCTATTTGGGATAACAAAGAGCATACCTTAACTCTTTGTCGTGATAGGTTAGGTGTTAAGCCTCTATTCTTCACCAAAACCAAAAATGGTTTAGTGTTTGGCTCTGAAATTAAAACATTATTATGTCACCCTGACATTAAACCAGAAATAAATCAAGATGGTCTGCGTTCTATCTTACTTCTTGGCCCTGCCCGACCAGCTGGCTTTGGTGTATTTAATCAAATTAAAGAACTTCTTCCTGCTCATTTTGCGATTTTTAAAGATAATAAGCTAACCATTACCCCATATTGGTCACTCAAAGCTTGTGAACATACTGATTCACCTGAACAAACTATTGCAAAGACAAAATATCTGATTGAAGATTCTGCATCTAGACAGCTTGTAAGTGATGTACCACTATGTACCTTTTTATCTGGTGGACTTGATTCTTCTATTTTATCAATGCTCGCAAGACGTGAGTATAAAAAGCAGAACAAACAACTTCATACTTGGTCGGTTGACTATAAAGATAATGATAAATATTTTGAGAAAAGTCTATTTCAGCCAAACAGCGATGCAGATTATATAGACTTAATTTCAAATGCAATAGGCTCTAAACATCATAAAGTTATTTTGGATAATGCTGCTCTTTGTGCCGCACTTCTTCCAGCTGTTGATGCAAGAGATTTAGCTGGTATGGCTGATGTTGATTCTTCTTTACTCCTATTCTGCAATGCTGTAAAAAAAGAATTTACTGTATGCCAATCAGGTGAATGTGCTGACGAGTTATTTGGCGGTTATCCTTGGTATCATAGAGAAGAAATATTATTTGAGGATACTTTCCCTTGGTCACGCTCAATAGATTTTAGAATGAGCCTTCTAAACGACGGTGTAATATCTAATGGTGAGGAATTTGTAAGACAACATTATTTAGATACTTGTAAACTTGCTGATAAACTGCCTACTGACAGCAAAAAAGAAGCTCGTATGCGTGAAATGTTTATGCTCAATCTCAGATGGTTTATGGCAACTCTGCTTGATAGAAAAGATAGAATGAGTATGTATTCTGGTCTTGAAGTCAGAGTTCCATTTTGTGACCATAGAATTGTTGAATATGCTTATAATATGCCTTGGGAATTAAAAGCTTATGAAGGCAGAGAAAAAGGCATTGTAAGAAAAGCTTTTGAAAATGATTTACCAGAAGAAATTGTTTGGCGTAAAAAGTCACCTTATCCAAAAACATTTTCTCCTTTATATACAGAGCTTGTAAGCTCATATGTAAGACAGATAATACAAGATGAACATTCATATATTCCTAAAATCTTTAATATTAAAGCAATAGAGCAACTTTTACTTGACCCTAATAATATGCCTGAACCTTGGTATGGTCAATTAATGCGTGGCCCTCAAGTTTTCGCATATATCATTCAGCTTGACAGATGGTTTAAGAAATATCATGTATCTATTATTTAATTAGTGTTTCATGTGAAACAAAGGAGTTTTCTATGTCAAATCAAAATACTTCTACTGGTTATTTAGTTGTTTCTGTATCAACCGCACGAACTGCTATCCCGCTAGAAAATGCACTTGTAACAGTTTATTCTATATCTGACACTGGTTCTTCCGAACTTATATATAATGTTCGCACTAATCGCTCTGGCCAAACTGCACCTTTACCACTACCTGCACCACCAATTTCAAACTCACTCTCACCTAATCAGCCATTTCCTTATGCTAGATATTCTGTACGTGTAGATTATGATGGATTTTATCCGGTTACTTCTTCTGATTTAACTATTTTCCCTGATATCGTAGCAACACTACCTGTATTTCTTGTTCCTTTAGAAGAATTTCAAAATACAGGTGAACCTCAAGTTAGAAATTTCCCTAATCATGGTTTAAACACAGCCAAGGAGTGATGAATTTTGCCTTTACCTTTTATACCTGAAACTATAACTGTGCATTTGGGTTCTCCAAAATCAAATGCTAGAAATGTAACTGTCCCTTTCCCTGACTATATCAAAAATGTTGCAAGCTCAGAAATATATCCTACTTGGCCTGAAAGTGCTATTCGTGCAAATATGTATGCTCAAATATCTTTTGCACTTAACAGAGTATATACTGAATGGTATCCTTCACAAGGATATGATTTTGATATAACTAATGTCACAGCATTTGACCAAGCTTATGTGCATGATAGAGATATATTTGATAATATCTCTCGTATAGCTGATGAACTATTTACCGATTATATTGTCCGTTCTGGCTCGGTAGAACCGCTATTTGCTCAATATTGTAATGGAACAACTGTCACCTGTGATGGACTTAGTCAATGGGGCACAGTCCCACTCGCTGAACAAGGTCTTACACCTTATGAAATTTTAACCCGTTTTTATGGTGATGATATTGAAATCGTAACCGATACCCCAGTAGTTCCTAATCTAGGCACTTACCCTGGAAAAGCTTTAAGACTTGGTGATGTAAATGAAGATGTAAGAACTATTCAATTAAGATTAAATAGAATTTCTACCAATTATCCACTTATACCTAAAATTTATCCTGTAAACCGAGCATATGATAAATCCACTGAAAATGCTGTTAAAGTATTTCAGCAAACCTTTGGTTTAACTCCTGATGGAATAGTTGGTAAAGCCACTTGGTATAGAATTGCATATTTATATACAGCTATTAAACGTCTTGCAGAGCTAAACAGTGAAGGGCTTTCTTTACAAGATGTAAGCCCACTCTACCCAGGATTATTAAAATTTGGCGATAGTGGCGAAGCTGTTAAGCTTATGCAGTATTACCTTTCGGTTGTTGGTGCTTATTATTCTGAAATACCAGTCATAGATGATGATGGATTTTTCGGCACTAAAACCCAAAATGCTGTTATTGCCGCTCAAAAGCTTTTTGGATTAACACCTGACGGTATAGTTGGCGAGCAAACATGGAATGCACTTTACTCAGCATACCTATCTATTGTAGACTCTGACCCTAATGCACGAACACCAGAAGGTATACCTGTATTCCCTGGTAGAATACTTATTGAAGGTATGTCTGGTGATGATGTTGAGCAAGCTCAAACCTTTTTATCTTTTTTATCATCTGTATACTCCGAAATACCTCAAATACCTGTTACTGGATATTTCGGAGAGATGACAAAAGATGCTGTTATTGCTGCCCAAAAACTTTTTGGTCTTAATATAACAGGTACTATTGGCCCTGCAACTTGGGATATACTTGCTAGAGAATATGAAACAGCTGTTATGGGTGCAAAAGTAGCTGAACAACAGTTCCCTGGTTACACATTACAAAACAATCAGGAGGGAATGTAATTTATGTTTTCAGATGAACAGCTTATAGAGCATATAAGAGGCTTACAACAGGATTTAAGAGTAATTAATGCCAAACACGATGAATTACTCCCTAAAATAAGTGGTGTTTATGATGTTTTAACAGAAGATGCTGTTAAACGATTTCAAAGAAGATTTGGTTTACCTATAACAGGCAAAACCGATTTAACTACTTGGGATAAAATAGTACATGAGTCAAATTTAATACGCAGTAAAAATTCACTTCCACTTGCAGTTAGAGTTTTTCCAAATGCTATGTATGTTGTATCACTTGGTGATACTGGCAGATTTATTTATATATTACAAGGTATTTTAAATGGTCTTGCAATCGAATTTCCTTATTTGCCTAAAATTGATTATACTGGAGTGTATGATTGTAACACTGAGCAAGCTATAAAAATTCTTCAGAAAAATTCTGGTTTACCCCAAACTGGCAAATTAGATGCAGCTACTTGGAATTCTATCTCATTTTTATATTCTAATCTTGCAGTTTCACTTGAAGATTAAAAAAACTGCCGAATGAGCTTTAAAGCTCATTCGGCAGTAAAATTTTTTATTAAATTTTGTCACAGCCCATATATGGACGAAGTGCCTCTGGAATTGTTACAGAACCATCTGCATTCTGATAGTTTTCAAGAATAGCCGCAACTGTACGACCAACAGCAACACCAGAACCATTAAGAGTATGAGCAAATACTGGCTTGCCTTCTGCATTACGGCAACGGATATTAGCACGTCTAGCCTGATAATCAAGGAAGTTAGAGCAAGAAGAAATTTCTACATAACGACCATAAGAAGGCATCCAAACCTCAATATCATAAGTGCAAGCAGATGAGAAACCAACATCACCGGTACAAAGCATAACAACTCTATGAGGTAGACCTAGCCCTTCCAGTACACGTTCAGCTTCTCTTGTCAGGTTTTCAAGCTGAGTCCAAGAATCCTCTGGAGCAGTAAAGTTTACAAGCTCAACCTTGTTAAACTGATGCTGACGGATAAGACCACGAGCATCACGACCTGCTGCACCTGCCTCACGACGGAAACAAGCAGAATATGCAGCATATCTAACAGGTAACTGCTCTGCTGGAATAATGTCATCACGGAACATATTTGTTACAGGTACTTCAGCTGTTGGTATAAGATATAAATCACTGTCTTCACGACCTAGCTGATACATCTGCTCAGAGAACTTAGGAAGCTGACCAGTACCAGTCATAGATGCACCATTTGCGATAAATGGTGGTAAAATTTCAGTATAACCGCCCTGCTCATCGGTATGAGTATTTAAGAAATAGTTAATAACAGCACGCTCGAGTCTTGCACCCATGCCACGATAGAAATGAAAACGAGAACCTGTTACCTTACCTGCAACCTCTGGAAGTAAAATACCCTTTTCTGCACCAATATCCCAGTGTGCCTTTGGCTCAAATTCAAATTCCTTTGGGGTACCCCAGCGACGAATTTCTGGGTTTGCACTGTCATCCTTGCCTTCTGGAACTTTATCAGCTGGAACATTTGGAATACCAAGAAGTACATCTTTTAACTGAGTTTCAACTTCACTTTGCTTTGCGTCAAGCTCTTTAACCTTTGCCGCGATTTCCTTCATCTCTGCCATGATAGCAGTTGTATCTTCGCCAGCCTTTTTCATCTGTGGAATTTGCTTGGATACTTTATTCTGCTGAGCTTTTAATCCTTCTACTTCACCGATAATAGCCTTACGATTATCATCAAGTTTAATAGCCTCATCAATAGCATCATCATAATTTGTGCCACGCATAGCAAGACGCTCTTTTACTTTTTCTGTGTTTTCTCTAATAAAACGAATGTCTAACATTAGTTTTCTACTCCCTATCTTATAAAAAATTTTATTATTGTACTTTATTTACAAGTTCTAAATAACGCTCTGCCATAATACCTGTAAATACGGCATTCTGTGCTGTGCCATTTAAACGCTCTAAACCATAGGTATTTTGCAGATATTGCAGTTCTTCACCTATCGCAGTATCATTATTTTCATCTATTGCTTTTTCAAGCATTGATAAATGATAATAAGCATCTCTTTCATCTAAACGCTGCTTTAAAACGGTTTTTAAATCTTCATCAGCAGTCATATTAAGCATTGTACGAAGCTCGGAAATTTGCTGTTCTTTCTCTTTTATCGTTGCATCTTGAGTTGACACTGTTTCCTGTAAAACAAGCAGTTTTTGCTGAACACCTTGCACCGTTGTATCTCTTTCAGCAAGCTCACTATTTAAACTTGCAAGCTGTTTATCAGCTCTTAACTGTGTTACATAACTAAGAAGTATTAAAACAAGTGCAACACTAAAAAGACCAATAATATAAAACGCTAAATAACGTTTACTTATCTTTTTATTTTCTTTTTCACAAGGATTAGTTTCTATTTTTTTTTCTTCCATGTGTTCCTCCAAAATTAAATTTTTAATTCTCTAAGAGCAGCTGTAAGTCGTTCAAGGTCTTCCCTATTATAAAATTCAAGCTTTATTAAACCACTTTTTTTACCTTGCTCTATTTGAACCTTTCTTCCTAGATTATTTTCAATTTCTCTTGAGATTTCACTTAAATAATCTACTTTAAAGATTGGTTTAACTGGAGTATTTGAGACTTCAATTTCATTTGTTTTATTTATATCTTTTGCATATTTTTCTGCCTGTCTAACCGTCATAGCAGCCATTTTCTCTATAGATTCAAGACGTCTTTCTTCATCTTGAATTGATAAAATAGCTCTAGCGTGACCTGCTGTTATTCCACCTGAAGCCACCATAAGCTGAGCTTCTTCAGGAAGTGCAAGAAGTCTAAGGGCATTAGCAATACTTGGGCGTGATTTACCAACACGCTCAGCTACTTGCTCTTGAGTTAAATTAAACTCTTTTATAAGTGTGCTATAACCCTTAGCTTCTTCTATTGGATTTAAGTCTTCTCGCTGTAAATTTTCTATCAGTGCAAGCTCCATAACCTTCTGGTCATCTGCATCGATTATAAATGCTGGTATCTCGGTAAGACCTATACTTCTAGCAGCTCGCCAACGGCGTTCACCTGCAATGATTTGATAGTATCCATTTTGTACAGTTCTTACAGTTATTGGTGTTATAATACCATGAGTAGAAATAGATTTTTTTAAAGCTTCCATTCCTTCTGGATCAAAAACTTTTCTTGGCTGCTCTGGGTTTGGCTCTACAAGTGCCATAGGCAATGTAGAAATTCCTGTATTATTTTGCGTATCTTCTCTTAGGCTCTCACCTAATAAAGCACCAAATCCCTTTCCCAAGCCACCTTTATTGGTTCTTGCCACTAATTTCCCTGCCTCCTAGTTTATATTGTGTTTTTCTTTAAAAACTCGTCTGCCATTGAAACATAAGCTTCTGCACCACGGCATAGTCTATCATAAGCTGTTATAGGCTGACCATGACTTGGAGCTTCTGAAAGTCTTACATTTCTTGGAATGACAGTAGAATATACACGTTCACCAAAATGCTTTTTAACTTCCTCCACAACTTGAACGGCAAGGTTTGTTCTGCCATCATACATGGTGAGTAAAATACCCTCCATACGAATATTTTTATTAAGTCCTTTTTGTACACTTCTTACAGTAGCCATAAGCTGACTCAAACCTTCGAGTGCATAATATTCTGTTTGCATAGGTACTAAAAAACTATCTGCCGCACATAGACATTCAAGTGTTAAAATACCAAGTGATGGTGGACAATCAATTAGTATATAATCATAATCTAACTTAACCTGTTCAAGCACATCTCGTAAACGATATTCTCTACGCTCAAGTGACAAAAGGTCTATTTCTGCACCTGACAAGTCAGTATTTGAGCCGAGAATATCAACCCACTCAGTATGTATAATAGCTTTTTTAGTATCTGGCTTTTCAGCAATTACTAAATCATAAGTTGTTATTTCTATTTCTCTTGGGTCAATGCCAAAACCTGAAGTTGCATTTCCCTGAGGGTCAAAATCGCAAAGCAAAATGTTTTGACCTTTTTCTTTTAATGCCGCTGCTAAATTTACCGCAGTAGTTGTTTTACCTACTCCGCCTTTCTGATTTATAAGTGCGACAATCTTTCCTTGTTTTTTTATCTTGATAAAAGGTCGCCCCCCGCCTTAAAATAATAAATTTAAATGCTGTCTAAACTGTATTATATCACAGCATTAACTAAAAATGAAGTGAAAACACTACGTTTTTCCACATATATTATAAAACAAATATCAACAAATTGCCCTAAAAAAATACAAGACTTATATGTTTCATGTGAAACATACAAGCCTTGTTTAAAAAACATACTGTATCATAATCTAATTATTTAAAACTATATCTCTAATCTTTATTTTTTATATTCCTTGTTTTTTGCAGTTTGGAATTAGAATACGGAGCATTACTCCATCATCTTTATCTTCTCGCTCTACTTTTGCTTGTACGCCTGATTCTTTCATAACATCTATTGCTTTATCAACCGTATTTAAAAAGAATCTTACATCTTTTATAAGTCTTAAAACATTTTTTGACTTATCTTCTACTGGCTCAGCTAGTAATTTATCTATGTATTGCTCGGTCTTGCTTACATTTAGTTCATGCTCAATAATATAAGCAGTTGCCTGCATACGTTTATTTTCATCTACGATTCTTAAAAGTGCTCTTGCATGTCGCTCGGTTAATCCTCCATTTCTTATTAAATCAATATTTTTCTGAGATAATTTAAGTAGCCTTAACTTATTTGCAATAGCACTTTGTGTTTTACCTACTTTTTTGGCTGCCTCCTCCTGTGTAAGTCCAAAAGTATCAATAAGTTTTTTAAAACCCCATGCTTCTTCAAAAAAGTCTAAATCTCGCCTTTGAAGATTTTCAACAAGTGCAAGTGCTGATGAATCCTCCTCTGTTGCACTCATAACTATACATGGTACTTCAAGTAGTCCCGCTTGTCTTGCCGCTCTTAAACGTCTTTCACCTGCGATAAGCTCAAACCCTTCTCCTGTCTTTCTGACAGTTAGTGGATTTAATACCCCATATTGCCTTATTGAATCAGCAAGCTGTGTTATCGCTTCTGGCTCAAAATATTTTCTCGGCTGATTTGGGTTTCTTGCAATCATGGACAGTTTTATTCGTCTCAACTGTCTTTCATTATTTGCACTTCTAATGTTTAACACCGGTGTCATTTAACTTCCTCCTTTTTTACTCGGCAAAATGCCTGCTGGTAATAGACTACCATTTTCTGTCAAAAAGTAAAGCAAAATCGACCGCATGATTATTATTTCCCCTTGTAAATTCGACATATTTTGCTTTGAAATATGTATTTCCACATATTTTCCGATAAAAAATAACCCTTAGTAATCTTATTACAAAGGGTTATAAATTTCGCTTTATTTTATTTCCCACCGAGTGGAGAGGCACTTATTTTTGCAAATCTGCGTGGATATTTAGAAGGAGTATCCTTTATTTTTTGAATTTCTACCTTTGCACGAACAATATCACTTTGTACAACGGTATAAGTTTTAATTACAGGTTTAGCACCGCCTAAAATCTCAATAGCCTTTGTGGCTTTTTCGACTTCGTCCTTACAGTCTTGAGCTTTCATAGCTATAAATTTACCACCAACTTTTACAAGTGGTAAAGTAAGCTCACTAAGAACAGATAAATCTGCAACAGCTCTTGATACAGCAGCAGAAAAGCTCTGACGTTCTTTTAACTCCTCTGCTCTTGCGTGTATGGCAGTTACATTTTTAAGTCCTAACTCAGATATAACTTCATTTAAAAAATCTATACGCTTTCTAAGAGCATCAATCAGCACAAACTGAGTATCCTCACATAAAATCGCAAGTGGCAGACCTGGGAAACCTGCACCTGTTCCAATATCTATGACCTTTTCCTCGGAAATTATATCTGATGCAATCATAGCACAATCAAGGAAATGTCGGGAAATGACCTCCATAGGTTCGGTTACTGCGGTTAAGTTCATAACCTTATTTTTCTCAAGCAGCATATCTGAGAATTTCAGAAAGTTATCAACAGTTTGTGGATAAACCTTAGGACAAATTTGTTCTAAACCTTTGATTAAAAGTTCTCTTTCTGTCATCACTTATCCCCTCCTGTTTCTAAATATATCATAAGTGCAGTTAAATCTGCTGGAGATACACCAGAAATTCTGCCCGCTTGACCTAAATTTACAGGACGAATTTTAGATAACTTTTGTCGTGCCTCAAGTCTAAGTGAAGGCACATTTTCATAATTTATATCATTTGGAAGTGGTCGGCTTTCCATTTTTCTAAACTGCTCTACATCATGTAATTGTCTTTTTATATAACCATCATATTTTATTCTGATTTCTACTTGCTCACGGATAACCGCTGGAAGTTCTGGACGGCTCTTATCAAATGGTGCAAGCATATCATAACCGATTTCAGGACGTCTTAACAAATCGGCAAGCTTACAACCTGATTTAAGAGGAGTTGAATTGTTAGAGATTAAAAATTCTTGCATTTCATCGCTTGGTGAAACACTTACCTTTTCCAGTCGTTCCATTTCTTCTGTAACCGTTTTATATTTCTGCTCGGTTTTTACCAGTCTTTCAGCTGAGTTTAAACCTACTCTAGCACCTATTTTAACCAGTCGCTCATCTGCGTTATCTTGTCTTAATAATAAACGGTATTCTGAACGAGATGTCATCATTCTATAAGGTTCTTGTGTTCCACGTGTAACAAGGTCATCAACCAATGTTCCTATATATCCATCTGCTCTATCAAGTATCATAGGTTCTTCGCCTTTGCACTTAAGAGCCGCATTTATACCTGCTACTAAACCTTGAGCCGCTGCCTCCTCATATCCTGATGAGCCATTAAACTGACCTGCACCATAAAGACCAGAAATCTTTTTAGTTTCCAGTGTTGGAAGTAACTCTGTTGGGTCAATACAATCATACTCTATTGCATACGCTGGACGCATCATTTCTGCCTTTTCAAATCCCTTTAAAGTGTGGAGCATTTCAAGCTGTACACGTTCAGGCATAGATGAAGAAAAACCTTGTAAATATATTTCTTCTGTATCAAGACCCATAGGTTCTACAAAAAGCTGATGTCTTGGTTTTTCTGCAAATCTAACCACTTTATCTTCAATAGATGGACAATATCTAGGGCCTATACCATCAATCTTGCCTGAGTAAAGCGGAGATTCAGAAAGATTATCACGAATAACCTTGTGAGTTTGCTCATTTGTATATGTCAAATGACATACAACTTGATTTTCTGGAGCTTTTTCGGTTTCAAAAGAGAAAGGTATAATTTCATCTTCTCCCTCTTGCACTTCAAGCTCGGTAAAATCAATAGTTCTTCTGTCTATTCTAGGTGGAGTACCCGTTTTAAAACGCATCAAATTAAGTCCAAGTTCTTTTAAACAACCAGTTAATTTAGTAGCTGCAAACATGCCATCTGGCCCGCCATCATGTATATGGTCACCTATAATTATACGTCCACCTAAATATGTGCCTGAACAAATAATAGCCGCTCTGCATTTATATATTGCACCTGTTGGTGTTTCTACTGCTGTTACTTTATTATCCTCTACATGTATTTTAGTTATTTCAGCTTGTTTTACACTTAAATTGGGGGTAGTTTCTAAAACCCATTTCATATACTTACGATAAGCAAATCTATCTGCTTGAGCTCTAAGTGAATGAACAGCTGGACCTTTGCCACGATTTAACATTCTATATTGTATGCAAGACGCATCAGCTGCTTTAGCCATTTCACCACCTAATGCATCTATCTCACGCACTAAATGACCTTTAGCTGTACCACCGATTGCAGGGTTACAAGGCATATTACCAATACTATCAATATTGATAGAAAAACAGACAACTTTTAAACCGAGTCTAGCACCAGCAAGAGCTGCTTCTATACCGGCATGACCTGCACCAATAACCGCAATATCAAAACTTCCTGCTTCAAATGACATAAATACAAACCTCCCTTTTTATGATTTTTTTGTTTATACACACTGTTGATAACTCTGTGCATACATTGTATAACTCTGAGTAAAACTTTTTATTTTTGTATAATTTTAGAATTTTATTACTGTTAGTATAATTTTTATTTTTTAATTAACATGTTATCCACAGTTTTATTCACAGAACATATGTTTCTATACATTTTAGTATGCTAATGTAATTTTATTAAACACTCAAAATTCTGTGGTTTGTTTTTATATAAAACACGATATATAGCGTTGTTATTTGCCCACACAAAATCTGCTGAAAATATCTTGTATTATATCATCTCTAACACTCTGACCTGTAAGCTCTCCGAGTGCCGAAATAGCAGACTCTACATCCTGTAATATTGCATCTGGTGTCATACCAAATTCGGCTGCATTTCTTGCCTGACGACATGCAATTTCTGCTCTATTTAGTGCATCTGCCTGTCTAGCATTAGTTATAATACCGCCATCAAATACAACATTATTCATGCCTGTAACGCTTAAAATTTTATCTCTTAGCTTGTCTATTCCCTCACCAGTTTTAGCACTTATTTCTACTATATGTTCAAATCCTTCAGGAATATTTTGTTTAGTTAATCCTTTATCGCTTTTATTTATTACAAGTATTGCCAGTTTAGAATCCTTTGCTGTGCTAAGTGCATTTATATCCTGCTCGTTAAGCTCATCACTGCCATCTATAACTGCAAGAACTAACGCTGCCTCATCTACAGCCTTTTTAGCACGTTCTACACCTATTTGCTCTACTATATCTTCACTTTCTCTAATTCCTGCTGTATCTTGCAGTCTAAGTGTTAAAGAGCCTATTCTAATAACTTCCTCTATTGTATCTCTTGTTGTTCCTGCAATATCAGTAACAATAGCACGTTCAAAACCTACAAGTGCATTTAAAAGTGTGGATTTACCTACATTTGGTCTGCCGACAATAGCACAAGGTAAACCTTCCCTAAGTATTCTGCCCTGTTCATAAGATATTCTAAGCTTATGAAGTTTATTTTCCGTATCAAATAAAGTATTTTTAAGTTCACTTTCTAAAAATGGGTCTATATCTTCATCTGGATAATCTACAACCGCAAGAAAATGTGCAGACACATTAATAAGTTTTTGTCTTAACTCGTCCATACCATTAGCTATTGTGCCTGATATTTGCCCTACTGCATTGTGAGCTGACTCAAGGGTATGAGCAGCTATAAGGTCGGAAACTGCCTCTGCTTGCATAAGGTTCATTTTACCATTTAAAAAAGCTCGTCTGGTAAATTCGCCCGCCTCAGCTTGTCTTACACCTTGCTCAAATAATGCAGAAAGAGCTTCACTTAAAACGGCTGGTGAGCCATGCAGTTGAAGTTCTGCCATTTTCTCACCTGTATATGTTTTATCTGAATCAAAATGCACAGCCATACAGCTATCGAGCATATTGCCAAATCTATCATAAAGATTACCATATACAAGCATTCTTGATGGCATATCTGAAAACTGTTTTTTATTTATCGGCTTAAATATAGTATTTACAGCTTTTATAGCCATATCACCAGACAATCTTATTATACCAATTGCACCACCAGTTGCAGTAGCGATAGCAGCGATTGTATCCATTGCATTTCATTCCTTTCTAAAATTATAAAAAATACGGACAGGCTTTTTATATAGCCCGCCCGTAAAACTTAAATTTATATTACTTTTTTCTTGGCTGGAAGCCGCGTCTTGGTGGACGAGCTGTACCATCTGGAGAAATTACAACTCGTCTTGCTGGCTCAGTACCAGTGGAATGAGTAGTAACACCTCTAAAATTTTGCAGTGATGCATGAATAATACGGCGTTCATAAGGGTTCATAGGCTCAAGAGTCATTGCTCTATGGTATTTACAAACCTTAACTGCCATTTTTCTTGCTAAACGCTCAAGACTTTCTGCACGTTTAGCTCGATAATTTTCAGTATCAATAGTCAGTCTTAAATGCTCCTCAAAGTTTTGATTTAAAACTAGGCTAGTTAAGTACTGAATTGCATCTAAAGTATCACCACGTCTGCCGATAACCTGACCCATATCTTTGCCAGATATATCAATTTTAACATGGTCTGGCTCGCTTATATCAAGTACAGTAGCCTTACCTTGGATACCGAGTTTCTCAAGTAAACCATCAATAAATTTAACCGCACGTTTAGAATCTTCAGAAACAAGCTCATCAGCCATTGGCACAGGAGTGATATAAGGCACTACTGGCTCACGTTCTGGACGCTCTTTACGAGGTTTTTCTATTGGTTCTGGGTTTTTAGGAGCAGCTTTTACCAGATGAGGAGTAGTTCTTCTTGGGTCATCTAAAGCGATTTCGCTTAAATCAGGAAGATTGCCAACTTTTTCCTCTTTAGGTTCAGTCTTTTCAGGAGTTTCTAAAACCTCGATTTGCTCTACTGGCTTTTCTGGTTCTTTTACTTCTGGCTCTTCATCTGGCACTTCATAAGTAACTCTTACCTTAGCATCTATTGAACCAAACCCTAAAAAGCCTTTTTTACCATTTTCAAGAACCTCAACCGATACATCATCACGGTCTAAACCAAGGGTATCAAGTGCCTTTTTGATTGCATCATCACGAGTTGCACCGGTCATTTCAATGCTTTTAAGCATTATTTACGCCTCCCCTTTTATTATTTTTTTGCCATATCAGGATATTTATGACGAATAATTTTAGTAAGTACAATTTCCTGAATACATGTGAAAATATTATTTGCAATCCAGTAAATACCAATAGCAGCTGGGAACTGGAATGCAAAATAAACGCTCATTAGAGGCATAATATACATAATAGTTTTCATACTGCCTTGCATTTGAGCATTTGCACTATTGTTGTTATTATTCTGCATTTTTTGAAGAATCCAATATGATAAGAATGCAGAAAGACCAGATAAAATAGGAATCAGCAGTAAAATGCTAAATGTTAGAGTAGGTTTTACTGATAAATCCAAGCCAAATAAATCGAAATTCATAGGCTGTAAAAGGTTTTTAATATTATCTGAAAGAGAGGCAATTTCAGCATCAAGTTTTCCGTTATGGAAAAACTGGTTACAAGCCTGAGCTATCTCAGTTTGCACAGTATAAGAATTTTGCTGAGTGATTTCAATACCTACCTTTTGAGCTAACAGGTTGATATCACCAGTTGGTGTATCTGGAGCACCACCTGAAAGACCCATCATAAAGCTCATTGGCTTTACTACAGCATAATAAAGACCCATCATAATCGGCAGTGGCAGAAAAGATGGCAGACAGCCAGACATAGGGCTTACGCCTTCTTTTTCATAAAGCTTGCTGATTTCTTCGTTCATTTTAACTTTATTATTTGCATATTTCTTTTGAATTTGCTGCATTTGACCTTGAAGTTTGCTCATACGCAGCATACCCTTTTTACCATGATAAGCAATAGGTAAGATAATAATTTTTACAAGTAATGCAAACAAAATAACCGCAAGACCATAAGAGCCTACTGCGTTATAAATAATATTTAGCAGTATACCGAGAGGTCTTACAATTAGAAATCCAAAAATATCGCCCATCGTTGAGAATTATCCTCCAAAAATTGAGTTTCAATAAAGAATTATATGCGTTTTCTTTAACGCTGTTTTAATATTTATGGCACAGGGTCATAAATATCATGCTTAGAAAATGGGTGGCATCTGCAAATTCTTCTTGCAGCAAGTATACTTCCCTTTACCGTACCATATTTTTCTATAGCTTCCTTTGCATATTGTGAGCAAGTTGGAATATATCGACATCTGGCAGGTAAAGATGGAGAAATTTGTTTTTGATAAAACCTTATTCCTGAAATAAGTAAGCGTTTCATACATTTTTGCCCCCATGCTCGTCTATAAGCAATCCAAGCTGTTTCATGGCACGCAAGATTTCACGTTCTACTTTTTGGCATTTAGCACCAATCAATTTACTTCGTGCAACAAAAATAAAATCATAGCTTTGACAGATTTTGTCCTCATTTAGACGGTAAGCCTCTCTTAAAAGACGCTTTATGCGGTTTCTAACCACAGCACCACCTAATTTTGGTGTAACTGTAAGCCCGATACGGTTGACTTTTCGGCGTGTTTTCATAGCATAAACCACCAAATAAGGAGTCGCTACTGAATTTCCACGTCTATAAAGTCTGCGAAATTCATAATTTTGTTTAATGCGATAGGTGTGTTTCATTTTAAAAAACGCTCCTTTAAATAAAAGCGTTCACAGGCAGCGTTATGCTCCGATGCCCTTTGGAGCATTCTACCTGACAAATATTCTTATAGCACGATATCATAAAAACGCTATAAGCTGTTTAGCAGCTTGTTTTACTGTGATTTTTCCGCTGCTAAACCGAAAATTAACTAAAAAAATCACAGATAATTTAAAAAAAAAGGCCGTACACAGTGACGGCCAATCATCAATAGCGTGATGATATAACTTTAAGCGATTAGGCTTAGTGAGTCAGACGAGCACGACCCTTTGCACGGCGACGAGCTAATACCTTACGACCGTTAGAAGTAGCCATTCTCTTGCGGAAACCATGCTCCTTGCTACGCTGACGCTTCTTAGGCTGATAAGTTCTTACCATTTTCTCTGCACCTCCTACTAAAAAAACGAAATAATTGTTCGATGGGCACCGGCACAGGTCCAAACCACATTATATAGCAGCTTAGGCACATGCCGCTGCCTGTCCGATGCAATCTAAATCAGTATTTATTATAGGCACAATTATATGTATCTGTCAAGTTTTTTTACATTTTTTTGCGTATTTTCTTTTAACCATTTTCTTCCCTGTGGATACTGTGGAAAACTTTGTGTTTTCTGTGAATAACATTTGCATATTAGCTATATTTTTGCTATTATCTATTATGAATAGGAATCTAATAAAGGAGAGAAAGTAATTATATGAACGGGCCAAACGATATTTTAAAAATGGCACTGACTCATATGGAGCGTACAATCAGCCCTGTTACCCTATCAGCATGGTTTGATGATGCAGAAGTTGTGTCGTTAAATGGCGATAAACTTATAATTCGTGCTTCGGGTCAGTTTAAAAAAGAAATTATAGAACAGCGTTTTTTAGAGCCTCTATCTGATGCAATGAACGAACTTCTTGGCGGACCCATACAAATTCATATTATTGTAGGTGATGAAACGCCAAATTCTAGCACTCTTGTAGGGCTTAGTTTTGATGATGAGTATACTTTTGAACATTTTATAGTAGGCTCATCTAATAAATTTGCTCATGCAGCTGCTATTGCTGTTGCAAATAATCCAGCCGAAAACTATAACCCACTGTTTATTTATGGTCAGTCTGGTCTGGGAAAAACTCACCTTTTACATGCTATTGGCAATGTAATTCATCAAAATCACCCAAATTTTAGAATTATTTATGTTAAAGGTGAAGATTTTACAAATGAACTTGTAACCGCTATTCAATCTGGCGATGTGCAGGCTTTTCGTGGCAAATATCGCATGGCTGACTTGCTTTTAATTGACGATATTCAGTTTATTGCAGGCAAAGAACGCACTCAAGAGGAGTTTTTCCATACTTTTAATGCTCTTTATGAGTCTGGAAAACAACTTGTTTTAACATCAGATAGACCACCAAAAGAGATGAATACACTTGAAGATAGAATGAAAACCCGTTTTGAATGGGGACTTCTTGCAGATATTCAGCCTCCTGACCTTGAAACCAGACTTGCAATTATTAATGCAAAGAGCATGAAGCTTGGTTTTGAGCTATCAAGAGATATTATGTACCAAATTGCTGAAAATTTGCAGTCAAATGTACGTCAATTAGAAGGCACAGTTAAAAAAATTAAAGCTAAACATGAATTAAATGGCGAGCCTATCTGTGCAGAAATGGTTGCAGAGGTTATAGAAGAAGTAAAATCTATAAATCCAGGGTTAAATCCTACTCCAGATATGATTTTACAGACCGTTTCTAACTTCTACTCTATGCCTGTTGACCAGATTTTAGCAAATAAACGCTCAAAAGATACTGTACGACCTCGTCAAATGGCTATGTATCTTGTTAGAAAACTTACAAATTATTCACTTCCAGAAATCGGTAAAGTTTTTGGCAGAGACCATACAACTGTTATGCATGCTTGTAATAAAATAGAAGATGAACGCAAACAACTTGCGGAAACCGATGATATTATAAGAACACTTATCGAAAATATACAAAATATATAATTTTACGCATATATGTAAACATTATATTTTTGTCATCAGTTTTTATGTTATTTCTTTATTTATGCTCCACTCCCCCGCCAGCAGTTTTAAAGCTTAAAATTAAGCTTATATAAACATGCTGATATGCGGATTTTTTGTATGCCGAAGTGTAACAAAATGTTCCGTTTTATAAGGGTGGAGCTTATTTTTTATGTGCTTATTTATCCACATATCACCTGTGAATTTAACATGAATAACTTGTGGATAAATAAGGTCTGTGGATTATTATCCTAACTTATTCTAATTTATCCCCACTGGGCTGTGGATAAGAAAAATCCCGTATTTCCCGATATTTTTCGAGTTTTCCACAGTTTGCACACTACTACTACTACTACTAAAATAAATATATTATTATTTATTGTTAGATTTCCGAGGAAATGTTAAATTTACATTAAATCTTACTGTGTATAAAAGAAAGGAACAGAAACAAATGAAATTTTCTTGCGAAAAATCGACATTACTCGACGCTATCCATACCGCTTCTCGAGCTGTATCAACAAAATCCACAATAGCGGTACTTGAAGGTTTAAAAATCACCGCCGATTCAAAATTAACTCTTGCGGGATATGACCTTTCAATGGGAATCCGAACTTTTTTAGATGCAGATATCGTACAAACTGGCGAAATTGTGCTTAGTGCAAAACTTTTAGGCGATATTATACGAAAACTTCCTGATGATATTATATTTTTTGAAACCGATGAAAAGTTATTAACAACTATAAAATGTGGCAGAGCAGTTTTTAATTTAGTTGCCTCCCCTTCCGATGATTTTCCACAGATGCCAGAGGTAAACTGTGCAAAACAAATTAAAATGTCACAACCTATGCTAAAATCTATGATTTCTCAAACAATATTTGCAGTATCAGATAACGAAGCAAAACCTATCCACACTGGTTGTTTATTTGAAATCGAACAAAATAACTTGACTGTTGTTGCAGTAGATGGTTATAGATTATCTGTAAGACGTGAAGTTCTGGAAAATGCACCAGAAAATATGAAATTTGTGGTTCCTGGAAATGCTCTTAGAGAAATCGAAAGAATTTTAAGTGATGACAGCGAAAAATTCGTTTCAATTTATCCAGATGAAAAACACATATTATTTGAAATTGACCAAACAATATTTATAACCCGTTTAATTGACGGTGAATTTTTAAATTATCGTGCTGCAATTCCTCAAAAAGCTAATTATGAGGTAAATGTAGATGTTCAAGAAATGATAAACTCTATCGAAAGAGTTTCACTTATTGTTTCTGAAAAACTTAAAAATCCTGTTCGAATGCATTTTGATGGCCCAGTTATTAAAATGAGTTGTATAACTGCTATTGGAAAATCTTATGATGAGTGCCCTATCGACAGCCCTGTGGATAACCTCGAAATCGGATTTAATAATAAATATTTACTTGATGCTCTTAGAGCTTGTAATGATGAAAAAATTAAACTGTCACTTGGCGGTGCTTTAAACCCTATGGTTATACACCCTCTTGACGGTGAAAAATTTACCTATCTTGTCCTCCCTGTTCGTTTAAAATCTGGCGAATAAAATTTGGAGGTGCAAAATATGCAAAGTATAAAAATTACTGGTGAGTTTATTAAACTTGATGCTTTACTCAAATTTGCTAATTTAGTTAGCTCTGGCGGTGAAGCCAAAATCTTAATTGCCGATGGTCAGGTTTTTGTTAATGATGAGGTTTGTACTCAGCGTGGAAAAAAACTGCGTTCTGGTGATAGAATTTCCCTAGCAAATGAAATTGTTGTAATCGAATGATAAAAATGAAGTTTTGAAAGATTTAAATATCAAACTTGCAAAAAAATAAAAATTAGATTTTAGGTATTTTTCAAAAACGGCACTTCGGTGTCGTTTTCCTATTTTATTTTACTACACAAAACGTGTGATAGATAAAAATAATGAAACTGGAGAAATGAATAAATATGAATATAAAATGCATAAAACTTGAAAATTTCCGAAACTATAAAACTGAAGAAGTGTCCTTCTGTGGTGGAGTAAATGTGATATATGGAGAAAATGCTCAGGGCAAAACAAACCTACTTGAAGCAGTAGCGGCAGTGTCTACAATCAGACTTTTTCGCACTGGTCAAAAGAAAGAAGGTTTACGCTTTGGAGAAAATAAGGGCAAAATAACAGGCGAGTTTACCGCAGAAGGAAGAGATTTTTCAGTAGAGCTGAAACTGTTTGATAGAAAACCAGCTGAAGTTTATCGAAATGGTGTTAGAATGAAGCGTCAATCAGATGCAAGAGGAATTTTAAAAACTGTGCTTTTTTGTCCTGATGACCTTTATTTAATTAGAGCTGGGGCAGGAGCAAGAAGAAAGTTTCTAGATACCGCACTTTGTCAGCTAAGACCAAACTATGACAAGGTATTATCTGAATATGAAAAAGTGCTTGCACACAAAAATAAAATCCTCAAGGATAGTGACGAAAAGCCAGGAATGCTCGAGCTTTTAGATGATTTTTCACTTAGACTTGCTAGACTAGGTGCAATTATAATCCGTTATAGGGCGTATTATATTCGCAAATTATCCGAAAAAGCATGTCAGGTTCATAGCCTTGCAGCACCAAATGAGAGCTTAAATATAAAATATAAAACGGTTTCAAGCATTACCGACCCTTATGCCTCAACACAGGAGATAGAAAAAGAGCTTATAGAGCATGTTATAAGCCATAAGCGTTTTGAAATAGCAGCAAAAAGCTGTTTATCTGGCCCTCATAAAGATGATTTAGAGATTATGTTAAATGATGTCTCCGCATCATCTTTTGGTTCTCAAGGGCAAATTAGAACATGTGCATTAGCTTTAAAGCTTGCAGAGCGTGAAATGTTTTTTGATGACTCAGGGGAGTATCCTGTGTTACTGCTTGATGATGTGTTATCTGAGCTAGATGCTAAAAGACAGGATTTTGTATTAAACCGCATAGATAAAGGTCAGGTTTTAATAACTTGCTGTGATAGGGAAGTGGTAAAAAAGATAAATGTGGGCATGGCATTTTATGTACAAAACGGTCAGGTTTTGACGGATAACAAAAATATTAAATAAACAAGGGCAGTTTTACACAGTTTTTAGGTCAGCTTAGCGGTCAGAATTGTATAGGAATATAGTAAAAAGTTTTCATTTTTTTAGCACAAAACGCAAAAAAAGTGGTATAATAGATAAGGTAACTTTCGGGTTTTGACTGTGTTTTGAAAGGTGGTTTGGCTTATTTATGTATGTTCATATAGGACAAGATTACATGGTGCCACTTGGCTCTATTGTGTGTATTTTTGACATGGATACAGCAACCACATCAGAACGTACCCGAATGCTTTTACGTCGGTTGGAAAACGAAGGCAGAATTGTTGACCTTTGCGATGATTTGCCTAAATCTGCTGTGCTTTGCATGGGTGAACTTGGAGAAATTCTTTATATTTCTCAAATATCCTCTCGAACACTTGCAAAACGTGCTGAAGATGGCATAAAAGCCCTTTTAAAAACCGATTATTAAAATGAAGTGATAGCTTTAGCTCTCACCCAATTGGACAAGGTAAAGGAATTGTGTATGAGTGAAAATATCCAAAATAATCAGGAAATAAGTGACGAAATACTTGACCTTAAAGTAACTGAGCTTTATGATGAAAACCAAATTCAGGTTTTAGAAGGTCTTGAGGCGGTTCGTAAACGCCCAGGTATGTATATCGGCTCAACTTCCTCTCAAGGTCTGCATCATCTGGTCTATGAAATCGTAGACAACTCAATAGATGAGGCTCTAGCAGGCTATTGTACTGAAATTACAGTAACAATCGAAAAAGATAATATAATAAGCGTCAAGGATAACGGTCGTGGTATACCTTGCGGCATTCACCCTAAAATGGGTATACCAACACTTGAAGTTGTACTTACCGTACTTCATGCAGGCGGTAAGTTCGGCGGTGAGGGTTATAAGGTCTCTGGTGGTCTGCACGGCGTTGGCTCATCTGTTGTCAACGCACTTTCTGTTTGGCTTGAAGCTGAGGTTTGTGACGGTCATGAAAAGCACACCATGAAATTTGAACGTGGTAAAACCGTAAAACAAATGGAGTCTGTGCCTTTTGAAAGTGAAACAGGTACAACTATTCGCTTTAAAGCTGACCCTGAAATATTTGAAACCACCGTTTATGAATATTCTGTGCTTGAAAAACGTCTAAGAGACCAAGCATTTTTAAATGGCGGAATTAAAATTACCTTGCGTGATGAGCGTGATGATGAAATAACCGAGCAGGTTATGCATTATGAGGGCGGTATACGTCAATTTGTTGAGTATCTAAACCGCACTAAAAACCCACTGCATAAAGAAGTTATTTACATGGAGGGCAGTCGTGACGGCTCTATGGCTGAGGTTGCACTGCAATACACCGATTCATATTCTGAAACCCTAATTTCTTTTGCAAATAATATTAACACTGTCGAAGGCGGTACACATGAAACAGGTTTTAAATCTGCTTTAACCCGTGTACTAAATGACTATGGCAGAAAAAATAATCTGATAAAAGAAAATGAAAAAGCATTTTCAGGTGAAGATGTAAGAGAAGGCTTAACAGCTATTATCTCTGTTAAACTTCAAGAGGCACAGTTTGAGGGTCAAACAAAGGGTAAACTTGGTAACAGCGAAATGCGTACCCTTGTAGAAACCATGATGAATGACCGTCTGACCACATTCTTTGAAGAAAACCCATCTGTTGCTAGAATAATCATAGACAAGGCTCAGACAGCTGCTCGTGCGAGAGAGGCAGCTCGTAAGGCTAGAGAGATGACCAGAAGAAAATCCGCTTTAGACGGAGCATCTCTGCCTGGTAAGCTTGCAGACTGTCAAGAGCGTGACCCAAGACTGACTGAGATTTACATAGTCGAGGGTGATTCTGCGGGCGGTTCTGCAAAGGAAGGACGTGACCGTAAATATCAGGCTATCTTACCGCTTTGGGGTAAAATGCTAAACGTAGAAAAGGCTAGACTTGATAAGGTTTATGGCAACGAGAAATTAACCCCTATGATTACCGCTTTCGGTGCAGGTTTTGGCGATGATTTTGACTTAAATAAACTGCGTTACGGCAAAATTATTCTTATGGCCGATGCTGACGTTGACGGCAGCCATATCAGAACACTTCTTTTGACATTCTTTTTCCGTTTTATGCGTCCGCTTATCGAGCATGGTCATGTATTTATAGCACAGCCACCTCTTTTCAAAAATGAAAAGGGTAAGGACGTTAGATATACCTATACCGAAGAAGAACAGCGTCAGTGTTTAGCTGAAATGGGCGAAAATGTTCGTGTTCAGCGTTATAAAGGTCTTGGTGAGATGGACCCAGAACAGCTTTGGGAAACAACTATGAACCCAGAACATAGAGTTATCAAACAGGTAAATGTTGAAGATGCAGCTCAGGCTGATGAAATTTTTGCTCTGCTTATGGGTGAAAAGGTAGAACCTCGCCGAGAATTTATTGAGAAAAATGCAAAATATGTAACCAATCTGGATATTTAAAGTGTTGTGTTACCTCACAAAGTGGAGGAAAATAATGAGTGAAGTATATGAAAATCAAAAAATAGTACCGGTAGACTTATATCAGGAAATGAAAAGCTCTTATATTGACTATGCAATGAGCGTTATTGTCGGAAGAGCACTTCCTGATGTTCGTGATGGTCTAAAACCAGTACATAGACGTATTTTATATGCGATGTATGAGGACGGCTTAACATCAGATAAGCCATACAGAAAATCTGCTACAACCGTTGGTAATGTGCTTGGTAGATATCACCCACATGGTGACGCATCTGTTTATGATGCTATGGTTCGTATGGCACAGAGTTTCTCTCTGCGTTATCCGCTTATCGACGGTCATGGTAACTTTGGTTCGGTTGACGGTGACCCAGCTGCGGCTTATCGTTACACTGAGGCTCGTATGGCTAAAGTTGCAAACTATATGCTGTCAGATATCAAGAAAAATACAGTAAACTTCCAGCCAAACTTTGACGAGGAAAGAAAAGAACCTGTGGTTTTACCATCTCGTTTTCCTTGTCTTTTAGTAAACGGCTCTTCTGGTATAGCGGTAGGTATGGCAACTAACATTCCACCTCATAACTTAACCGAAGTTATAGACGGTGTTTGTTATGTTATTGATAACCCAGATGCAGGTCTTGACGAGATTACAGCAATTATTAAAGGTCCAGATTTTCCAACAGGCGGCATAATTATGGGCAGAGCTGGTATGAGAGCGGCTTATGCAACTGGTAAGGGCAAAATTAAAGTTAGAGCTAAATGCACCATTGAGGAAATGGACAAGGGTAAAAGTCAAATCATTGTAACCGAAATTCCTTACATGGTGAATAAAGCTAGACTTGTTGAATCAATAGCAAATTTAGTAAAGGATAAGCGTATAGACGGTATTTCTGCTCTTAGAGATGAATCATCTCGTGAGGGTATGCGTATTGTTATTGAAATTAAGCGTGATGCTAATGCACAGGTTGTATTAAATCAGCTTTATAACTATACACAAATGCAAGATACTTGTTCTATGATTTTACTTGCACTTGTGCCATCTGCTTCAAATCCGGATAAGGTGCAGCCAAAGGTATTGACACTTCGTGAAATCATAGATTATTATATTTCTTTCCAAAAGAGTGTAATCGAGCGTAGAACTCGTTTTGACCTTGCAAAAGCACAGGCTAGAGCTCATATTTTAGAGGGCTTGAAAGTTGCAACAGATAGCGATAATATTGACCGCATTATTGCGATTATAAGAGCGTCTAAAAATGAGGCAGAGGCAAAGGAAAATCTGTGTAAAGAGCCATTCTTTATTGACCAGATTGCACTTTTAGGAATTGTTGACGGTTCAGAGCATTTTGAATTTCATCTTGATGATGCTCAGGCTCAGGCTATTGTTGATATGCGTTTAGGTCGACTGTCAGGTCTGGAGCAGCAAAAAATTAATGATGAATATTCTGAGCTTGAAAATAAAATTGCAGGCTTTAATGAAATCCTTTCAAGTGACCACAATATTCTTGAGGTTGTTAAAAAGGAAATGCAAGAAATTAAAAATGCATATGGTGACGAGCGTAAAACAGAGATTGCAAATGTTGCAGATGAAATTGATATTGAGGACTTAATTGAGGAAGAGGACTGCACTTATACTCTAACTCATTTCGGATATATCAAGCGTATACCAACATCTGCATATAAGGCACAAAACAGAGGCGGTCGTGGCGTAAATGCAATGAAGACCCGTGAAGAGGACTTCACAAGAGGTTTATTTACTGCATCTACACATGATAATCTGCTGTTTTTCACAAATGAGGGCAGAGTTTATAAGTTAAAGGGTTATCAAATTCCAGAGGCGGGCAGAAATGCTAAAGGCACAAATATAATAAATCTGCTTGAATTACAAGAGGGCGAAAAAGTAACTGCTATGTTCCCAATTCGTGAATTTACAGATGATAAATACATGGTATTTGTAACTAGAATGGGTACAATTAAGCGTGTAGTATTAAGCGACCTTCAAAATATTCGTAAAGCGGGACTTCGTGCATTAAACCTCAATGACGGTGATATTCTTGTAGATGTTCGTTTAACCGATGGCACAGAAAATATTCTTATTGCAACTCATAATGGTAAGGCGATTACATTCCCAGAAACAGAGGTTCGTGCAATGGGCAGAACGGCTGTTGGTGTGAGAGGTATTCGTTTAGCTGATGGCGATTATGTTGTTGGTGCTGCAAGAGCAAGAAAGGGTGCAAAGGTGCTTTCAATCACCGAGAATGGTTTCGGCAAACGCACACCAGTACAAGAATTTACCGTACATCATAGAGGTGGTAGCGGTATAACTCTCCATAATTTAACCGATAAAACCGGATTTATTGCAGGTATTGCCGTTGTAGATGAAGATAATGATATTATGATTATCACTGATGATGGTGTTATTATTCGTACACCGGTAGACCAAATTCGTGATTGCGGAAGAAATAGTCAAGGTGTTATTGTTATGAGAATGAACGATGATGTCAAGGTTATTTCTATTGTCAGAACCGACCATGAAGAACAAGAAGAAGAACTAAGCGAGTAAAATAAAAAACGTCTAGGGATAAAATCCTTAGACGTTTTTATTTTTTTGTTTTTGTATGTGATATGTTATTCTAGGCATTAAAAATTCTGGTGCTAAATGTCTTGAAGCAAGAGTTAACTTCATAGCTAAGCCAGGAACAATAACACATTTGCCTTTAAACATTTTATCTAATCCATACTGAGCTACAAATGAGCTTTTAAGACCACCTATTGAGAATTTAACATCAGCTACATTGTTAAATTCGGTTTCAACTGGCCCAGGGCATAAAGCACAAACTTTAACATTTATTTTATCTCGTCTTAACTCCTCGTTTATCGCCTGTGTTAGCCTTAAAACATAGTTTTTTGTTGCATAGTATGTTGACATTAAAGGCCCTGCCATAAAACCAGCAGAAGATGCAACATTTAATATATATCCATCATTTTGCTTTTTAAAATCCTTTAAAAATAGCTTTGTCAGCACATGAACAGCTGTTATATTGGTTTGAATCATAGATAGTTCACGCTCTAAATCGGTATCGGAAAACTTGCCAAACAAACCAAAACCGGCATTGTTTATTAAAATTTGCACATCTTTTCCTTTGGCTTTTTCATATACCATTTTACACTGATTTATATCTGATAAATCAGCGGATATAATTTGACATGAAACAGGCAGATTTTTCGCTAAATCATTTAACTTGTCGGTTCTTCGGGCTACAAGTGTCAAATCATAGCCTTTTCTAGCTAAAATATATGCCATATCTTTGCCTATTCCAGATGATGCACCTGTAATTATTGCACGCATATTAAAAACCCTTTCTAATGTTTCCAAAATTTAACCATTTAATATTTGACATTTATATGAATATATTTTACCATTAAAATATATTTTAAAACAAGATTTTTTAGGGGGGGAGAGGTCTCATGCTAAAAAAACGTTTTATTTCTGTGTTATGTGCAGTTTCTATGTTTACAGGCTCAGCTTATGCGGCAAATATTGCTGATTTTCCAGATGCAAATGGTCACTGGGCATATGATGCACTTTCAAATGCAGTAGATGATGGTTATTTAAATGGCTCAGATGGAAAGTTAAATCCAAATTCTAGCCTGACAACCGCACAAATGGCTGTAATATTAAATCGTGTTTTACATACAAGCGATGCATCAAGAGTATATCCTAATATTTCACAAGCTGAATGGTATTCTAATGATGCTAATATGGCAGTATCTGCAGGATTTTTACCTGTTGATGGTTCTCTTAATATAAATAATAATGTGACTCGTGGCGAAGTTTTTAAAGCACTTGTTAATGCTTTTGGTTTGGCTGAGGCAGACCCATCAACTGAATCAGTTAAAAAGTTTAATGACTGGGATAAGATGACACTTGACCAAAGACGAGCAGCAGCGGTTTTAATTGATAAGGGGATTTTAAATGGTTCGGATAATGGGGGATTAAATCCGAATAACAGTATCTCTCGTGCAGAGTTTATGACTCTTTTGTATCGTATTTTAGATGGTGGTTTGATAGATATTCATGCATCATGGAATAATGAGCAAACTCAAGAAACAACCGATACGCCTGAAACTTCACAAGAGCAAACTGAACAAACAACTGATACACCTGCAAGCACAGAGGAAAATCAGGATACACAGGAAGAAACAACAGAGCAACCAATAATACAAGAGCCAGAGAAACCAGCACAGCAGATAGCACCAGTTTTAATGTTTGTTGATGGCGATATCTCAGCTTTAAGTAAAGACAACACTTATAATACAGTGGTTTTAAGTGGAAAAGTGCCAGAAATTACTCAGTCTTATTGGGATAAAATTGAGATGGCACGTTTAGTAATCAATACAACCGGTTCAGATGTAATGCTAGATAATAATATCGCTTTAAAAGCTGAAACTATCGTAATCGGCAGTGGTAATGGTGCAGTTACATTAGATGGTCAGATTACTAAAAAAGTTGAAATTACAGGTTCTGGTCGCACAATTAACTTAAATGGTGTAAAGCTTGATAGTCTTGTCATTTCTGGCACAAATAATACTATTGTAATTGACTCAGCAAGTTCTATTGAAAATATGACAGTTCAGGTTTGTGCTACAAATAACATTATAACTGTTGATGGCAGTATAACAAATGCAAATATAAACGCAAATTACACCAAAGTAAATGGCAATGGCAAAATAATAAACACTGTTTTGAAGGGTTCAAAGTGTGAAATTGCTGAAATTTCAGAAAACTTCGATGATAGTGGCGTTGATAATGGTCTTGATGGTGTGCAGATTTCACTTAATACCCCTAAAGTGCCAGCGGGAGGTCAGCTAGTAGCAACCGTAACACTGACTGGTGTTGATAAACCTAAAACAGTTTCTGCACAGTGGTATTATGAAGGCTCAGCAGATGCCGCATTTGCAAATTCTGCAATGCAGCTTACAGAAGGTAAAACTTCTACATACAGAAAAAGTATAACTTTTGAAAAGTATATGAAACTCTGGCAAAATGTAAAGTTTGTTATTACATATAAAAACACTGTAACAGAGCAAATTGAAACACTTGCAATCACAGGTGATGTGGAAATTGAAAATTATCCTGCAAGTCATTATCTGCCAGATGCAAGCGAGGTTTTAGCAAAAGTACACCCTTATTATTATTCTTCAAATACAGATTACACCCAAGATGAAAAGACTGTATTTGTAAATGCAAAGGGATATTCTAGCAAGACACAATATTTAATTTGGGTTAGCCGTTCTGCACAGATGGTAAATGTTTTTGAAGGTTCACAGTGGAATTGGAAACTTATCCATGAGTTTCAATGTGCAACAGGTAAGGCAAGTTCTCCAACACCTATTGGTATTACCGAAGTAACATATAAACAAACAGGTTGGTATACAAGTTCTTATACTTGCAGACCAGTAGTTCGTTTTTATCCAGGAACAGGCTATGCATTCCATTCTCGTTTATATTACCCAGGAACTAACAAATTAAAAGACCCATCTATTGGTTTCCCAGTATCTGCTGGTTGTGTTCGTATGTTAGATGAAGGTATTTATTGGCTTTATAACAATATCCCAAGCGGTACAACAGTAGTTATCTACTAATATAAAATAAAGGCGAGCAAAAGCTCGCCTTTATTATTTTAACTTTTTCCATTCATTAACCGCAAGTTCATCACATCTATTGTTATATGGGTTATCTGCATGACCTTTTACCCAGTGAAAAGTCACATTATGAGTTTCAAGTAAATTTAATAATCTTTCCCAAAGCTCTATATTTTTAGCGGGGGATTTATCCGCCTTTTTCCAGCCACGAGCCTTCCAACCCATTGCCCAGCCTTTTGTAATGGAATCTATAACATATTTTGAGTCAGAATATAAATCAACCTCGCAAGGCTCTTTTAAAAGCTCAAGGGCAGAAATAACAGCTAAAAGCTCCATTTTATTATTGGTTGTGAGCTTATCACCGCCAGAGATTTCTTTTTCATGTCCATTACATTGAAGTATAGCACCCCAGCCGCCAGCTCCAGGGTTGCCAGAACATGCACCGTCAGTATATATAGTGACTTTTTTCATTCCCAAGTCTCCCATATTTCAGGTTTATATCCAACAGTAGCCTGTTTACCGTTTCTCACAATAGGGGTGAGCAGTAGCTTTGGGTCATCAAGCAAATGCTCAAATTTATCCTGCTCGCTTGCTAAATATTTAAGCATAGCGGCATTTTTGGCTTTTGAGTCTATCAGATTGTCAAGACCACCCACCGCACGAATAACAGAGGTTAACTCACCATTTGACATACCGTATTTTACAAGGTCTACAGATTGGAACTTAATTCGACGTTCTTTGAAAAAGCGTTCAGCTTTTTTAGTATCAAAACACTTGGATTTTCCAAAAATTTGAATATTCATATAAAACTCCTTTAAATATAGTCGAAATATATAATTAAAAAAATAAAAATAATGAAAAAATTGTTTAAAAAGCTCTTGCAAAACAGTTATAATTTTCATATAATATCAGAGAAGTAAACTTAGTTTAACTGAGTTTTCGTCGCTTTATCAAATATACTGCCAATCATGTTTGATAAGCAATTTGTGGTATTCAGACTACAAACATAAAAGCAGCAGATGAAATATTACAATCCCCCTTTTTACTACCCTTACTCCCCCAAATATATATAAGCTGCTGCTAATAAAAAATCCGCCTTTTTGGGCGGATTTTTTTATGTTCTTGAGATTATACCAAGAATAATACATAAGGTAAGCGTTATTGCGGATAAAATTGCAAAAACATGGGCGAATTTGTCCATATTTTGCACATCATCTTGTGATGCCTTACCATTTTGCAACCTACCGCTTTTCATAGAGCTTCTAAGCTGAAAAAAAGCGGTAAGCACTGCAAAAAGTGCAAATAATATCAAAAATACACGTTGTAAACCAGCCATATTACAGCAGATTTAACGCAACAGCAACAACAACAAATATAACAGCTACAACACCAGTGACACGGTTTAGAGTAGACTGCATGCCATGACCTTTTTTAGAGCCAAAGAATGTTTCAGCACCGCCAGAAATAGTGCCAGAAAGACCTTGAGAAGTGCCTTCCTGCAGAAGAACGGTTACAATCAGAAACAGACAAGCCAGAACTTCGATTACGCTAAGAGCGATGTGAAGTGTATCCATGAACTTAAAACCTCCGCTTCATTAATAAATATAACAGATTTAGATGATAATATAAATTTCACATATACAATTTATACTATCATAAACATAAGGTAATTGCAAGGAGATTTTAAAGCTTAATATTTTTTAGCGTATTAAGTAAAATATCACCGTTTTTGCTTGTATAAATTTTTTGTTTTTCAAGGTCAATAGCAATCATTCGAGCATTTGACCAACCGTTTTCACCAGATTTATTATATTTTATATTATGGTCTAGGTTTTTAATGTTTTTTATAGCATCATCTGTAACGCTACTGCAAACCAAAATAAGACTTGCAAGAGAAAACTCATGGTTTTCATCAACTGGAATTAACTTTTCTTGCTGTTTACAGATAAAATTCCACCATTTTTCAAGCTCATCAGTATTAAGGGTAGGGCATGCATAAACAAGTCTGAACTCATGGCAATGGGTACTTCTGCCAGTTGGCATTATACCAAGCCATTTTTTCTCTTGGTTAACAGTAAAGCTTGCACTGAGGGCAGCTATATTGCCATCATAATTCACCATGCGTTTTTTTTCAAATTCATTAGGAATAATTTGTTCTATTTGGTTTACAATATCTATAAAACGGTTTGGAAAATCAGAAATCATTAAAAAGACCTCATATTTTTATAAATTTTCTGGATAAATACCAGCATTAGTCATATCGCTTAAAGATTTCATAACAGATGGTTTATCTTCACGATATGTTACACCAAACCATTTGGAATCGGTTGTAAGAAGTTTATCAGTTGCTTTGCCCTCATGTATTAGAGTATCAACCGCATAAGGTAGATAAAATTCAGCTTTTTCTGGGTTTTTAGGAAGTGTATTCTGGAAGAAATCAAAGAGCATATGTTTTAGTTCTTTTGCAAAAGAAGGTGTAAAGCCCCACATATTCATAGAAACAGGAGTACCTTCTTCAATAATACCGCTTTCATCATCTTGAGAAAAACGAATTACACCGTCATCATCTCTTTTGATAGCGGTTCTTTCAATAATAGAGGATAAAAAGCCGTTTTCATCTTTTGAACATACACCACGGGAAACAGTACCATTTTCGGTTAAAGTGTTTTCAACTTTATAACCTACCATGCAGTATCTATATTTATCGTCATCTTTAGCTGTGCTTAAAAACTCAGCCATACATTTAAAAGCATCAGCACCATAGAAATCATCTGCATTTATAACAGCAAAAGGCACATTGAGAAGATTAGCTGCACAATAAACTGCATGACCTGTGCCGAGAGGTTTAACTCTGCCCTCAGGAGCTTTTAAACCGTCAGGTAAATTTTCTAGAGTTTGGAATGCATATTCTACGTCCATGTATTTTCTGGCTTTCTTGCCGATAGCATCTTCGAAAGCTTTTTCAAGCTCAGGTTTAATTATAAAAATAACCTTGGAAAATCCAGCTTTATAAGCATCATATACCGAATAATCTAGTATGATTTGACCATTAGGGCCGAGCGGGTCAATTTGTTTAAGACCACCATAACGAGAACCCATACCAGCAGCCATAACAACAAGAGCAGGTGTATTTTTCATTGTAAAATCCCTCCATTTATGTAAACAAAGCATTTAACTTAACAGTCAAAATGTTATATTTAGTTATTATAAAATAAGACAAATATAGAAGTTTATAAGAAAAAAACAACATCTTTTAGAGGTATTATAAACGATTTTTAAGCTTTTTACAAGTATATACTGTCAAAATGCAACAAATATCCTATGTTTGAAAGACGGTTTTGTACCAAAATAATGAAAATGTTGTTTATGTTACTGAGTTTTAAACATGGTATTGTCAAACATATAACGATGATGTAAAATAAAAAACAGAATGGTATATTAGGTAGATGAGTAAAATAGTGCAAGAAATTGTACATATTTTATATGTGAAATGAAGTGAGGTAAAATACCAATGAGAAGAACAAAAATTATTTGCACACTCGGCCCTGCAACAGATGTTGATGGCGTATTAAAGGACATGGTAATGGCTGGCATGAATGTTGCTCGCTTTAACTTTAGCCATGGCTCTCACGAGGAGCATAAGTCCCGTATGGATTTAGTAAAGTCTGTTCGTAAGGAACTTGGCATGCCAGTAGGTCTGATGCTTGATACTAAAGGCCCAGAAATTCGTACAAAAACATATAAAGATGGTAAAATCGAAATTGTTGAAGGTCAGAAGTTTACTCTGACAACTCGTGATATCGAAGGCGATAACACAATCGTTTCTATCAGCTACGAAGGTCTGCCAAATGATGTAAAGAAGGGCACTACCATTTTAATTGATGATGGTCTGATTGCATTTGAGGTAGAAAGCGTAGAAGGCACAGAAATTAACTGTCGTGCACTTAACGGTGGCCCTCTATCTAACCGTAAGTCTGTAAACGTTCCAGGCATTAAGCTTAACATGCCTTACATCTCAGAGAAGGACCGTGCAGATGTTATCTTCGGTTGCTCTCAGGGTATTGATTTTATCGCCGCTTCTTTCTGCCGCAGTGCACAGGATATGCGTGACCTTAAAGCTATCCTAAAGGAGCAAGGCTGTGAAGATGTTGAAATTATCGCTAAGATTGAAAATATGGAAGGCGTAAACAACATTGATGAGATTCTTGATGAAGTAAATGGTATCATGGTTGCTCGTGGTGACCTTGGCGTAGAAGTTCCATTTGAGGAGCTGCCAGCTATCCAGAAAAATCTTATTAAGAAGTGTATTTCTCGTGGTCGTCGTGTTGTAACTGCTACACAGATGCTTGAGAGCATGGCTAAGAACCCTCGTCCAACTCGTGCAGAAGTTTCTGACGTTGCTAACGCTGTTTATGACGGAACAAGTGCTATCATGCTTTCTGGTGAAACCTCTGTTGGTAAGTATCCAGTAGAAACAGTTGCAGCTATGAGCAGCATTGCTGAAAGTGCTGAATCTAACATTCACTATGACCGCCGTCGTATCACTCGTCCAGAATTTATGGATATGGAGCTTGGCGGTGACAAGACAACAAATGCTATTTCTCATGCTGTTTGTACAACTGCTGCTGACCTTGATGCAAAGTGCATTGTTGCATTTACTGAGTCTGGTTCTACTGCTCGTGCAGTGTCTTGCCGTCGTCCAGGTAAGATTATCGTTGGTGCTACTCCAAACGAAAAGACTTATAACCGTCTAACTATGTCTTGGGGCATTATTCCTTGCATGGTTAAGCGTCCAGAAAGCGGTTCTGCTCTGTATGTTCAGGCTCTAAACGCTGCTGTTAGAACTGCTGATGTTAAGGCTGATGACACAATCATTATCACAGCTGGTATGCCTGTTGGTCATGTTAACTACACTAACACAATGCGTGCTATGAAGGTAACTGAGGAGTCTATCAACATGGCTATTGAGGAGTAATTTTTACTCTTAATTATAAATGATACAACTTCCGAACAAAAAATTCACAATTTGTTTTGAATTTTACAAAACCTTGTGATAAAATATGGTTGTAATATTAGGGTCGCACGAGTGATATTGTTACTTGTGCGACTTTGTATATTCTAGTAAATTTGTCAGTTTGGGAGGAAATATGACTTTGCGTAGATTTTTCCGTATTTTAAGGCGATGGACATTTTTAGCTATTATAATAGCTGGTTTGTTTTTTGGTGGAAAATTTGTATATAATTCATTTTTTTCATACACACATGATAATTCCTTAGACAATGCATCTGATGAAGAACTTGCGGTTAATATAAAACCACAGACAGGAGTCACTAACATAGCTTTGTTTGGTGTTGATACACGTTCAAATGGTGAACCAGTGCGTTCTGACTCTATGATGATAATGTCAGTAGACTCAGATAATGGCACAATAAAACTTGTGTCACTTATGCGTGATAGCAGAGTCGAGGTGGAAGACCACGGCACACAAAAGCTCTGTCATGCTTATAGTTTTGGTGGAGCTAAACTTGCAATCAAAACAATAAATCAGTCTTTTGGCTTAGATATAACTGATTATGCAGAGGTTAACTTTCAGCAAATGTCAGAGCTTATAGAGGCAATAGGTGGAGTTAATATTGATGTATCAGATGCTGAGAGAAAAGAGGCTAATAAATATATCACAGAATATTATGAGTCCTATGGTTTAGAGCCTATTCTGATTGAGCAAACTGGTTATCAGCGTTTAAATGGTGTACAAGCTATGACATATGCCAGAATAAGAAAAGGTGGTACAGGTGACGATTGGGGAAGAGTAGAAAGGCAAGGTATAGTTTTAAATGCAATGTTTGATGAAATAAAGAATAAATCACTTCCAGAGCTTATAACGCTTATGCCTAAGCTTATGCCTTATATCACAACATCACTTACTAAAACAGAGATGATTTCACTTGCAAAGGGTGCTTTATCAAAGGGCATACCTGAAATTGAGCATTATAGAGTACCGGAAGACGGTCAGTGGAATTATGGTGGAAGCAATGATGAATATATAGTCTATGATTTAAATAAGGCAGCCGAAACTATAGATAATTATTTATATACATGATTTCTCTTTAATATGTTCACCAAATATTCAAAATACTAGGTTATACTTCTCTATATTGATGATTTTGGAGGGGATAAATATGGCTGTAATTTTAATTGCAGATGATGAAGTTAGAATTCGCAGGCTAGTAGCCGATTTTTTAAAACGTGATGGACATACAATGCTTGAAGCATCAAATGGTGAGGAAGCAATCAGACTTATTGAAGAACATGGCGAAATAGAGCTTGCAATTTTAGATGTTATGATGCCAGAACAAGACGGTTTTTCTGTACTTCGTCATATAAGAGAGCAAGAACTTACTGCAAAGCTGCCTGTTATGATGCTAACAGCTAGAGCAGAAGAATTAGACCAACTCCACGGCTTGCAAAGTGGTGCAGATGATTATGTAACAAAACCATTTTCGCCACTTGTATTATGTGCAAGAGTTAAAAACCTTCTGCTTAGAGCGGGTAAAAGCGAGGACAGCAATGCACATAAATTTGGTGAATTAGATATTGATGAAATACGTCATGAGGTTCGTTTGAATGGTGAAGATATTGGTCTTACACCAAAAGAATATGAACTTATGATATATTTTAAAAATAATAGAGGTATTGCTCTTTCAAGAGAGAAAATTTTAAATGCTGTATGGGGTTATGATTATTTTGGTGACCTCAGAACGGTAGATACCCATATCAAAAAATTAAGAGCAAAACTCGGTGAATATGGCAGTAAAATAGAAACTGTTCGTGGTTATGGTTATAGATTTGAGGTATAACCATAAAAAAGGGGGCAACTATGGCTTTTGGTATTGAAGATATAAAGCGTATTTATGAAGAAGAAGAACTTAAATTTGCATATGAACCTGAATATCAGCTTATAAGATTCTCTATGAATGTAGAGGCAACATCGGATGTTAGATTTATTGCAAGAATAGTAAATTCTAAAACAGCTTTGTTTACAACAATTCTTCCGATGAATGTACCCGAAAAAATGCGAAAACCTGTAAGTGAATATCTTACAATGGTAAATTATGAATTGCTGCTTGGAAATTTTCAGCTCGACTTTATAGATGGTGAGCTGAGTTATAAAGCTGTTGCTGCATTTGAAGAAGACTCGGGTTTAGCTGATATGACAGTTATCAGACTGACTTATGTCGGGTTTAATATGTTTGATAAATATATTTCGGGTGTTTTTGCGATAATATATGGCGGAAAATCGCCACAAGAAGCATTTAATGAAATAAATGACGATGATGAATAAAGTTATTTAAAGGGACGGTTTATATAAAAATCGTCCTTTTTTTAAAAACTTAGTATTTTTTAAAGGTGGAAAAATGAAATCTATAAAAATAAAATTTTTTGCTGCTATTTGTGCTATTGCAATAGCTTTTGTGGGCATTTTAAGTGTTATAAGTCTTAGTTTTTATGATAATTATTATCTTTGGCAAAGAGAAAAATCTCTCACAGATGTTTACATTAATTTATGCAAAGCTAGTAGACAGGGTGATGAGCAGTTTATAAATGAAATTATTTATAATGAAGATACAGAAGGAGTAAGAGTTTCGGTGATATCAAAAAATGGCACTGTAATATATGATTCAACTATGAACGAACAGCTTACAGGCATAGAAAAAACAGGCGAAACTCTATTTTATGGATTAAAAATCGCACAAAATGCAGTAAATACAGCTGATAAACAAAAGATAGAAGCGACTGGAATGGATTTTGTAAATGTATATGACAAAGCCCGTGCAGAAGAATTTTTATGTTTAGTTGGTGTTTTGGACAACACAGGAAATTATATTATAGCTCGTATACCTTTTACATATTTAGAGCAAAATTCAAGCTTTAATTTGTTGTTTTTAGGTGTTTCAGGCGGTTTAACACTGATTATATGTATTATTTTAGCGTTTATTATTGCAAGACATTTTACAAATCCACTTATTGCAATAGCTGATGTTGCAAATGCTATGGCAGAAATGGACTTTTCCAAGAAATACGAGGGAAATTTAAATGATGAGATAGGAAGATTAGGTCTTTCTATAAACAGATTATCTGAACATTTAGAGCAGACAATAGCACAGCTAAAAAGCACAAATGTAAGACTTGAGCATGAAATAAAGCAAAAAGAAAAAATAGATAATATGCGTCAGGAGTTTATTGTAAATGTATCCCATGAGCTTAAAACACCTATTGCACTTATACAAGGTTATGCAGAGGGGTTACAAGAGGGTATAGCTGAAAGCGAAGAAGACAGAGATTATTACTGCACAACCATTGCAGATGAAGCAAGAAGAATGAATAAAATGGTTATGCAGCTTTTGAGTCTGTCTAAACTTGAGCTTAACGGACAGGAAAATATAAATATAAGTGAAATAGATATAGATGAGCTTATAAATACCTCAACAAGCAAAGCCAGAGTATTAGCAGATGCTAAAAGTCAAGACATACAAACTATTTCAAGCGGGCTTATTATTTATAGTGATTATGGAATGATAGAGCAGGTTGTGAATAATTATCTAAGCAATGCAATAAGATATACACCAGAGGGCGGAAAAATAATTGTTTCTGCATATAGACAGCTTGACGGTGTGCAAATCAGTGTATTTAATGAAGGTGAAGGCTTGCCAGAAAGTGAAATACCTAAACTATGGGAAAAGTTTTACAGAACAGACAAAGCTCGTTCTCGTGAGCTTGGTGGCACAGGTGTTGGTCTTAGCATTGTAAAGGCAACAGCTGAAGTTTTAGGCGGTAAATGTGATGCAAGAAATGTAAATAACGGTATAGAATTTACATTCTTTTTGCCTGATAACAAGATTAAAGCTTTACCACCTGCAAATCTGTCAAATGATGAAAAATAATGCAAAACTATAGACTTTTTATGTTGTCGTAAATTTTCAGTTGCGTTTTTTTCAAAACTTCGGTATTATAGATAAGAACAATAAGGAGGAAATCGCAATGAAAAAAAATATTGTATCCGCATTGCTCGCACTTACATGCGTTTTTTCTATGACAGCTTGTAATAAGACAAAAACAGATGCTTCAAGTTCTGAAACAGAATCTAAAACTAGTATTCAAAGCGAGATAGGCAGTTCTACTTCTGCATCTACTCAGCCAGAAAATAATCAAGATGCAATAGTATCAAATGAATTATCAGTTTCTGAGGCTAGAGATATCGTAGCTGAAACTATTGATACTAATACTTATCTAATTTTAGATGGAAAGACAAACCTTGAAATTGACTCTAATAAATATCATACTTTTATAATCGCCAATAAATCAGATAATAAAGCAGTAGGTCAAATTGCTGTCGACTGCAAAACTGGTGAAAAGTTTAATTATAAAGGCGAAAATACAATAGAAGACTATTCTAATTTTAAACTTTATGACCCAAAGGTTGATATACAAGCTAGTTGGGAAGGTATATTAACTGATGGAACAAGAACACTTGAGCTCTTACCAATGGATGATAAATCATTTGAATATATGATAGATGATGGTGAAGATAGCGGTATAGCACAAGCGACTGGTAACACTGCAAAAGATATTTCTCGTGATGTTACTTTCACTTATGGAGAAGATGGAAGTATAACTATTTCAGGTGAAATAACAGGTGTGTTTACCAGATAAAAGGAGAAAAGTATGATAGAGATTTTAAAGGCGATATTTCTTGGCATAGTTGAGGGTATCACCGAATGGCTGCCTGTATCTAGTACAGGTCATATGATTTTAGTAGATGAGTTTTTACAGCTTAAAGCATCTGAGTCGTTTAAAGAACTGTTTTTCGTTGTAATTCAGTTTGGTGCAATTTTAGCTGTACTTACTATCTATTTTAAAAGATTTATTCCTTTTAAACAAAATAGTAAAGGTCAAACAGTTACAGACCCTAAAGTATTTCGCTTATGGCTTAAAATTATAATCGCTTGTATTCCAGCGGCTGTTATTGGTATCTTATTTGATGATGTTTTTACAGCCCTATTCTACAATTTCCAAACAGTGGGTCTTGCACTTATTATATTTGGTGTTGCATTTATCATGGTTGAAAACCAAAACGAAGGCAAACGCACAAGAGTGCAAACTGTAAATGACATAAGCTATAAAGATGCTTTTATTATTGGTTTATTTCAGTTAATAGCGGCTGTTTTCCCAGGGACATCTCGTTCTGGTGCTACAATCTTGGGCAGTATTGCAATCGGTATTTCACGAGCTGCCGCCGCTGAATTTACATTCTTTTTAGCTGTACCTGTTATGTTTGGTGCAAGCTTGCTTAAGTTCTTTAAACTAGGCTTTGCGTATAGTGCTTTTGAATGGTTAATACTCGCTATTGGCACTGTGACAGCTTATATTGTATCTATATTTGCAATTAAATTCCTAATGGGTTATGTTAAAAAGCATGATTTTAAGGTTTTTGGTTGGTATCGTATAGTTTTAGGCGGCATTGTAATGGCTTATTGGGTATTTACTGTTTTGTTTAGCTAACGACGTTTTTAACTTGAATATATATCCCCTCTCTGGTATGATAAAAATATACGAGAGGGGGTATTTTTTTATGAAATGTCCAAAATGCGGTATAAACTATGATGATTCTGACAGAGAGTGTCCAATGTGTGGTGCACCTAAACCACTTTTTGCAAAGGATAAATCACAACTTGCAAAAACAACCGCACGCCCTGCAAAAAGTGATGAAAAACGTGATAATATGGGCAGTATTTTAGACTTAGGCTCGAATAATAATAAAAATTCTTGGTCTAAGCCTAAAAAAAGTGGTAAAAATAAAATTGGTATTATTGTGATAGTAGCAGTTGTGATTATAAACTTTATTCCAGCTTTAGTAGGTTTGTTGAGCAATCTGGTATCGGATATTCCCGAGCAAATAGGAAATTTAACAGTACAAGTTGAACCTGAACCAGATATATCTATTGATTTAACCAATAGTTATATATTAGATAATGATGAAATTCAGTTTGATATATTTAGTGATGGAACATACAATATAACTGGTATGGATTTTAATGAATATGGAGCAATAGCAACAGAATATTATGATGATTTAAAAGTGCCTGAATATGAAACTTTTCTTGATAATAACAACTTTGTAGCAGACGATTTTAATGTATTTGTATATTGTATATTTGAAAATTTAACAGAAGAAAGTAGATATATTTTAGTATTAGAAAGCAAAAACAGTGAATATATATTTTTCTATGATTTAAATAAAGATATACCTTGGCTTGATGATAATGTTTTTGTTGAGGGATATGCTGTTATATAATAAATTTTAATATAAGTATAATAAATACTAATATATAAAACATAGAAACATAAATTATGCTTATGGTATAATTTTTAAATATGGTGATTGAAAATTTTAAGGAGGAACAAAAATGGCACTATCTAAACAGGATATTATGCGAGTAAAACTGATGGGTTTTCTGCATAACAGAGATACCGATATGTTTTCATGTCGAGTTATCACAGGAAATGGCACTTTAACCGCACAGCAGTTACAAGCAGTAGGTCAGATTGCAGAAAAATATGGCAATGGAACATGTGCTTTTACCACTCGTATGACAGTAGAATTTGCTGGCGTACCTTATGATAAAATTGATGAGGTAGTAGCAGAGCTTGCTAAATATGACCTGACAACCGGCGGTACTGGTGCAAAAGTTCGTCCTGTAACCGCTTGTAAAGGCACAACTTGTGTATTTGGTTTTTATGACACTCAAGAACTTGGTCAAAAGGTGCATGATAGATTTTATGTGGGCATGGGTAATGTAAGATTACCTCATAAATTTAAAATTGCAGTTGGTGGCTGTCCAAACAACTGTATAAAACCAGATTTAAATGATTTTGGTATTGTAGGTCAGCACCCTCCTAAGTTACATGAGGAGCTTTGTAAAGGCTGTAAGCTTTGTGAAAAGTTCTGTCGTATGGGTTGTATGAAGGTTGTAGATAAGAAAATGCAACGTGATACAAGCGTATGTAATAACTGTGGTTACTGTGTAGGCAAATGCCCATTTAAAGCTATTTATTCAGAAGAAATTGCATATAAATTATATATTGGTGGTAGATGGGGCAGAGTTACTCGTCATGGTACTGCACTTCCAGGGCTTTATACCGAAGAGCAAGCTTTAGATATGATTGAAAAAGCTATGTTATTATTTAAAGACCAAGGCGTTAAGGGTGAGCGTTTTGCAGCAATGATTGATAGAATTGGCGAAGACAAAGCTATTGATATGCTGTTAAATGGCGATTTGATGGAACGCAAAGAAGAAATTTTAGCTAAAGAAATCGTATAAATTATATTAAGCATGGTGAAGAAACATTTCACCATGCTTTTTGTGTTGCAAAAAAATAAAAAATTAGATAAGATAATAAAGGGGGTGCAGTCTATGAATGAAAAAAATAATAAAAACACACAAAAAAAGGAAAAAAATATAACACAAATACTGCATCCATTTGTAGTGATATTTGGAGCGGCTTTGTTTGCAATGATTTTAACTTTTGTTGTCCCGCTCGGACGATATGAGGTAAAAGAGGTTTCTTATGTGCTTGATGGAGTTCAGCAGTCAAGCAAAATGGTAGATGCTAATAGTTTCCGTTATGTTCTTGATGAGGACGGGCAAAAAGTTGTATATCCAGCACCGTTATTTGGTGTTTCGGCACATAAAGAACTTGGAATTATGAATGTTATGTTTGCAGGGCTTAGAGGCAGTACACAAGCGGCTGGAACAGTAGGGCTTATACCATTTTTACTTGTGATGGGTGGTTCATTTGGTATATTAATGAGAACTGGTGTTATAGACCAATTTATTTTACGTATTGCTAAACGTACAGAAGATTTTGTTATGATTATACCGCCCATATTATTTTTGATTTTTTCTTTAAGCGGTGCATTATTTGGTTTTACTGAATATATAATACCTATAACTATGATTATTATACCAATGGTGGTTGCAATGGATTTTGATGCTATAACTGGTGTTATATGTACTTATGGTGCTGTGCAAATAGGTACAGCTTTTAGCTGGACAGCGTCATCTAATTTGATTATGATTCAGACACTTGCAGGTGTTCCAATTGAATCTGGTCAGAAATTTAGAGTTATATCATGGTTTATTATAACATTTTTATGTATTATATATGTGACTATACGAGCATGGAATATACATACAGGCAGTAAAAAAGCTATTTCATATAAAAATGATTCACTTCTAAGAGGTAAAATTAAAAATATTAGAGATAGAAAAATACCATACGGTGTGGGTAGCAGACTTATTATGTTAACCTCTTTATTGTCTTTTGTTTGGATGATATGGGGTATAACATTTAAAGAGTATAGCTTATTTGAAATAGCATCAATATTTTTTACTATGGCTATTGTAGTTGGTTCTATTGGTACATTTTATCACTTAAATGGTATGCAGTTTGCTGATATACCAAAAGCATTTCAGTCAGGTGCGGCTGATTTTTTAGGTGCAGTAATTGCAATAGGTATGGCACAAGGTATGGTGTTGCTTTTAGGCGGTATAGACCCAACCGCAGCATCTGTGTTAAACACTTTACTTCACTGGGTAGTAAGAGTTTTAAGTTATGTGCCTAGTATGCTTGCGGCATGGGTTATGTATGGATTTCAGTTTGTATTTAACTTCTTTGTGCCTAATAATTCAGGGCAGGCGGCACTCACTATACCAATAATGGCACCGCTTGCGGAAAGTCTTGGTGTAAGCAGACAGATTTCTATTTTAGCTTTTCAGCTTGGAACAGGATTATCACATTTAATTATGCCAACATCAGGTGTATTAATAGGTGTGCTTGCTATTTCGCATGTTAGTTGGGGTGAGTGGATTCGCTCACAATGGAAATGTATTTTATTTATCTTTATAATAGGATTTATAATTTTAGGCACAGGTATAATGATTAATTATGCATAATATAAACTGACACTAAAACTTATTTGGTGTCAGTTTTTTTAAATATCACTTGTTTATCAGATAAAAGTTTGATATAATGAAAATCACCATTTAAAGGGGGGTTTTTACAAATGAAACAAAGAGAAAAGTTTGGCTCAAGATTGGGCTTTATTCTTATCTCAGCAGGCTGTGCTATCGGTCTGGGTAATGTGTGGCGTTTCCCATATATTACAGGTAAATATGGCGGTGCTGCATTTGTATTAGTTTATTTAGTGTTTTTGCTGTTTTTTGGACTGCCTATTATGGTTATGGAATTTTCAGTAGGTCGTGCAAGCCAGCAATCAGCAGCAAAATCATTCCATGTGCTTGAGCCTAAGGGTACTAAATGGCATTTATATAGCTATGGTGCTATGCTTGGCAACTATATGCTTATGGCGTACTATACCACAATAGGTGGCTGGATGGTAGCTTACTTCTTTAAAATGATTATGGGTGATTTCGTTGGAAAAACACCTGAAGAAGTGGGCGGTATTTTTAACAATATGCTTGCTGACCCTATGTACATGCTGTTCTGGATGGTTATTACTGTACTTATCTGTTTTGGTGTATGCTCAAGAGGTCTTAAAAACGGTGTAGAAAAAGTAAATAAAGTTATGATGCTTGCACTGCTTGCAATTATGATTTTACTTGTTTTCCGCTCTGTAACTCTTGATGGTGCGGCAGAAGGCTTAAAGTTCTATTTAATGCCTGATTTTTCAAAGCTTTATGAGGCTAAAGGCGGATTGATGGAAACCATCTTCGCAGCTATGGGACAGGCATTTTTTACATTATCTCTTGGTATTGGTGCACTTGCTATCTTTGGTTCTTATATTGATAAAGATAGAAGTCTCACAGGTGAAGCTATAAGTATCGGTGTGCTTGACACATTTGTTGCACTTACTGCGGGTCTTATTATTTTCCCAGCTGCATCTGCATTTAATGTAAAAGCCGATTCAGGCCCATCACTTATTTTTGTAACACTGCCTAATATCTTCGACAAAATGCCAGCTGGCAGACTTTGGGGTGCTTTATTCTTTGTATTTATGTCATTTGCAGCATTTTCAACTATTATTGCTGTATTTGAAAATATAATCTCTTTTGGCATGGATTTATGGGGTTGGGATAGAAAGAAAACAGTTATTGTCAATCTGTTTGTAATTTTAATTATCTCACTTCCATGTGTATTTGGTTTTGGAATTGACATTCCTAAAATGGGTACAATTCAAGATTTAGAAGACTTTATTGTATCAAATAACCTTCTTCCACTTGGCTCTATAGTTTATCTGTTATTCTGTACCTCACGCTATGGTTGGGGCTGGAAAAACTTTATTGTAGAAGCTGACACTGGTAAAGGTTTAAAATTCCCAAGTGCTATAAGATTATATGTAACTTATATTTTACCGCTTATAGTTTTATTTGTATTTGTAATGGGATATATTCAAAAGTTTGGTGCATAATAAAAATGCGTGTTGATTTATCAACACGCATTTATTTTTTTATCCAATTCCTCCAGGAGTGACAATTCCAAGGATAAAAACAATAATTGTTAAAAGACAAAATACATAACGGGTCATAGGTTCAAGCCATTTGCCGATAGGCTTTGCTCGACCTTTTTGCAACTCATTACGCACATATTTTTCACCAAATACCCAGTAAAACATAATTCCAGCAAGACCGGCACCAAGAGGACACACATAAATTGATACAAAGTTCATCCAGTCTTCAACAATGCCCTGTATGCATACAGCGGTAACTGTGCCGATAGCGGCAATTATAAGTACAGCATGTTTTCTATCAAGTCCTAGTTTTTCCTCAATGGTGGCTATTGGAGCTTCATATAAGTTTACAAGTGAAGTAAGACCGGCAAGGAATACACCAGCAAAGAAAACTATAACAAGTATACTGTTTGCAGGCATGGTTTTAAATAGATTAGGTAGGAAGATAAACATCAGCCCAGGGCCGCTATTATTTAGCTGTTGTCCTGCTGTTGCCATAGCGGGAATGATAACAAGTGCAGCAAGCATAGCGGCAAGTGTGTCAAAAAGTGCAACCTTCCATGCAGAGCCTATAATATCTTCATCATCTTTTAAATAAGAGCCATAAATAAGTGTGCCGTTACCCGCAAGGGATAAAGAGAAAAACGCTTGACCTAATGCATAAATCCAAGTTTGAGGTTCTTTTAAAGCCACAGGGTCAATTCTAAACATATATTTATAACCATCTATGGCATGAGGCTGAAACAGCATATAAATTGCCAGACCTACAAACAGACAGAAAAACAGTGGCATCATATATTTATTTAGTTTTTCAATACCAGATGCAATACCAAAAGCCATAATTAAAAATGTTAAAACAAGGCTTAAAATTACAAATGCATTATTTCCGAAAGAGGTTGCTATATTGCCAAATTGTGCAGAAAAACCGTCAACATCATTAGGTTTTAAAACCGAACCAGTAAGTGAGCTTATAAGATATTTTAAAATCCAACCCATAACAACAGAATAACCTATTGCAAGTGCAAGCGAACCTAAAACAGGAATTGCACCGATAGCAGCACCGATTTTAGGATTTTTACCTCTGGATTCAACGGCTTTTGAGAAAGCACCGATAGGGCCAGAGCGAGTGGCACGACCAAAAGCCATTTCACCTATAACACCTGAAAAGCCAAGTATAAACACAAAGATAAAATAGGCAAGCAAAAATGAACCGCCACCAAATTTAGAAACTCTCATAGGGAACATCCAGATATTGCCCATACCGACAGCCGATCCGATACATGCGAGAATAAATCCCCAACGGCTTGCAAATGAATCTCTAAAATGTTTCTTTTTCAAGCAAAACGCCTCCTTTTTCCTTTTCTTTTCATATTATAGCAATGTAACACTGTAATATGCTAAAAGAAATTTTATATACTATTTAGGATAATATATTTTACATAAAATTTCAAGCAAAAAATTTCCCTCGATACTTCTATCAAGGGAAAAATAAGTTTATGCTTTTTCAAACTGACTGTTATATAGATTTGCATAAAATCCGTTTTTAGCAAGTAATTCTTCATGATTGCCTTGTTCTATAATATCTCCGTCTTTCATGCATAAAATTAGGTCAGCATTTTTAATTGTTGAAAGTCTATGGGCTATAATAAAACTGGTTCTGCCTTTAATTAAATTGTCCATAGCTTCTTGGATTTGTACTTCGGTTCGAGTATCTACCGAAGATGTAGCCTCATCTAAAATAAGCACAGGTCTATTTGCAAGTATTGCACGGGCAATAGTTAATAGCTGTTTTTGTCCCTGTGAAATATTGGACGCTTCTTCATTTAACATCATATTATAACCATTTGGCAAGGTTTTAATAAAATGATGCACATGAGCAGCCTTTGCAGCCGCAATAACTTCTTCATCGGTTGCATCGATTCTGCCATAACGCAGATTTTCCATAATTGTGCCTTCAAATAGCCATGTGTCCTGTAAAACCATAGCAAAGGCATCTCTCAGTCCTCGTCTGCCGTATTCCTTGATATTATGACCGTCAAGCAGAATATTACCGCTGTTTACATCATAATAACGAAGCAGAAGCTTAACCATTGTTGTTTTACCTGCACCAGTTGGCCCTACAATAGCTATCTTTTGACCGGCTTTTACATTTGCACAGAAATCTTTAATAATAACTTGGTCTGGGTTGTAACCAAAACGCACATGGTCAAATACAACATCACCTGTTATTTTTTCTGGGTGATAATCGTTTTCTGAGCTTTGTTGTTCTTCTTCCTCGCTTAAAAATTGGAATACTCTTTCAGCCGCCGCCGCCATTGACTGGAGCATATTTGTAATCTGTGCGATTTGCTGTATTGGCTGGGTAAAGTTTCTTGTATACTGAATAAATGCCTGTATATCACCAATAGAAATTACACCACGAGCGGCAAATAATGCACCAGAAAGAGCTATACCTACATAACCAAGATTACCAACAAAAATCATAATAGGATGCATAAGTCCAGAGAAAAACTGGCTTTTCCATGCAGAGTTATAAAGTGCATTATTGGTTTCATGGAAAGTATCACAAACAGCTTTTTCTTGACCAAAAGCCTGAACTATATGGTGACCGCTGTATATTTCTTCAACTTGACCGTTTACATCGCCTAAAATTTCCTGTTGCGCTCTAAAATACTTCTGTGAAAATTTAATCACTGTACCGATAAGACCTATGCTTATTGGAAGCAAGATAATTGCAATAAGCGTCATAATAGGGGAGATGGTAAGCATCATAACAAGCACACCAATAATAGTTGAAACCGAGGTTATAAGCTGGGTTATACTTTGGTTTAAACCTGTGCCGAGTGAGTCAACATCATTTGTTATTCTGGATAATACCTCGCCATATGTTCGGGTTTCAAAATATTTCATTGGCATACGGTCGATTTTTTCGGTTATCTCTTTTCTCATTCTATAACATATTTTCTGGGTAATACCTGTCATAATAAAGCTTTGACAGAACATTAAAAGGGCACTGATTACATATAAACCAAGTGCGGTAAGCAATATTTTACCGATAGCCCCAAAATCTATTGAGCCAGTGCCAGCGATTTGTGCCATAAGTCCAGAAGATAACTCGGTTGTTGCATTACCTAAGATTTTAGGGCCAAAGATATTAAAAACTGTACTGCTTATCGCAAATAATGCTACAAGCACTAAAGCTAAATGATATGCACCGATATAATGAAATAATGATTTAATTGTGCCTTTAAAGTTTTTTGCTTTTTCTCCTGGTACAAAGCCAGCTCCAGGGCCACGCATAGGTCTGTTATGTCTTTGCCTTTCCATATCACATGCCCTCCTTTTGATTTAATTCACTTTCAGAAAGCTGACTTTTTGCAATCTGTCTGTATGTTTCACAAGACTTCATAAGCTCGTTATGTGTGCCTTTGCCTGCGAGTTTGCCTTCCTCATCAAGCACAAGAATCTGGTCAGCATACATTATAGTTGAAATTCTTTGAGCTACAATAAACACTGTGCTGTCTTTGGTATAAGGTGCAAGTGCTTTTCTAAGTGCAGCATCTGTTTTAAAATCAAGTGCAGAGAAAGTATCATCAAAAATATAGATTTTTGGATTTCTTGCAACCGCACGAGCGATAGAAAGACGCTGTTTCTGTCCACCTGATACGTTAGTACCGCCTTGTGAAATTGGGCTTTCATATTTTGTAGGCTTACTGTTTATAAACTCGGTAGCCTGTGCGATTTCAGCCGCATTATGAACAACCTCATCAGGTGCATTTTCCGCACCATAGCGAATATTAGAGGCAATAGTGCCAGAGAATAAAACGCCTTTTTGTGGTGCAAGACCGATTTGTTTTCTTAAATCATGTAAATCAAACTCACGAATGTCTATTCCATCAAGAGTTATTCTGCCCTCGGTTACATCATAAAAACGTGGAATAAGATTTATAAGTGTGGATTTACCGCAGCCAGTAGAGCCGATAATAGCGGTTGTTTTACCTGTTTCAGCGGTAAAATCAATATTACTTAACACATTGTCGCTATCATTATCATATCTAAATGATACATTTTCAAATCTGATAACACCTTTTATATTTTCTGGTTTTACAGGATTTTTAGGGTTATGAATTGTAGGCTCTACCGCAAGCACTTCATCAATACGCTCGCTTGCAACCGCAGCTCTAGGAAGCATAACACTGAGCATTGCAAGCATTAAAAAGCTCATAACAATCATAATAGTATAGGTTATAAATGCGGTCATATCACCAACACCCATTACGCCTAAATCTATTCTATGTGAAGCAGTCCAAACAATTAAAACAGATATACCATTCATTAAAAGCATCATACAAGGCATCATAAGGCTCATAGTTAGGCTAGTAAATAGAGTATTGCGTGTTAAATCGGTATTAGCCTTATCAAAGCGGTTTTCTTCCACTTTTTCTCTGCCAAATGCTCTTATAACCGAAAGACCAGTTAAAATTTCACGAGCAACCCTGTTTACATTATCAACAAGAGTTTGCATTTTTTTAAATTTTGGCATTGAAACCGCCATAAGTGTGCCGACAAGTATAAAAAGTATAATAACAGCAAGTAGTATAATCCATTCCATACCAGAATGTGTGCGTAAAACCATAAATATACCGCCGATTGCAAGTATTGGGGCATAAGCTACCATTCTGAGCAGCATGGTTAATGTAAGCTGTATTTGCTGTACATCACTTGTCGAGCGGGTGATAAGTGAGGCGGTTGAAAACTTAGAATATTCTGCTCCTGAAAAGCCTACAACCTTTTCAAATATTTTACCACGCAAATCACGACCGATAGATGCACCGATTTTTGCAGCAAGCAGACTGCTTAAAACCGCAGCTACCGCCATACCAAGAGCCATAACAAGCATTTTGCCGCCTGTTCTAACAAGATAATTCGTTTGCATGGAGTTTAAATCCATACCAAGACTTTCATATTCAGCTTTTATAAATGAAACAGCGGTCGAATGTACTATCTGATAGCCAAGTGTATCAAGGCTTTCTCTTGATGTAGTCATTCCACGCATATTCATCACTGTTTGAGCGATTGGATAAGCAAAAACCTCGTCAAGGGCTTTTTCATCTGCTTTTGCATTTAAAATGTAATTATCACCATCGAGGATATAATTTTCTTCCCAAAGCTCAAGCTCGGATTCATTCATATTAGATGAAATCATATCATAGGCTTTAGAGCTTATTTTAGTCGGCACAGCATATTCAATACCGCTGTTTTGAATACCAGTGTCAATAAGTGCAGATGTGTAATTCGGAAGTGATAAATCACAAATGGCCTGAATAAACAGAAATACTATAATAAGAAACACCAGTTTTTTCTGACTAGCAAGCCGTTTAAATATACTTTTCATAATATATTCCTTTCCAAAAAATTAGTCTAGCTTATTAAGCTCATTTGAAATGCCATTATATATCATATCAAATGTAGAAAAAAAGTTTTCTAACTGCTCTTTTGGTATGTTAGCAGTTGCTTTTTGCATAACATCTTCCAAGCGATTGCAATCATCATACATAGTTTTCCTGCCAAGCTCGGTTATTGAAATAATTGCACCTCGTCTGTCATTTGAGTCTATACTGGTTTCAATAAACCCAGCTTCCCTTAAATGCTTTAAACTTCTAGAAACCGCAGCCGTACTAACTGACATATGTTTTGCAAGGTCTGTACATGAAATACAAGCAGAGCCTTTACTTTTTTCATTTGCAATAAGCATACCTAATATCATATGTCCATTGCTTGGCATAGTGTTAAGTTTATCGGCTATTCTAAGCTGTTTAAAATTATGCATTCTTATAAAAAGCTCCATTCCGATTTTCAAATCATAACCTCCCTTCAAATAGTAAACGTAGTTAACTATTAACATAGTTTATTATATCTATAAATATAAGTCAATATAGTTTATGTGTAGTTTATGTGAAATAAAAAAAGAGAAAACCTAAAATTTAGATTTTCTCTTAAAAAATATACTTATTTTAGTTTTTCAGACCATTCAGCCTCTTTAAAACCTACTAAAACGGTATCTCCATCTATAAATAATGGGCGCTTTACAAGCATACCATCACTTGCAAGTATTTCATATTGTTCTTCTTCGCTCATTTCAGGCAGTTTTTTTGATAGCTCCATACCTCTGTAAAGCTGACCAGAGGTATTAAAAAAGCGTTTTAGTGGTAAACCGCTTATTTTATGCCACTGTTTTAGCTCGTCAACAGTAGGGTTTTGCTCCTTAATAGCACGAAGTTCATATGAAATATTGTTATCATCTAAAAATTTTTGAGCTTTTTTGCAAGTAGAGCATTTTTCATAACAAATAAATAATCCCATAATTTTATATCTCCTTTATATAGATACCTATATTATAGTATATTATAGAGAATAAAAAAACGGCATATAGAGAAAATCTATATACCGCTTAATTATTATTTATTTGAAAGTTCATATTTTCTATTTTTTAACCAAAGTATGGCGTCGGTTGACACCATAATTAAATTTAAAATATAGAGATACAAAATAATATCATTGTGATATAAAATCTTGTTTGTTATACCAGCAATATAACCTACAATAAGAATGATGAGAAATCCTAAGCTTTTACCTTGTGTTGACTTGGACTTTATAGAGCGTGTGATTGAGAAAGGCCATGCAGCACCAAAGCAAAGTAACATTATAGCCTCTAAAATACTCAATTTCGATACACTCCTTTTAATGTTTGACTATCTAGAATATGACCGTCCATTTGTCTGAACATCTCATGGAACATAAAGCCGTTTTGTAAATCTAACATGCAATCAAGTGCATAGATGTGAAGTTCATATGTGTGTGGCTCGTTTGGTGGTGCCATACCGCCATAGAAACGTGAAAGCTCTTTTGACTGCTGACCGCCTTGCATACTAATCCAGCTATTTAAGCCCTGTACAAAATCGGTTGCGGTTAGGCTTTCGTTCTCCTCGATTTTATTTCTGGTGATATTTGCAGCAACCCAGTGTACCCAAGAGAAACCGCCACTGATTGGACATGCGTCTTTATCCTCTAAAAATAGTGCAAAGCTTTTTGTGCCTTCTGGTGCATCTACAATTTCAAAAGGTAATGAGTAGCTTGGAACGCCGTTTTCATTAAACTGCTCACCATGTTTGCCGTATTTATCTTCAATTACTCCGTTTTTAATACCACTACTTAAAATCTTCATAAAAAATAACCTCCTTAAGTTCTTTAAGTGAGGTTATTATATCAAGCGATTTTTAGTTAGTAAATTACCCACTTTTTTGTGGGTATGGTTTAAATTAACCCCTTCTCACGAAGGATATCATGCATATCATGTTTTTTCATATAATCAATGCCGATTTCCTGCATGATTTTAAGTGCAGACAATATTTTTTCACCGTTTTCGCTTGTTAGAAAATATTCGGTTTTTAGGGGATAACCAGACGATACTTCTTTATCAACAAAACCGAATTCGGAAAGCTCCTTTAGCTGTTCAAGCAGCATTTTTTGTGTTATTCCCTCTATATCACGCTCAAGCTGTGCCAAACTGGTTTTACCTAATCTAAGTCGCCATAAAATTATAGGTTTCCATTTGCCTTTTATCATATCATGCACCAGTTCAAGCGGGCATGTATAAGTTTCTCTTATTTTCATATGCTTTTACAAAGATTTAGGTCTAGAGCAAATAAATATAATGCAGTACCTAAAAGGCAGCCAGTACGCATAAGTGTTTGAATATTAAATGCCCAAAGAGAAGGATTTAATATATGAGCCATAACTGTGCCTATAACACAAACTAAGCTGAAAACTATTGCAAGAGAGCTTGTAAATAACATAAATCTAGGTTTTGGCTTAGAATATAAAAATGAGGCAAAGGCATAAAATGCAAGTGTTAAAAAGATAGATGGTATAAGTTCAAGACTATAATAACCTACAAAAGGTGAAGAAGAATTGTTTTTAAATATAACTATAAGGTCAAAAGTTGCCCAGAACATAGGAATAAGTGTAAAATATGCACTTGATTCGTTTATATTTTCTTTTGCTCTTATAAGACCGATTATTGCAACACCTGTAAGCACTGCAAGTATCCATAAAGGAAACTCGGTTATATGTGAATAAAATCCTTTTTCACTATTTGTCAGAGCAAAATAAAAACCACCTGCACCACATAAACTTGTAATCAAGGCAGACAGCACACAAAGTGTTTTATGACCAGCTGAGTCGTTTACAAATACTTTTTCAAACTGAAGTTCAGCATCAAATTTAACTCTTGCACACAAAATAAGAAAGATAATAACTGAAACAACAGATAAAATAATAAGTATTAGCTGAAAATTATCACCTGAAATCGGCAAATGTGTTTGTGGTTCATAACCGTTTAAAAGGCTTAGACCTCTAAAAACTCCGCCAAATACACCGAGTAAAGCGGCTAAAATCGGCAGAAGAACGATTAAATTCATTATATCGCCTCCAAAATAAATATCTATACAAAGATATGTACATTATAACAAAAATAAGGTTTATAAAATATTGTCAACTGTGCCAAAACTACAAACATGATTATAATAAATTTTGGCGTTAGTACGTCCAAAATACGCAAATTATGCAAAAGCAAGAAAAAAAGAGTATACTTTGACTTGTAACATAGGCAAACCTTTGTTAAAATACTTAATATAGGCTATACTAAAAATGTATGGTGAAATTTGTTTATATTCAGGAGTGAAAATATAATGACAAATCCAATCGTTACTATCGAGATGGAAAATGGCGGCATTATTAAAGCTGAGCTTTATCCAAGTGTTGCTCCAAATACAGTAAATAACTTTATTTCTCTTATTAACAAGGGTTTCTATGATGGTACTATTTTCCACCGAGTTATTCCAGGTTTTATGATTCAGGGCGGTGACCCAGAAGGTACTGGTATGGGTGGCCCAGATTATGAAATCAAGGGCGAATTTACAGCTAATGGTTTCCAAAATAATTTAAACCATACTCGTGGCGTTCTAAGTATGGCTAGAACCACTATTCCAGACTCTGCTGGTTCTCAGTTCTTTATTATGACCGAGGATTCACCTCATCTTGATGGTCAGTATGCTTCTTTCGGTATGGTTATCGAAGGTATGGAAGTTGCTGACGAAATCGTTAATACTCCTAGAGACTGGAATGACCGTCCTCGTCAGGAGCAGAAAATGAAAAAGGTTACTGTTGATACTTTTGGTGAAACATATCCAGAACCAGAAAAAATCTAATTTTAAAAGAGGCGTACAGAGCATGATGCACTATACCAATCGAAATCAATTTATTATGTCCGCACATGGCTGCATGGACACAAATCCAGATAGCATTGAATCAATTATGGTGGGCAATGAAAACGGGGCGAGTGGCTGCATTATTGCACTGGACACTACCGAGGATGGCATTGCTGTGCTTTGCACAAATGGTGGCTTTACCACTGATGACAGCACTTTCCATGCAGTAAATGAAACAGATTTCTTTTCACTGCGTCGCATGTTCCCTAAAATGGTCGCAGTAGGTCAAGCGGTAGAGCTTGCTAAATCATGCGGAAGAAAAATTGGAATCGAAATTAAAAGCCCTCAGGTGTGTATACAGGCAATGATTGCATTGCGTCAGTCTAACTACCTTGAGCAGTCTTATATAGGAGGCTTAGACCCTGCTAATGCTGCAAGAATCGTAAACCAACACCCAGAACTTCATGTTATGGCAGAAATTGATGCTCCTATGGAGGAAACTGCAACACTTGTTCAGTTTGCTCAGCAAACAGGTCTTTT
>CALWMO010000002.1 GCA_944381965.1 uncultured Butyricicoccus sp.
TATCGAAATGTATTTGTTTGAAACAAACTCATTACTCGGACAGCTTGACGATATAATGTTAGCAGCAGAACAAGCAGACACTTTATCTCAAGAAGATGTAAACGAAATCTTCCGCATAATGCATACATTAAAAGGCTCAGCTGCAATGATGGAGTTTGAACCATTAATGACACTTTCTCATAGAATAGAAGATTTGTTCTACCTAGTTCGTGAGGGAACGATTAGTATAATTCCAGAGGAAGATAAACCAAAACTATTTAATCTGCTTTTTAAATTTATTGATTATTTCCGTGCACAAATTGAAAATATCGAGTCGGGTAAACCGCTTTCCAATGATATCGACAACTTTGTATCAGTAATTAATACGGTAATCGATAAAATTAATGGAGTAGATACAAAAAATGATGAAAATGTGCAGCAATCTACATCTGCACCACAGGAAAATATTGTAAATGAATATCCGTATACAATAAACGTATATCTTGATGAAGGCTGTGGAATGGAAAACCTGCGTGCATTTATGATTGTAAATGATGTTCGTGAATGTTGCTCCGATTTCCTGACAGAGCCAGAGGATATTGATGATAGCTCAGTTGCATCTATAATTGCTAAAGATGGTTTTAAAATTCATTTTGCTACAGTTGCAGACCGTGAAAATGCATGTAAAATCATTGAAGCTATGGGTTTTGTTAAAAATTTTGAGGAAACTGATGAATTTTCTCAGCCTAAACAGCAAAGCCAAACTATACAACAACCTGCTCAACAACCAGAACAACAGACCGAAGTTAAGCAGGAAGTAAATCAGCAGCCAAAACCAGAAGTGGTTAATCAAGCTGCACCTGTATCTAAGCAAAAGGCTACCCCAGCAAAAGAAAATAACAATAATAATCAGGGTCATCAGATTAAACAAAGCCTTATCAGTGTAAACCTTTCAAAACTTGACCAGCTTATGGCAGTTGTAGGCGAAATTGTTATTACAGAGGCAATGGTAACTGCATCTCCAGACCTTAAAGGTCTTGATGGTGTAAAACTTGATAATTTCAATAAATCTGCAAGACAGCTTAGAAAATTAACTGATGAGCTTCAGGATATATCTATGTCACTTAGAATGGTGCCTGTTTCTGGTACATTCCAAAAAATGCGTCGTATAGTACGTGATATGGGACAGAAGCTTGGTAAACGTGTAAGACTCACTATTGTTGGTGAGGATACCGAAATAGATAAAACTATTGTCGATGCCATAAGTGACCCTATTATGCATATCGTTCGTAACTCTATGGACCATGGTATAGAAACTAACGAACAAATGCGTATAGCTGCTGGTAAAAATCCAGAAGGTGAGATTATTCTTTCTGCACAAAATACAGGCAGTGAAGTAATTATTAAAATTGAAGATGATGGCGGCGGAGTTGATACAGATGCTGTTTTAGCAAAGGCTATTCGTCAAGGCCTTGCAAACCCAGATGTCGAATACTCTAAACGTGAAATCTTAAACTTCTTAATGATGCCAGGTTTTTCAACCAATACCGAAGTTACAGAATTTTCTGGTCGTGGTGTTGGTATGGACGTTGTAAAGAAAAATGTAGAAGCAGTTAGTGGTATCGTTATTATGGCAAGTGAGTTCGGTAAAGGCTCTTGCACAACACTTAAAATCCCTCTAACAACTGCTATTATGGATGGTATGGAAGTTGCTGTGGGTGATTCTATATTTACTATTCCAATCCAAAATACACGTCAATCCTTTAAAGCAACAGATGAAGATATTATACATGATGCGATGAAGGGTGAAATGATTTGTAAGATGGATAATTTCTATCCTGTACTTAGACTTCATCAGCGTTATGGGCTTGTGCCTCGTGCAGAAAAAACCGAAGATGGTATATTTGTATGGGTTGAAACAAGCGAAAACTCTTACTGTCTGTTTGTAGATGAGCTTTTAGGTGAACAACAAGTAGTTATTAAACCTCTGCCTAGCTACTTAAATACATTTGGCATAAAAGAAGCTGGTATTGTAGGTTGTACAATTTTAGGTGATGGTAATATCAGCCTAATTCTTGATGTTTCCAATCTAATATCATCAGATACAGGCTATTCTATGTTTTAATTAATTTTACAGAAAAGCGAGGGGAATACTATGGCTGATGAAAATATGCTGTTTGCTACAGAAGAACAACAGGCAGCTTATAACAAACAACAAGATGTTGAAGAAGTTGTAACTCGTAAATATTTAACCTTTAGAACTGATAATCTACTTTTCGGTATAGAAGCAGAAATTGTTATGGAAATTATAACAAATTATGCTGCAACTTATGTTCCAATGGTTCCTAGTTATGTAAAAGGAATTATAAATCTGCGTGGTCAGATTATTCCACTTCTTGACATGCGTCAAAGATTAAATATTGAGCCAATAGATACAGATTGTATCATAGTGATAGATGTTGATGATGTAAGAATAGGTATTTTAGTTGATGCTGTAAGCCAGATTATCGACATTCCAATAGATTCTATTTTACCTGTACCTCAGCATAATGCACAGAAATATGTATCAGGTATGTGTAATATTCCAGATAATTCTGGTACAATGCTTGTATTGGATTGTCCTTTATTGCTAGCAAATTAAACAATAACAATAATAAAGCAGAGAGGATAAAACCAATTATGATGCAATTATCTGATTCAGATTTTGAAAGAATGGTCAGATTTATGCAGGATAATTATGGTATTAACCTGACCAAGAAAAAACAACTTATAAATAATCGTTTGTCAATGTCACTTGCAAGTGAAGGTTATGAAACTTTTACACAATTTGTGGACAGACTCGTATCCAAAAAAGATAGCTCTTTAATTGAGTTAGTTTTAAGTAAGCTAACAACAAATTATACCTATTTTATGCGTGAAAAAGAACATTATGATTTTTTTATGAATGTTGTTTTGCCTGATATCTCTAAAAAGAACGAAAAGAAAAAAGTGCTTTCTATTTGGAGTGCAGGTTGCTCAACAGGTGAAGAACCTTATAATTTATCAATGTGTCTAAAAGAATATTTTGGTGCAAATGCAAGTAAGTGGGATACAAGAGTTCTTGCTACTGATATTTCACCAAGAGTATTAGCTCATGCCAGAAATCCATCTTATGAAATGCCAAACGATATCCCATCTTCATGGAAAACTAAGTATTTTGTAAAACGAAACGATGGAAGCGGTATGTATACTGTAACACCAGAAATAAGAAAAAACGTTATCTTTAGAAAGTTTAATCTTATGGACCCAATTAGATTTAAATTGGATTTTGATGTTATTTTTTGCAGAAATGTTATGATATACTTTGACCAACCTACAAAAGATGCACTTGTTCAGCGTTTCTATAATGCCACTAAAAAAGGTGGTTATTTAATGATTGGACACTCGGAAAATTTAAGCAAAAATTCCAAATATAAGATGTTAAGAACCGCTACATTCCAAAAAATATAGTAAATATATATATTATACAGATTGTTTAATAATTTAAATATGGTATAATATAATGTAAGTATAATTTAATTATACTGAACTCTTGAAAAGAAATAACATATCTTTCCAGAGAAAAGTATATTAAAATTTTGTGGGATGTGTAGAACTATGTCGTTTGGTTTCAACAAAAAAATAAGAGTTATGATAGTAGATGACTCTATGTTAGCTCGCAGAATAATACATGATGGGCTGAGGAGATATCAAAATATCGAGGTCGTTGGTGAGGCGGTAAATGCAAGAGATGCAAGAGCTAAAATACCAATTCTTAAGCCCGATGTTATAACCTCTGATGTTGAAATGCCAGGTATGAATGGTATAGATTTTGTTAAAAGTATTTTACCTGAGTATCCGATACCTATTATCCTTGTATCATCACTCGACCTTAGAGTATTTGATGCACTCGCTGTAGGTGCGGTTGACTTTGTAAGAAAACCAGATGGGATAAATGGTAAAGAACGATTTATAAGAAGCTTAGCAAACAAAATTGTAATCGCTTCCTGCTCAAGAGTAAGAAAAAGACCAGTTACGGTTAGGTCAAGTGTTTCTCCAGTGTCAAATCTTACTTTTACATCTCAGTTTAATAACCAAATAATTATTGCTCTTGGTGCATCAACAGGTGGTACAGAAGCTACGCTAGATGTGTTAAAACGTTTACCTGTAAATACTCCAGGTATAGTTATTGTTCAGCATATGCCAGTAGGATTTACTAAAATGTATGCCGATAGACTGGATAAAAGCTGTGACTTAAATGTAAAAGAAGCAAAAACAGGTGATGTTATCAAAACTGGTCAGGTGCTTATAGCTCCAGGAGATAAGCATATGACAGTTGTTAAAACAGGTACTAACTATACAGTTAATTGCCAAGAAGGCTCAAAAGTAAGCGGCCATTGCCCTTCAGTTGATGTTTTATTTAAATCAATGGCTGAAAATGTTCGTTGTCATATGGTTGGTATTATTATGACAGGTATGGGCAGTGATGGTGCAAATGGCCTTCTACAAATGAAGCAAAAAGGTGCATTTACCATAGGTCAAGATAAAGATTCTTGTGTTGTATATGGTATGCCTATGGTTGCTCAAAAAATAGGTGCAGTTACCGTTCAGGCTTCTTGTGAAAATATAGCTGGTGTGCTTACTCGTAAGCTAAATCAATGGAGATAGCAAAATATTAAAACACAGGTGTAATATCCTGTGTTTTTTTGTATCCTAAAAAAATATAGGTTCCATATTATTTTTTTTTAAGTTTTACCGATAGATTATACATCAAATGCCGCTGTATCGGAAAACAATAGACCTATACTTCGGAATTAGTTTGAATGAGGAGGAACTGAATAATTATGATCATTTATAAAACAACAAATATAACCCCTCTACAAACAGCTAATATGCAGTCTGAGTGTAATAGAAATAATTCTGTGCGTTCAGTACAATATGACCGAGTAGAGGTCAAAAATTACTCTCAAGATGAACGCTTTGCACTTGAATTGTCAAGTAAAATATCACAAGAAGTCCGTATAGGACAGCCTGAAAAAGTATCTGAACTCAAAACTCAGGTTCAAAATGGTGAGTATAAGTATGATTTAGATAAATTGACTGCACAAATCATGCTGTTTGGAGGATTAAGTTAATATGAATGATAAATTTGAAGGCATGATAAAGCTAATAAATGAACTTACAGATGTTTTGATTAAATTAGCTGACATGCAACGTCAAATTGTTACGTCAGTCCGTGAAGATGACTTAGGAAAACTTGCTGATTATATGAAGCATGAGCAAGTTTTTTCTTTGACTTTAAGAAACATAGAACAAAAAAGATTAAAACTTCAAGATGAATTAGGTCTGAAAGAAGTTAAGTTGTCTGAGTTACCACTTAAAGTCGAAGATGAAGATGTAAAAATAAAAATAAAAAATGCAGCAGATAAACTATCAGCACAATACAAAATTGTAAGAAGTACATCGGATGCTGCACGCTCAATCTTAGAGTCTAATTTAAGACGAGTAGAGCAGACTATGAAAAAAATGGGTGTTGACCCTTCGCAAATACAAACAAGTAATGCTGGTTTACACACAGATTTTCACGCATAATAGGAGGAAAATGTAAAATGGGTAGTTTCGGAGATTTTATTATCGCCCGTACAGGTATGATGTCAAGCCAGATGGCTCTTAATATTACTGGTCAAAATATTTCTAATATAAATACAGTAGGTTATACAAGAAGAGCTCTCGACCAGTCCACATTCGTGGTAAATGGTTCTGGGCTTTATCGCTCTTCTAGCACAGTTTATGCTGGTGCTGGTGTTATGATGAATGGCGTTTCTCAGCTTAGAGACCCATATCTTGATATACGATTCAGAAATGAAATGAGCAATGTTGGCTCTGCTGATGCGTTGCTTGCTGGTATGGAGCAAATTGAAAGTGTTATAAATGATGTTGGAATAGAAGGTATAACTAAACAGTTTCAAGATTTGCTAGATAAAATCGGCAAACTCAATGCTAACCATGTTGGTACTGCTGAATTTGATAACCTTGTTAAAAATTCTGCTGAGTCACTTTGTCAGCTTTTTAACTTAGCAGCTTCAAAACTTCAAGATGTTAAGGATAATTATGAAACAAAGTATAAAGAAGAAGTGGGAAATATTGACACACTTCTTCAAAATATTCGTGATATAAATGAACAAATTCGTAAAGCTGACATAAGTGGTGATTCAGCTCTAGAGCTTAGAGACCAGAGAAATATGCTTTTAGATGAGCTTTCTCAATATATGAAGGTCGATATCACTTATAGTAAAGAAGATTTAGGCTCTGGTGTAGAAATTGAAAAACTCACAATCAAGATGGTTGATGAAAGTACTGGAAAGCCAAGTTATACACTAGTTGACGGTATTAATTCAGCTAATATTGAAATGAATGATGACTATTCACTTAATGTTAGTGCTTTGAAAGATAGAAATGGACAGATAATTCGTGGAACTACAGATGCTGATGGCGATGGTGAAATGGATCCACTTACCCCAAATGGCGATATAACCGAAGGTATGGGTTATGGTGCTCTTGAGTCTATGCGTCAGATTCTAACTGGTCAGGGCGAATATAGTCCAGATGATAAAAATACAAATAAGGGTATTCCATATTATCAGGCTTCACTTGATGCACTTGCAAAAACTTTTGCTGATGAAATGAATAAACTAAATACTCAAGATGCAAATGGTAATGCACTAGACCCTGATAAAATAAATGGTGCAGGTAATTTGTTTGAAACAAGTGATAAAACTGCTGATATTACAGCTGCTAATATATCTATTTCTGATGCATGGAGAAATGGCAATGTAAGTATAGTAGCTTCTACAAAAGAGAACGCATCAAGCGATGCAAATGATAATATTTTAAGATTCCAAGCACTGTTTAGTCAAAATATTAGCTACGAAGGTGGACAGGCAGGCAGTGTAATATATAATGGTACATTTGAGGGATTCTATTCAAATATGCAAGGTGTTTTAGGTCTCGATATGCAAACTACTTCATCACTGTATAACACATATGCTACCGCTGCTGATGATTTAAATAATAGCCGTGAGGGGGTATCTGGTGTTGACCTTAACGAAGAAGGTGTAAACATGATGCAATACCAAAAGGCATTTGCCGCTTCTTGCCGAATGATTACTGCTCTTGATGAACTCATGGAGCAAGTTATAAATCGTATGGGCGTTTAATAAGTAGAAAGGAGTAATAATTTACATATGAGAGTTACAACTAATAGTACACTTCGTACATATAGAGGTAGCCTTGCAAAAGCTACTCTTAATCAGTATAATGCAATGAATTTGGTTCTAAGCGATGGACGTTTATTTAACTCCTTCGCAGATTCTCCAGCAAGAGCCACAGAATCTTACCGTTTACATTCTGCATATGCTAAAAACCAAACTCAACAGGAAACTAACTCTACTATGATTAGTAAGTTTGAACAAGCTCATAGCAGTATGCAGCAAATAAGCGACCAGTATAACAAAGCTCTTGAGCAAGCTATGAAGGCTCAAAACTCTCCAACAGGTGGTGCTTTAAAAGAGCTTGGCACAACCTTAAAGGGTGTAGCTCAAAGTATGGTTCATACATTAAATGTTAAATATGGCGATAAGTATGTATTTGCTGGTGCTGATGGTGATAATGCACCATTCGAGTTAACAGATGATGGTGAGCTTCTTTATCGTGGAATTAATGTAAATGATATTTCAGATGATGAAACTGTTATGGCGGCAAATGGTCTTACACCAGAGGAAATAGCTGCCGTAAAGGAAATGCTAAACGAAAACGTTTATGTTGATATTGGTCTAGGTTTTTCATTAGATGGAAACCAAGAGGTTATTCCTTCAACTGCTTTTGATTCCTGTATTTCAGGCCTTAAAATTATGGGTTATGGTACAGATGATGAAGGCACACCTAATAATATGATTTCTATAATCTCTCAATTAGGTGAAATTTATTCTAAGGCTGATGAAGATGGTAATTTACCAGCAGCTGATAAGGAAACTGCGGATAAGCTTTTTGGTAAGATGAGCGAATCTTTTACTAACTTCAACACTCAGCGGGGTACTATAACTTCAAGAGCCGAGTTTTTAGACTCTAATGAAACCAGACTTGTTGAAACTGGCGATAATCTGACAGAACAGTTTACAAGTATAGATAAAACTGATATGGCAGACGCTCTAACTACATTTGCTTACGCACAATATACTTATAATGCGGCACTTAGAGTTGGTAATCAGGTGCTCTCACAATCATTTATTGATTATATGAGTTAATGTTGTAAATTATATAAGGCATATAAGGAGTGAATATAGATGAAGCGATTGATTGAAATAAAAACTATACCAATAGAAATTAAAATGACCGTTAATCACGCACGTCTAGATTATAAAAAATCCTCTGTGGATTTAGAAGTGTCAAGAGATAAGGGTGGAATAAAAATACAAAGTAGACCAGTTCGTCTACAGCTTGACACATTTGAAGCTAGAAATTCTATTTGTCCTACTGCAATGCGTAGCATAGAACAAGCTGCTCAAAAGGGTCAACAAAAGGTCTATGATACAATGGCAACTTATGCAAGAAGGGGTGATTTGCTGCTGGAAGCTAAAATCGGTGAACAATTAATTTCTAAATTTGCTATGGAAAGTCAACAGGTAAATACTGATTTTGCTATGAAGTTTTTACCATCTGTAGGCCCAGATATTTCATGGGATGATGCAGAACTCAATATACGTTATGAAATGGATAAATTAAATTTCGATTGGCGTATGAATGAAGGTCAGTTTGAATTCATTCCAGGGGATATAGAGTTCTCTGTAACTCAGAAACCAGATGTTATTATTAAATACATTGGCTCGCCACTCTATGTTCCACCGTCTGCTGACCCTAATTATGAGCCTGTAGATGTTAAAGCATAAGAAAGGTTAAATATGAAAATTTTAACAAAGCGTTTTGGTGAGGTAACTATAGACCCTGCTACAACTTTACACTTTAAAGATGGTATTTTTGGTTTCGAAGATGAAAAAGAGTTCGCTCTTTTGCAGTTTTCAGGAGAAGAATCATTCCTTTTAAGTCTTCAAAGCATAAAAACACCTTATCTTGCATTTACTTTAGTTAATCCATTTATGCTTATATCTGATTATAAGCCTGTTTTAAATCACGATGAATTAAAACAGATGCAAGTTGAAAAAAGTGAAGAACTTTGTTTCTATAATATGTGCAGAATAAAAAAACCTCTTTCAGATAGTACAATAAATCTTCGTTGCCCAATAGTTATAAATGACTCGACAAGACAGGCTAAACAGGTAATTTTAGATGATTATGAAATGCGTTTTCCGCTTTCAAGCCTTGAAAAGGGGAACAAATAATGCTTATTTTACAACGTAAAACAGGTCAGTCCTTTGTTATTGGCGATGATATTGAAATAACTATTCAGGAAATAAATGGTGGACGTGTTCGGCTTAGTGTTGATGCACCTAAAAATGTTCAAATACTTAGAAAAGAACTTTTGGAGGCCAAGAATGAAAACCGTTCGGCAGCTGAGGACATAGGCTCACCTATGCAACTTCTAGAGCTTCTAAAAAATAAATATAAATAAAAAAACAGGGGTTTTACCCCTGTTTTTTTATTTTAGTGATGAGGATTTTCATTTACAATAACACATGATTTCATCATTTCTACAGAAATAAGTCTTGAATATTTAGATGAATATATTCGTAAAATACCATTTTTTTGTTCGTCATCAATAACAACATATTTAGATGGTAAATTTGTAAGCGTTAATGCTTTCATGTCAGCTAAACAACGAGGACAATTACATGCAAGCATTTTTAATGAATACTTAGCTTCTTCTTCCACTAATTCCTGTATTACATTAACATAACGAACTGAGCGTTTACCATGTGCAGTTGCACCAAAATAACCAGTATTTTCTTGTGTGGATTCCGCTTTGTTTTCCACAGTCTGTGTATTATCGTTAGACTTTTCAGGCTCACCATTATTTTGAGCAAATAATGCAGCAATAGAATCATCAGATAAAATAGCATTAGAGTCTGGTTCAGAAGCAGGCTCAGAAACATTTTCAGGTTCAGCAGTAGATTCAAGTGAATCTTCAACTTCAGGTTTGGTAGCACGTTTAATAGTTTGCTCCTCAAGCTCTAAGTTGCTCAAAAGGTCAGAACAAATTTGGTCTTCAAGGTGGGATTCCTGTTCACGCACATTTTGAAGTATAGGTACTACAGGTTGTGGTGCCGGTGGCAATTCGGCAGAAGTTTGTGACGTTTGTTCTTTTATATCTGATTGCTCAGTTTGTGTTTTTTCTGGTTGCTTTTCTTGACTATTTTGGGCAAATAACGTATCACTAGAATCATCAGATAAAGTTTCATTTGAAGCTTTAGTAGTCTCTGAAAGATTTTCAGAAGTAGTTTCTTTAACTTGATTTTGCTCATTATTTTGCTCATTATCATGTTTTGCAAGTAAATCTGCAATAGCATCTTCAGACATGTTGTTATTAGAATTTATTGTGTCTTGTGTATTTGTTTCTACATCAGAAACTTCATTGTCAGATTTAGAAATAAGATTTAATACTCGGGCAGTCTTATTACTGCGTTTTGGTGACATAGAATAAAAAACCTCCTTTTATTTTCTTTCACATAAGTTAACTATTTCATCAGTAAGGCTCATAAAATCAGCAGATGGTTTGCTATTTGGTGAATATGTTATAACGCTTTCACCATGTGCAGGAGCTTCGGCTACACTGACACTTTGTCTAATACGAGAATTAAAAACTTTTGTATTAAGTTGTGTAGCAATTTGCTCAGACATTTCTAAAACTTCACGGTTTAAGTTGAGTCGTGAATTAAATTTGTTAAGTAAAATGCCGAGAACTTCAAGGTTAGGATTATAATACTGCTTAACCGTTTCTATTGTTTCTTTAATCTGAGTTACACCAAGTAAACTCAAAATTTCAGGTGCCATTGGTATAATAAGTTTATTTGATGATACATATGCATTTACAGTTAAAAGACTAAGTGCAGGCGGTGTATCAATTATTATATAATCATAATTTTTAGCAATATGATTTAACTCACTTTTTAGCATATACTCTCTGCCTGCTTTGTTAAACTCAAGCTCAATACCTGATAAAAGAATATTAGAAGCTAGAAGGTCACAATATTCAGTTTTACATATTGCTTGTTCTATTGCAATTTGTTTTTTAAAAACCTCATATAGAGTATGTGCGTTTTCAATGTCAACTCCAAGGCTGAAACCTAAATTGCCTTGAGGGTCTAAATCTATAGCAAGCACCTTTTTTCCACGCTTATGAAGTGAAACTATAAGGGCAGCAGATGTTGTTGTTTTACCTACACCACCCTTTTGATTTGTGATAGCTATAACTTCTGGCATAAAATCACATCCTTATCAAAATTATTCTTATTCTATCTATTATTTTTAGTATACTATATGTCGAAATAAAAGAACAGAAGAAATTTTTATGAAATATAAAAATGTAAGAAATTGTATCTATAACATACATAAGAGAGGAGTAATTTATTATGGCATCAATAAGCAGTTTAATGAGCAGTGGTTCTAGTTCTAGTATCTATGGTAGCAGAAGCAGTAATATAATCAGTGGTCTTGCATCTGGTCTTGATACCGAAAGCCTTATTCAAGGTATGGTGCAGAATATTAAATCTAAAATTGATAAACAAAACCAACAAAAAACAGTTTTAGGTTGGCAGCAGCAAGCTTATCGTAATATTAGTAATCAGCTTGTATCTCTGTCAAACAAATATACATCATATACATCAAGTACAAACCTGATGAGTAATGCATTATTACAAAGTAATATTGCAACAGCATTAGGTAGTAACGCAGGTAAAGTTTCTGTTTCAGGTTCAACAAATAGCAATGTTGAAATTCTTGGAATAAAAAATCTTGCAACAAATACGAGTGTTAAATTTGATGGTATAAATGGACAAAAAACAGATAACACAACAATAACATCTGGAAGTTTATCCCTAAGTGGTACAACAGATGTAAGCAATTTTGCAGGTAAATCCATAACATTTGAATATGGTTCAAAAGCAATTACTGTTTCTTTTGGAGCAGACGCTAAAGATATGACAAAAGAACAAATTGCTGAAGAAATTAAAAAGCAATTTAATGAGCAAGCAGATGCTATGGGAATTGACGATGAAATAAGCTTAGAAGTTAGTGGTGGCAGCATTACGGTTAATAACAGTAGTGGTGATACCAATCTGAAGGTAGTAGGTGGTTCAGAGGAAACACTTGGTGCATTGGGATTAAAAAAAGACCAAGAATTAACGAGTGGTACTAGTACTATAACAGTTGGTAATTTAAATACAACTAAAAAAAATTATGAACTTCTTTCTGGTGCTACAATAAATGTAACATATGATGGTAAAAGTGGAGTGCTTACATTACCAGAAATGGACGATAAAACTACTGTTGAAGATGTAGCTAAATCTTTAAATGACCAGTTGGCAAAGCTATTTGGAGATGGTCGTGTAAGTGTAACAGAGTCTTCAGGTAAGTTAGAATTTGAAGTAGCAGGTGGAGAAAATGGTAAAAGATTTACTATCAATTCTGCATCTGAGGGATTACTAGGCGATGATGGTTTATTAGGTTTACAAGCTGGTGCAACAAATGGCGTAAATACTAATATGACACTTGGTCAACTTGGAATAATAACAGGTGATGGTAAACAAACATTTACAATCGGTAGCTTTTCAAAAGAATATGACGCAAACACAAAATTATCAACCATTATTTCTGATATAAATAATTCAGATGCTGGCGTAAAAGTTACATATTCTTCAACAACAAACCAATTTTTGTTCACATCTACTCAGAATGGTTCAAGTGGCAATATTGTTATAAATGCTAATAATGAAGATGGTAGTGATAATCTAGCCGCTAATATTTTTGGTACAGTTGATACTACTAGTATTGATAGTGGTGTTTCCAGTGGTAATATTACAAAAGGTCAAGATGCTACAATGGCTGTGAACGTAAATGGTGTATACACTGAAATTACAAGTGATACAAATACATTTAACATTGATGGTCTTGTTATTGAGGCAAATCAGACCTTTAACCAAGATGTTACACAGGCGACTGCTGATACTGTAGATAAAATAACATTTAGTCAAAAGGCTGATGCAGATAAAATCGTTAACGCTATAAAGACATTTGTTGAAGATTATAATGCAATGCTTGCCGATTTGAGAGAAGCGTATACTACAAAGCCTAATAAAGACTATACGGCTCTTACAGATGACCAAAAGGCCGAGATGACTGATAAACAGATTGAAAAATGGGAAGAAAAGGCAAAACAGGGCATTTTGTTTGGAGATTCTGAACTTAGAAGTCTGGCGACTGAAATGCGTTTTGCGTTCTCATCACAGCAATTACAGGAAATCGGTATTACTACATCAACTGAGGCTTCAGATGGTGGTAAACTATGTATTGATGAAGAAAAATTAAGAGCAGCTATTCAGTCAGATCCAGATTCAGTTAAGGAAGCATTTAATCCTTCAAGTGATGAAGACAGCATGATTGGTGGAGGAATGCAAAAATTTAAAGAAGTTTTAGATAAATATGCTAAGACTACTGGTGCTCCAAAGGGTATATTAATCGAAAAAGCAGGTTCTGAGCATGCGTCAACATCTTTAATTCAAAACTCAATCCAAAAGGAAATGGATGATATTGATGATATAATTGAACAGTTGACTGATAAATTAAATGATAAAATTGACTTCTATACTTCTAAGTTTAGTAAACTTGAAATTCTGATAAGTCAGGCTAACTCTCAAAGCTCTTATTTAGCTGGTATGAGTGGTGGATATTAATTATTAGTATTGCTTAACCACATTTAAGAAAGGGTTTTTAAAAATATGGATATACAAGGGTATCAACAATATAAACAACAATCCATTAATACAATGACTCAGGGTGAACTGTTGATGCTTCTATATGATGAGCTTGTTAAGCGTTTGATTCGCTCTGAACTAGCTCTACAAAAGGAAGATTTTGAGCTTTTTGAAACATCTATTGTAAGATGTATTGATATTGTCAGTTATTTGGATAGAACTCTAGATATGAAGTATCCAATAAGTCGAGATCTTCACAGACTATATGATTATTTCTTGTATATGTTAAATCGTGTGCGTTTCGGAAGAAATGCAAAAATTCTTGGTCAAATTAAACCACAACTTATAGACCTGAGAGATACTTTTAGAAAAGCACAAGAGGCACAAAGTATATGAATCAAGATTGGATAAAGCTTATAGCTCAGCTTAAAAAAAGATACTCGCTTTTAAATGAAATATATGACATTACAGAGCAAATGTCTGACGCTCTAAACCGTGATGATGAAGTTTCATTTCAAATGCTTTTATCAATGCGTCAGGAGCCAATATTATATATGAAGGAATCAGACACAATTCTGCTATCGCTAAAATCTGAATTACCACAGGATATAATAAAAAGATGGCATGAACTAGAAAAAAATGCTGAGCCTTTAAATCAAGAGGAAACACTATTTAAACAACAAATAGAACAAAATCGAAGACTTTTAGAACGTCTTGTTCCTTTTGATAATCGAATACTTAATGTGCTTAAAAACAAGAAAAGATAAAAATTTCCCACCGCAATTAATATAAATGCGGTGGGAAAACCTATCGCTGTGTTATAAATTGCAATACAATTAATAAATATTTTTATTTGTAAAAAAATATTTATGGGTATTGCCGAATTCATAACTTTGCTGTAGAATATTGATGTAACATAAAGACAGATATGTGATTACTTGTCAACCGATAAAAACCAAAGAGGTGCTCCGCTACTGCGGCTCATACTCAGTTCACTAATTATAAGCTCGGCATCCCATTCTTGTAAACTGCGTGTCCTGCTTATTGGATCGGCTACAAGTACTTTATTATCTTTTGTTACTCCTCTAAGAACTATAAAATGTCCAGTGTCTGTAAAATGACCAGGTCCCATAAGTGCTATGGCTATTTCACCGCCTGAAAGCCTTTTTATTAGCTCGTCTTTATCAAGTGCTGAAGGTGCTGTGCATTTAATTCCAAATGCAGCTGAGATTCCCTGTACGATGCTATGATATGAGCCACTTTGTGGTGCCCAATATCCTTGTTCAACACAAAACGCAGCCATTAAGGCAGGTGTTGTATCTGATACACCTAAACTGTTTACAACCATTGCAAGCGATGTAGGTCCACAACCGTATACACCAATAGGGTCGTTACCATAAAGCTGGTCTTTCCATTCTGGGTCATTTTGTGCAAAGTATCTTATAGGTATATTGCCACCAGTTAAAGTTTCTATGCCGTCAATTCTTGTCATTACACCTGAGACGTTTTCTGATTCTTGTTCGTTTTGATTTGGATTTGATTTTTGTGGCTGTGTGATTTTCTCACCTAGCTGTTCTAGCTTTTTGTCAAACCAATCTTTTTTGTCAGATAACCAGTTACTAGTATCTGCCATTATTTTTTTGCCGTTTAATAGAGTGGTTTTTGCTGCATTTTGTACTGGCGTCACAATTTTTGTAAAAATATGAGGATCGTGCCAATAACAAATGGCGAGTTCTATACCGCCAACGAATACAATAAATAAAATTATAGCAAGAACTGTCATTTTTAGTTTTTCAAATTTTGATTTATTTTTTCTCAAGAGTTTCACCTTCCAATTTTAGTATTTTTTATTATCATAACAAACAAATCGAATTTTGTCTAATATTTATTTATGGAGGAAATATTGTGCCTCAAATAGAACTTCAGAATGTAACTAAGTATTTTTTAAATGACAGAAAAAAACGCTTTGCAGCCATCGACGACGTTTCAATTACAATTGAACAAGGTGATTTTGTTTTCTTAATTGGAAGTAGTGGTGCAGGCAAAACTACTTTACTTAAGCTGATTGCTAATCAGGTTCGTGCAGATTCTGGTCATATTTGGATGGGTGACCAAGAAGTAACTAAACTTCGCTATTGGAAAAGGTCAGCATATAGAAGAATTGTAGGTCAGGTTTGGCAGGAAACTGGTCTTATAAGAAAAAAGACAATAAGAGAAAATTTATATATAGTTCAGCGTGCACTTGGTATTAAATCAAAAGTAGCTGAGGAAAATACAACAAAGGCTTTAGCTTTGGTCGGTATGAGAGCTATGGGAGAACGTTATCCGTTTGAGCTTTCAGGTGGGCAAATAAAGCTAGTTGAGCTTGCAAGAGCTGTTATCTCTAATCCACCAATTCTTGTGGTAGATGAGATAACTGCTAACCTCGACTATGATACAGGTTGGGATATTATGAATATCTTAGCTGAAATCAATCGTTGTGGCACAACTGTTATTATGGCAACTCATGCTAAACAATTTGTAAACGTCATGAGAAAACGAGTTATAACACTTGTTGAAGGTCGTGTGGTTGCCGACATACAAAAGGGAAAGTACGGGGAGTTTAAATAAATGCTTTTCGTTTTTTCATAGATTCAAAGGAAGGAAATGATAGAAAATGATTCTTAAAAATCTAAAAATCAAGAAAAAATTGACTTGGGGTTTTGCAGTACCAGTCATAATGACACTAATTGTGCTGATATCTAGCAATTTACTAGTGGTAAATTTAAGAGGTGAGTGTATAGACCTGCTTGATAATCATATGCGACTTGAAAACATGCTACTTAAATCCAAAGTAGAAAATAACTCAGTAGCACGTATTGTCAGCGATATGGTTATTGATACTACAGGTGTTAGTAGAGCTGAAAATCAGTCAAGTTTAGACACTGCAATCAAAAACATGGATACATATTTATCATATGTAGAAGATAATTATAGTGAGCTTTTAGATGATGGTAAAGAAGCTGAGTATGCAGATGCTGTTAGAGCTTGGAAAACAGAAGCTAACAATGTAGCTACTCTTACAAGCTTAGGAAATTTTGAGCAAGCTGAAATAGAATTAAAACAAAAAATTCAACCAGCTTTTGCAAACCTTACTGCAGTTGCAGAAGATATGGAAGTTAATATAGAAAAGCTTGTTAATGAAAAGCGTGAATATTTACAAGTATTCTGTACAGTTGTAGTTGCAATATCTAATATAGTAATACTTTTAGCACTTGTTATGGTATTTATATTCGCAAAACATGTAGTTAGATCTATTGTAGACCCAACAAGTGAAATTCATAAGGCTATTATAGGTATGAGTGAAGGTGTACTTGATACCCCTGTTTACTATGAGTCAGAAGATGAAATCGGTGAAATGGCAGATGCACTACGTACAAGCCAAAATGTTCTTCGTAAGGCTTGCTCTGATATTTCTGATATCACATCAGCTATGGCAGATGGTAAGTTCAATATAACTGTTGATAATAACCTACCAGGTGCATTCGTTTCTATTTCTGAATCTCTAAGCACTCTGCAAAAGAAGATGAATTCTATGATTGCTGGTGTTAAACGTTCTGTTGAGCAGGTTTCTGCAGGTGCAGAACAGGTTGCAAATGCTTCTCAAGCTCTTGCACAAGGTGCAACTGAGCAGGCTAGTGCTGTAGAACAGTTATCTGCAAGCATCAATGATATTTCTGAAGGTTCTCGTCAAAATGCTGAAGCTGCAAGAATCGCTCGTGAAAATGCAGACCAAGCTGGTGAGCAGAACCGTGCAAGTCAGGAACAAATGACTCAGATGATTGCTGCTATGGATGATATCACTGATAAATCTAAGGAAATTAGCAAAATTATTAAGACTATTGAAGATATCGCATTCCAGACCAATATTCTTGCTCTGAATGCAGCTGTAGAAGCTGCTCGTGCAGGTTCTGCTGGTAAGGGCTTTGCTGTTGTTGCTGATGAAGTTCGTAATCTTGCAAGTAAATCTGCTGAAGCTGCTAAAAACACCACAGCTCTTATCGAAGATTCTATCCGTGCGGTTGAACATGGTTCTAGCATAGCACATGCCGCTGCTGAAACTATCACTATCAGCACAGAACTTACTACACAAGCAGTGGATAAGATTACTCAAATTGCTCAGTCTGCAGAAAGCGAATCAGAGGCTATTGACCAAGTAACTCAAGGCATTGACCAGATTGCAACTGTTGTTCAGACTAACTCTGCAACAAGTGAAGAATCTGCAGCTGCAAGCGAAGAACTATCTTCTCAGGCAAATGTAATGCGTCAAATTTTCTCATCATTTGAAGTTAATGATGATTCAAACTCTTTCGGTAGATTTGAACAAAAATTAACAGGCGGCAGCTTTAATGCAGGAGGTAATAGCCCACATATGGGCGATACCTTTTGCCAGTCCGACTACCAGTGTGATGACCTCGGTAAGTACTAATCACTACCAGATGACACCAGATATAGAAACTGGTAATGAACTTATTGACTCTGAGCATGTGCAGATTTTTGATGCAGTAAATAAACTTCTTTATGCTTGCTCAAATGGTCAAGGACGAGATAAAATAGTCTATACTGCAGAGTTTTTAGCAGTATATGTTAGCAAACATTTTTCTGATGAGGAAAAACTCCAGAGAAAATGTAAATATCCAAATATGGAAAAACATCTTAAATTCCATACTCAATACAAAAAGGATGTTGCTAACTTTGTACTTAAAACTAAAACAGAAGGTGCGACAGTTCAAACCCTTGGTGAGCTTAATGGTCTTGCTAGTAAACTGATTAACCATATTCGTCAAGAGGATAAGCGTTTAGCTGCATATATTCGTAAAAAATCTTAATTGAAATCTATAAAAACGACACAGACTTTTAATATGTTCTGTGTCGTTTTTTTTTCTTTTATAAATAAATTATGCCACTATAAGGCGAAATTTATACAATATTAAAATTCGCTTAACAGCTTTTTCATTGCATATAAGAAAAACAAATGTTAAAATAGTAGAGTATGATTAAAATAATATAAAGCGAGGATTATAATAGATGTGGATTGCAAAGGATTGGTCGGATTATAGGATTTTAGACTGCGGTGGGGGTGAAAAGGTAGAAAAGTGGGCAGATTATACACTTGTTCGCCCTGACCCTCAAGCAATTTGGAATAGAACAGAGGGCGTTAAGGCTTGGGATAAAGCTAATGCAATATATCACCGTTCAAAGTCAGGCGGAGGTCAATGGGAAATTAAAAAGCTTCCTGCTCAGTGGACTGTTTCTTATAAAGAACTGACTTTTAATTTAAAGCCTATGTCATTTAAGCACACAGGTCTATTCCCAGAACAGGCTGCTAACTGGAATTTCATTATGGAAAAAATAAGAAATGCAGGCAGACCTATAAATGTGCTTAATTTATTTGCATACACAGGCGGTGCTACTCTCGCCGCCGCCGCCGCTGGTGCTAGTGTATGTCATGTTGATGCATCAAAAGGCATGACACAATGGGCAAGAGAAAATGCAGCATCTTCTGGTCTTGGAGACAAGCCTATTCGCTGGATTGTAGATGATTGTAAAAAGTTTGTTCAGCGTGAAATCCGCCGTGGCAGAAAATATGATGCAATTATTATGGACCCTCCTTCTTATGGCAGAGGACCTTCAGGTGAAACTTGGAAAATTGAAGAAGATGTTGCAGACTTTGTTGAGCTGACTATGCAGCTTTTAAGTGATAAACCACTGTTTGTTATTATCTCTAGCTATTCAACTGGTCTTGCACCTTCTGTTATGTCGTATCTTTTAGGTATTACAGCTGGTAAAAAGCATAAAGGTACTATTGAAGCAGAGGAGTTAGGTCTGCCGGTAGATTCAACTGGTCTTGTACTTCCTTGCGGTTCTTCTGCTAGATTTATAGGTGAATAAACTATGTCTGAAATTATTAAAACTGAAAATTTAACATATGCATATCATGATGAAAATGGCAATGAAAAATATGCATTAAACGGTGTTGACTTGTCTATTAAACGTGGTCAGTTCGTTGCTGTTTTAGGGCATAATGGTTCGGGTAAGTCGACACTTGCAGGACATTTTAATGCTATACGTCTGCCAAGCGGTGGCAAGGTTTATGTTGATATGATGGATACATCAGATGAGAGCAAAATCTATGATATCAGACGCACTTGTGCTATGGTTTTCCAAAATCCAGATAATCAGATAGTTGCGACTGTTGTTGAGGAAGATGTAGCGTTTGCTCTTGAAAATATGGGTGTGCCACCTGAGGAAATCCGCAGACGTGTTGACGATGCTTTAAAATCTGTCGGTATGTATGAATATAGAGGTCATGCACCTCATAAGCTGTCTGGCGGTCAAAAACAAAGGGTTGCAATCGCTGGTGTCATTGCAATGATGCCTAGATGTATTGTATTTGATGAGCCTACCGCAATGCTTGACCCTTCGGGACGTAAAGAGGTTATGAAGGTTATATGTGAACTAAACAAGCATTTTGGTATAACTGTAATACTTATAACCCACCATATGGACGAGGCTATTATGGCTGACCGAGTGGTTGTTATGCATAAAGGTAAAGTTATTATGGACGGTACACCAAAACAAATATTTACAAATGTAGATAAGCTCAAAGATGCCAGTCTTACAGTACCACAAACTATTGAGGTTTTATATGAGCTAAACAACAGCTCAAATGCAAATTTACCAATTGATGCTATGAATATCTGTGAATGTGCAGATATTTTACAGAGTTATTTAAAATAAAAGAGGATTAAGAACGTGTCTTATATTTTAGAAGTAATGGACTTGACTCAAGTTTATTCAGCAGGTACCCCATTTGAACGCATGGCTCTTGACCATGTGAGTTTACAAGTTAAAAAAGGCGAAATTCTGGGTATAATCGGTCATACTGGTTCGGGTAAATCCACTCTTATTCAGCATTTAAACGGTCTTTTAAAACCCACATCAGGCGAGGTTTTATTAGATGGTAAGTCAATCTGGAATGAAAAGGGCAAATGCGATAAAAATACCCGTTTTCGTGTAGGACTTGTATTTCAGTATCCAGAATATCAGCTTTTTGAAGAAACTATTGCAAAAGATATAGCTTTTGGCCCTAGCAATATGGGACTTTCTGAAAGTGAAATAAATGACAGAGTTCGTGAGGCTATGGCTTTTGTAGGACTTGATGACAGTATGAGAGATATTTCTCCGTTTGCTCTTTCGGGTGGTCAAAAACGTAGAGTTGCAATAGCAGGTATAATTGCTATGCGTCCTGATGTTTTAGTGCTTGATGAGCCTACTGCTGGCTTAGACCCTGCTGGTCGTGATGAGATTTTCGAGCAAATTTTGCAATATCATAAGCAAAGTGGTGCTACAATATTATTTGTGACTCACTCAATGGAAGATGCTGCAAAAATGAGTGACCGTATGCTTGTTATGAACCATGCCAAAATAATGCTTATAGGTACACCTAAAGAGGTTTTCTCTCATACAGATGAAATTATTAAAGCTGGACTTGATATTCCAGAGATAACAAAGGTAATGTTAGAGCTTAAAAACAGAGGTTTTGATGTTGATACCTCAGTTTTTACAGTTAAAGATGCCATAAAAGCTTTAAATGCATATAAGGAGGGGAAACTATGCTAAAAGATATAACTTTAGGTCAATTTTTCCCAGGTAATAGCATAGTTCATAGAACCGACCCACGAGTTAAAATAGTTATCGTTATTGCAATGATTGTGTCATTACTGCTTGCATCAGGCGTATTTTCTTATGCTTTAATGGCTATTTATCTTTTGCTTATTATTGCTGTTTCCAAAGTGCATTTTAAAATGGTTGTGCGTGGTCTTAAACCTATTGTTACGATTGTAATTATCACAGCTATTTTAAATATATTTTATACAGCGGGTGATGTCATTTGGCAATGGGGATTTTTGCATATAACAAAGCAGGGTATTTATGCCGCTATTGAAATGGTAGTACGCATTATGCTGCTTATTATCGGTACATCAATGCTCACCTATACTACATCACCTATTGACCTTACAGAAGGTCTTGAAAGACTTATGTCACCACTAAAAAAAATACATGTGCCAGTGCATGAGCTTGCAATGGTTATGTCTATTGCACTTCGTTTTATTCCTACTCTTATCGAGGAAACCGAAAAAATTATTTCGGCTCAAAAGGCAAGAGGTGCAGATTTTGAAACAGGCAGTATACTAAAACGTGCAAAGGCTATGGTGCCTATTTTAGTGCCATTATTTATCTCATCTATTAGACGAGCAGAAGAACTTGCAACTGCTATGGAATGCCGTTTATATCGTGGAGATGTTGGCAGAACTCGTATGAAACAACTTAAAATTTGCAGTGTAGATTATATTTCCATTGGTGTTTCAATAATAGTGTTTGCTTGTACTATTATTTTAGGTCGTTTTGGTTTATAAGGAGGGCAAAATTTGAAAAATATTGCTTTAATCTTATCCTATGACGGAACTAATTATCATGGTTGGCAAACTCAAAAAAATGGAGCTACTATTCAGCAGACACTTACAGAGGCTATAAATCAAATTTTAAAATGTGATACTTATGTTTCTGGTGTAGGCAGAACAGATGCAGGCGTTCATGCAAGAAAATATGTTGCAAACTTTAAAGCAGACTGTACAATCCCGCTCCAGCGTTTACCGCTTGCTATAAATGCGGTTTTACCAGAGGATATAACCGTATTAAATGCAGTAGAGGTAAATGATGATTTTGATGCAAGATTTAACTGCACTAAAAAAGAATATGCTTACTATATATATTCTTCCAAGATAAATGACCCATTTTTATCTAAAAGAGCATACCGCACAACTTATCCATTAGATGTAAGTAAAATGAATGAGGGTGCACAGTTTTTTGTAGGTACGCATGATTTTGCATCTGTTCGTTCAGTAGGTACACCTGTTAAATCAACTGTGCGAACTATTTTTCATTGTCAGGCTGAATATGTAGAAAACCATAATTTTGTTATGCAAAATGATGATACAAAACTAATTCGCATAAGAGTTTGCGGAGATGGATTTTTATATAATATGGTTCGTGCTATTTCAGGTACACTTATGCATGTTGGAAGTGGTAAAATAAAACCAGAGCAAGTTAAAGAGGTTTTACTCTCTTGTGATAGAGCAAGTGCAGGGCCTACACTTCCAGCTCATGGACTTTATATGAATAGACTTTGGTATGATGATACATATGAGTTAAAATCATATAAGCTAGATGTATAAAAGGAGGCTGAGAGATGCCACAAAAGGCAAAATCACTTCGTATGGCGAGAAATGAACGACGAAGAAAGATTATAAACTCACCAGACCGCAGACTTAGATTTGTGGCAAAAATGCGTCGTTTGGTAGGTATAATGATTATTGTTATAAGTGCATTGACCATTACAATAAATGGCTCTAAAATAAATGCAAACTCTATATCTCAATTTATAGGCTATTTCTGGGCAGGTATTGATGATGCACAAGAAGGCAATTATATTGATTATCAGTCAATAAATGCATCAATTGTAAAAGCATTTAACCAAGGTGTTGTAGTGGCAGATAATGACTCTATGAGTATTTTAACATCTGGTGGAGTTAGGCTTAAAACTAGTCTTGGTTATACATCACCTGCACTTTTGACATCTGAACGTTATGTGCTTGCATATGATAAAAATGGTAATGAGGCGGTTTTAACTTCAAATGTAGCCGAAGCAAGCAGACAAAAAACCGAATCATCTATTTTAACAGCTACGGTTGGCGAGACAGGTGATTATGCTCTTATAACAAATGAATCAGGTTATAAAACTGCTATAACCGTTTATACAAGCGGTGGCAAACAGCGTTTTAAATGGGCTAGTCCTGATTATTACTTTGTATCTTGTGCAATCTCACCAGATGGCAGTAAACTAGCTGTGGCATCATTCGGCATTACAGAGGATGCAAAACTTGAAGGAAAACTGTTTTTGCGTGATTTAAGCAATGAAAAGAATGTAAAAGAAGTATCACTTGAATCTAATGTGCCACTTGCAGTTAGATTTTTAGATAATTCATCTGTTGTTGTAATTGGCGATTATTCAACAAGTGTTATAAACCAAAAAGGTCAAATTGTAGACCAGCTTACATATACAGCAGATGATTTAACTGCGTTTTCATTTAGCACAAATGAGCTTGTAATTGCTTTGCGTTCATACTCATCTAATGCACGAACAGCAGTTTATATTATCGGTTCACATGGTGTGAGCAACAATATACTTGAAATTCCACAGGAAATTCAAGCCATAGATTATGATGGCTCTAGAATAGCTGTGTTAACATCAAGTGGACTCATAGTTTATAATTCATCTATGAGTGCTTTATGGCGAAATGAAAGTGCAGTTGGTGCAGGGGCAATAAATTTGGCAAATGATGGCGGTGTATGGCTTATATATTCAAAACAAGCCGAACACGTTTCGACATCATCAGATACATCAGAGGATTTAAAATCATGAATGAATTATCTTTAGAGAGTTTTAATAATTTGGATTTAATAAATAATTTAGGTTTCTTAAAAAATATATTAAATCTATCAGACATTATAATTGTTTTGGTTGTAATCTATGGTGCTATTATAGGTTATAAAAAAGGATTAGTCAGAACTGTTGTTGGCAGTATTAGAGCAGTTGTGTCTATGTTTGGTGCAACTATAATCTCAAGAATAATTGCACCAATAATTGCACCTAAAATCGTAACACCTATTGTAAACGAGGTTTTTAAAACTCAATTAGGTGAGGTAACTAATTTAGCACCTGAAATTGCAGCACAAATTCAAAATAATATACTGCAAATAGCCACACCTATCGCACAAAGTATCGCTTTTTCAGTTGTATTTTTTATCAGTATGTTTATAATTAACATTGTGCTTAAAGTATTTACAAAAACAATGAGCATACTTACAAGGTTACCAGTAATAAGCACACTTAATAGAATTTGTGGTCTTGTACTAGGTGCAGCAGTGGCTATAATACTATGCATAGCTGCTCTTTACTTGCTTAAAAAATTTGCACCTGAAATCTTTGGTGTAAACGGCTATTTATCACCACAAAATGTGGCTAAAACAAGTATAACTGCATATTTACTTGGCTTATTGCCAAGTGTATGATTTTTTTAAGGAGAGAATTACATGAATATGCCAATGTGTTCACGCTGCAAAAAAAATGTTGCAGTTGTGTTTATAACAAAAATTGACCAGAGTAATAACTCTGAGCAAGAAGGTCTTTGCATTAAATGTGCAAAGGAAATGGGTATAAAGCCTATTGATAACTTAATGGAGCAAATGGGAATCACTGAGGATGATTTAGATGCACTTGCTGGTGAAATCGGTGCTTTTGGCGATTTAAACAGTCTAATGCCTACCGTAAGTGAAGCAGATGACGATGAAGCGGAAGATGATGAAAACTTAGGTACATCAAAGAAAATGCCATTTCCATTCCCACTTTTCGGAAATAAAAATTCTTCAAAATCTGATGATGATAAAACTGAAAAGAAAACTAAAGAGCCTAAAAAAGATAAAAAACGCAAGTTTTTAACAAACTATTGCGAGGATTTGACTGGTAAGGCACGAAATGGTAAAATCGACAAGATTATAGGTCGTGATAGAGAAACAGAGCGTGTTATTCAGATTTTAAACCGCCGTCAGAAAAATAATCCTTGTTTAATCGGTGAACCAGGTGTAGGTAAAACTGCTGTTGCAGAGGGATTAGCCCTTAGAATTGTGCAGGGTAAAGTGCCTTATAAGCTCAGAGATAAAGAGATTTATATGCTAGACCTAACTTCACTTGTAGCAGGTACTCAGTTTAGAGGTCAATTTGAAAGCCGTATGAAGGGGCTTATTGAGGAAGTTAAAAAACTCGGCAATATTATTTTAGTAATCGACGAGGTTCATAATATTGTTGGTGCTGGTGACTCTGAAGGCTCTATGAATGCAGCTAATATTTTAAAGCCAGCTTTATCTCGTGGCGAAATTCAGGTTATTGGTGCTACAACCTTTAACGAATACCGTAAGCATATTGAAAAGGATTCTGCTTTAGAGCGTCGTTTTCAGCCTGTATCAGTTGAAGAACCATCTCTTGATGATGCAACAGACATTTTAATGGGTATAAAATCCTATTATGAGGATTACCATTTAGTCACAATTTCTGATGAAATGTGTCGTAAAGCAGTTCAGCTTTCTGAAAGATATATAACTGATAGATTTTTACCAGATAAGGCAATTGACCTTATAGACGAGGCTTGTTCAGACCTAAATCTAAAAAATGAGATGTTATCACTAGCGGCAGACCTTAAAACCGAGCTTAAAAGCGTAACATTAGAGCGTGAGGGCATGATGAGTGACCAAACTCCAGATGGTCAGGCGATGACAACCGAAGAACTTGACAATAAATATGCTAAAATTGCAGAGCTACGCTCTAAAGAGTTACAGCTTGAAAGCCGTCTGCATGAGGCAGAAGCAGCTCCACGTCCAGTGCTAACACTTGATAACCTTGCAGCTGTAATTGAGCTTTGGACTAATATTCCAGCAAGCAAGGTTCAGGCACAGGAAATGCAGCGTTTAAGCGATATGGAAAATCGTATCAAAACAAGAGTTATCGGTCAAGATGAGGCTATACACGCTATCTCACAGGCTATACGCCGTAATCGTGCGGGTATTAGTCCTAAGAAAAAGCCAGTTTCATTCCTGTTTGTAGGCCCTACTGGTGTAGGTAAAACTGAGCTTGTTAAAACTCTTGCAGAGGATATGTTTGACTCACCAGAGGCTCTAATTAGACTTGATATGTCTGAATATATGGAAAAGCATACTGTGGCTCGTTTAATCGGTTCGCCTCCAGGATATGTTGGTTATGATGAGGCTGGACAGCTTACTGAAAAAATCCGTCGCAGACCATATTCTGTAATACTAATGGACGAAATCGAAAAGGCTCATCCAGATGTATTAAATATTTTACTTCAGATTTTAGATGATGGCAGACTTACAGATGCACATGGCCGAATGGTTAACTTTGAAAATACAATCATCGTTATGACTTCAAATGCTGGCAGCAGTCATAAAACTACATCTTTAGGCTTTGGAAAGACTGCAAGCGAGCAGGGTAAAGAAAAGGCTATAAAAGCACTCGAAGATATTATGCGTCCAGAGTTCTTAAATAGAATTGATGAAATTATAGCATTTAATCAGCTGTCAGAAGAAGATTTTGCAAAAATCGCAGATATTCTTCTTGGTGATTTGGCTAAAAATCTTAATGAGCGTGAAATTCGACTCACTTGGGATGATAGTCTTAAAAATTATCTTGTTGAAAAGTCCTATTCACTTAAATTCGGTGCAAGAAATCTTAGAAGACTCATTGAAAAAGAAGTTGAAAATGCACTTGCAAACGAAATTCTCACAGATAATAAGATTATCGGTATTCATATTACAGCACAAGATGGAGAGCTTAAACTCCAAAGTATATAAAAAATTCCGCCTGTTCATAACTTAATGAATAGGCGGAAACTATTTTTCATATAGTTTAAATATATTATTTATTTGTGATTTTTTGCTATTGGAAGTCAATACCTATTGCATAACCCTTTGCAAGATGATACCATGATAACAGAATATATTTAAAGAAAGGAATATCTATGAAAAAAAGAATAATTTCTATTTTAATGTGTCTTATTGTGACCATGCCTTTTATGGCACAGGCGGTAGATGAAACCGAAGCAACACCAATGAGAGGTGTTTGGGTATCAACTGTTTATAATCTTGACTATCCTACAAAGAAAACTGTATCAGAAAGTGAGCTTAAAAAACAAGCTGATGATATTTTAGATAATGCAGCTCAAACAGGTCTTAATACTATATTTTTACAGGTTAGACCTTCTGGTGATGCTCTTTACAAATCTGAAATTTTCCCTTGGAGTCACTGGCTAACAGGTACACAGGGTTTAGCTCCAGAAAACAATTTTGACCCGCTCGCTTATTGGGTAGATGAGGCTCATAAGCGTGGTTTAGAGCTTCATGCATGGATTAACCCATATAGAGCAAGCAGAGGTTTAACATGGGAGCAATTAGACGCAAATAATCCTGCTAAACTTCACCCAGAATGGGTAGAGCAGTATTCAGACGGAAATTATTATTATAATCCTGCACTCGAAGAAGTTCGTCAGCTTATTGTTGATGGTGCACTTGAGATAGTTAACAATTATGATGTTGATGGTTTGCACCTTGATGATTATTTCTACCCTGGTCAGAATTTTAATGATGCAGAGGAATTTGCAAAATATGGCTCTGGTTTTGATAATATTGCAGACTGGCGTAGAGATAATGTAAATAAAATGGTTGCAATGCTAGATAGTGAACTTCACAAAGCAAAACCAGATATTCAGTTTGGCATAAGTCCAGCGGGTATTTGGGCTAATAAATCAACCGACCCTAGAGGTTCGGATACAAAGGGTAATGAAAGCTATGTAAGCTCTTATGCAGATAGCCTTGCTTGGATTGAGTCAGGCACTATTGACTATATTATGCCTCAGATTTATTGGGAAATAGGTCATTCAGCTGCCGATTTTGCAACACTGGTTGACTGGTGGATTGCTAACACTCAAAATACTGATGTTAAGCTTTACATAGGTTTAGCTGCTTATAAATGTCATGATGCCACACCGCCTACATGGTCAAGCACAAAGCCAATTTTAGACTCACTAGAATATATGTCACAAAAAACTGGTATTTATGGTGAGGTTTATTTTCGTTATCAGTCACTTAATGTTGTTGACGGTTTAAAACAAGATTTAATTAACTGGTATAAAACCGCACCAGATACCATACCTGAAAATGCATTTCCAGACGAACAAAAGATAAATAGCTTTATGGGTGCATTTACAATGCTTATAAGTGCTATTTTAAGATAAGATAAAACTTTGAGGAGGGTAAAGCTTATGAACGAAAATGAAAAAAATGTAATTATTAAATCAATTTTAGAGTTATGTAGTCCTGTCTGTGTGATTTTATATGGTGCAAAACGTGGGCTTTCAAGTGGTAAACTAAAAACAGTTAATATTTGCATTGTTATTCATGAGTGTGATAAAAATAAGCTACTTCACAAGCTTTACTTGCAAATGCCACTTGATATTCAGGTAAATATTAAAATATATACTTCTAATGAATGGAACGAACTGCAACAAGACCCAGATAGCTATGCAGCATGGATTTCTGAGAAAGGTGCGGTGCTTTATGAGTCGAAGTCGTAGAGGTGCTAGAGATAGCATGTATTATTATAAATGGCTTGATAAAGCACTTTGTGATTTACAAGCTGCCAGAATTTTGATGACTTGGGGTGGAGATGCAGGAAATATTGCATTTCACTGCCAACAAGCAATAGAAAAAGCATTAAAAGGTTATTTGCTTTTTAAAAGCGGCAAACATTTTGACGGTCACAACTTAACATATCTTTGTAGGCAAACCGTTCAGCTTGATAGGTCATTTGAAAAATGGCTTGATGAAAGTGCTGCACTTAACAATCTTTATATTGAAACTCGTTATCCAACCGATTTACCACTTAATCTAAGTGAACAGACAGTTAAAAAGTATTTGCATATGGCAGAAGATATGTTTGCAGCTATTCGTCAGGAATTATATGACGGTGGTATGCCTCATAGAATTAAAAAATAAATATAAAAATCCGACATCGAGTAAAAAACCTCTGTCGGATTTATTTTTTATCATAATCTATTTAACGCTTCTTTATAAAGTGCGTTTTTCTTAACACCTATATCAGCAGATACAAGTTTTACGGCATCTTTTAGCGTTTCGCCCGATTCTATGCGTTTTTGTACAGCTAAAATCGCCATTTCCATACGTTCTTCATCGGAAATATCTGTTATAACTTCGGTATTGCCTTCTAAGACAAGTACATATTCTCCTCGTGGTGAGTTTTCGGTGTAATATTCTTCGGCTTCTCTTAAAGTCATTCTAAGGCTTTCTTCATGGATTTTAGTTATTTCTCGACACATAGCAATTTTTCTATCATCACCAAATGCTAAACGCATATCATGCAAGGTTTGACGCAGTTTATGTGGTGCTTCATAAAAAATCATTGTGCGTTTTTCAGAAAGTAAAGTGTCTAAATGCTCTTTACGAGCCTTTTTATTTACAGATAAAAAGCCTTCAAAGCACCATCTGCCAGTAGGCAGTCCAGAAACAGCTAATGCACACACCGCCGCACAACACCCAGGAATTGATTGTACTGGTATATTATTTTCTGCACATAGTGCAACTAAATCCTCTCCAGGGTCGGAAACAGCAGGTGTGCCTGCGTCAGTAACAAGTGCACAATTTTCTCCATTAAGCAGTTTTTTTACTATTTCTTCGCCACGCTCTCGGCGGTTATGTTCGAAATAACTTACCATAGGTTTTGATGGTAAATCAAGTGCATTAAGCAGTTTTTTTGTAACTCTTGTATCCTCTGCCGCAATAAAATTAACATCACACATTGTTTGTCTTGCTCTAGGTGAAAAATCGCCAAGATTGCCTATAGGTGTTGCGACCAAATACAGCGTTCCAATACTCATTATTTTTTATATCTCCTTTTAGTAATAACTAATTATATATATTTTTTAAAATGAATGTCAAGCAGATGAAATATGATTGCTTGACAAAAAAGCCATACGAGTCTATCCTTAAAGTAAAGAATAAAAAAATCATGTGGGGTTATAAATGAAAAAACGTGTTACAAGAATGGAAGAAAGAGGAATAGAGCAAGATAAAGCGGCTAGAAAACGTGAACATGTAGTTATTAGCTTTATTATTCTTATTCCTATACTGATAGTGATAATCGGCATTATTTGGGGAACATTAAATCATGAGATAGAATATTACATAAGCGATGGTACAACTGAAAAATCAATAGTTTTAGCTAATAGTAGTGTAGAAGAAGCTTGTAAGGCTTTAGGTTTTGAAGATGTAATCATAACAAAACAAGAGCAAGATGGCAATAAAATTATGGTTAAAGTAAGTCCTGCACTTCATGCTACTATAAAAAGTAAAAACACAAGTATTACAGCTAGATTTACAGAATGTACTGTGCGTGAGCTTTTAGAACAAAAAGGCTTTTCTTTTGATGATGAAGATGAAATTATTCCGCCACTTGACACAAGACTTAAAAAAGATGCCGAAATAATTATAATTGATGTAGAATATGAAGAACTTATAGAAACCGAACAAGTATCTTTTGAAGTTGAAACAAAGGAAAACAGTGAACTTCTTGAAGGTAAGCAAAAGATAACTCAATATGGCGTTTATGGGGAAAAAAAAGTTACATATAAAGTAAAGCTTGAAGACGGTGAGCAAACCGAAAAAGAAGTGATTTCAGAAGAAATTACAAAAGAACCTGTAAATTGTATTGTTGAAAAGGGTACGAGAAAGCCTGAAACTGAACAGGAAAAACAGCAAACTGAGCAACAAAAACAAGGTGATACAACAACACCATTAACAAGCACAACAAACACAGTAACTAATACATCAGTTCAAGCACCAGAACAACAAATTATAACAAGTACAAATCCAGAAGATTTATCAACAGCGGGTAGAGCATATGTTTGGTCAGTTCCAGCTGGCATACAAGATGATACTGTAAATAAAATTATAACAGCTGGTGATGGCTCAAGTTATCAATATACAAGCGTTATTGATGTTAAAGCAACTGCATATAATAGAGTTGAAGAGGGTGGTCTTACAACTGCAACGGGTACAACCACTAAATATGGCACTATTGCAGTAGACCCTAGTGTTATACCGCTTGGCAGTAAGCTTTATGTTGTATCAGATGGCGGTCAATCATGGTCTTATGGCCCTGGACTTGCCGAAGATACAGGCGGTCTTATAAAGGGAAATAAAATAGATTTGTTCTTTATGACAGGGGAAGAAGCGACAGAATTTGGTGTACGTTCGGCGAAAGTTTACATATTAAAAGATTAATGAGCTATTATAAAAGTTTATTATGTGACGATTATATTTTTATAACACTTATGAAAGGAGTTTTAAAATTATGAGTATTGCAGGAAATATTGCTAGTATGGCAACAAGCATGAGCAATGCACAACTTCAATACAATGTATCTCTTTCTGTTACAAAAAAAGCAATGGATAGTCAAGAAATGGCTATGCAGGGTTTACTTGAAATGATGCCACAAAACCCAGCTGGTATTGGTCAGAATATCGACACTTATGCATAAAAAAATACCCGATTTTAAAATCGGGTATTTTTTTTACTTTTCAGCCTCAAGAGCCATATCTAAAAGCTCTTGTCCTTCGGTTGGTAGAGAATCAGGAACATCACCCAGTTTTATCTTTTTAACTTGAGTATCACCGACATTTTCTTGCTGGTAAAGTGTAGTACCGTCAGCAGAAATAAAACATGTGGTTTCAAGTACATTTGTATGTTCATCAGTTTTGCTGTAAACATACATTGTAAGACAAGGTACATCATCAACCATAACATATCCAGGGCCAGGTTTTAATGTGTATTCACTCATATCTTCACCAGGTAATCCAAGTTCAGCAGGTACGATAGAGTACATAAGTGTTTTAGCACCAGTATATGAAACAACAGCAGAAGGCTCGCCACTTTCCTCAGAACTTGCTACGCCTTCAATAGTAAGTGTTATAAGACAGCTTGTAGGAGTCCAGTTTATCTCGACTAAAAGGTCATTTTTTTCATCGTGTGCAAAGTTGCTATAAGGTGGTAAAACCTCAAGCTCTTTTTCAAGCTGTTTTTGAGCTTCTTCAGCGGCCTTTTTTTCTTCTTTTGTCATTTCTTCTTCAGATTTTTTGTTAGATTCTTCTTCAGCAGCCTCTTTTTTTTGTTCAGCGGCTGACTCAGGAGCATGTGTAGGTTCGCCATTTTCATCAAGCAGTACAGCAGCACGTCTTAAAATTACATTTCCAACACTTGCAGAATAGTCTGGTTCTTCTTCACTATCGAGAGTAAAAGCATATTCTTCTGTGGTCATCATCTCAACATAACTTTTTACAGCCACAGATGCTTTATCTTTATTAAACATTTGATAGTCATAAGAAATATAATTTATAGCCGCTACTGGCTCCACAGTTTCTGTTTCTTCTGATGATGAACCTTCTTCTTCACTTTCTTCTGGTACAGGTTCGGTTATTTCACCCTCGCCTTCAGCTGGTGATAAAGAAGTAACATAAGTTCCGCCTGTTTCAGCATTTAAGACTTTTTCAAGTGCAGGAACAGCATTTCCTTGGAACTGATAAGCAATACGAGCTTCGTCACCACCACAGCCACAAAGAATAAATACCAAACAAATCGGTAAAAAAGTTAGAATACGTTTTTTAAACACGATTATTTCCCTCGTTTCTTGAGAATATATTATAATTGATACCAAATTAGGCACAAAACACTAACATAATGGTACAAGGTTTAAGATAAAAATGCAAGAAAAAAGTTTTCAAAAAACAAACTGTTAATTTGTATTATTTTTTTTAAAGTTTTGACGATATGAAAAAAGTCGACTGATAAATAAGATTTATTGATACTTATGATAAAGCGATTATATCATATGATATCACATTTACATGTAAAGATTTTGTTTAGGAGCTGAATGGAATGGTAAATAAATTAAAAAGATTGTTAGCTGCTATAATGGCAGTGGTATTTTTGTTGCCAAATGGTACTGTATATGCAAGTGCAGAGGATGAACAAATTACAAAAGTTACTAACGAGTTTAAAAAAAATGGATATGCAAGTATGACCGATGATAAAAAAAATCTGGTGTTAGATGAAGGCCATACGTCAGAAACTTATCCTCTAAAAATAAATGATGGATATGAATACAAAAAAATAAATAAGATTAAGATTTCTTTTACTGATGTTTCATCTTCAGTACTTGAAACAATGGGTGATATTAATAATACAGATGATATTATAATTGAACCTACTACACAAGGATTGACTGGTAGTAATGATATTTTGACAGCTAAGCTGGATAAATTTCCAGAAACAACAGAACAAGTTAACTTGACACTAACTTTAAATGACACTTTTATAAGTTCGAAAGAACAATATGATACAGAAATAGAGATTTTTGCGGGCGATAGAGTAGAACGTTTTCCATTAGTCGAAGAACGCAAAGAAACAGATAAATTTACTGCAAGTGTTGGTCTCTCAAGTGGAGAAACACAAGATAAATTTTATGAAAATGATAAAGTTAATTTTACAATAGAGCCAGATGATGGATACTATTTGGAAAGTTTTGATATTGTCTATCAAAAAGAAAGAGATGGCAAACCATCAACTAAAACAATAACATCATCTACTAAATATGAAGAATGGACTATTTCTTGGAATGCTAAAGGTAAAACTACTATAACTGGTGGAATTGTGGGATATCAAACCATGATACAAAGTATTCAAGTAAAAAAAATTCCAGACATATTTACTGTAAAAGTAGTTGGTGACAGCGGTGTAACCATTGATAATCCAAGCAGTGGTTCTACAACAGTGACAGAGGGACAAAATACTTCTGTTTATATTCGTGCAACTGCAAAATTAGGATATTTATTTAGCGGTTGTATCATTCAAAGTGGTAAGTCATATGGCTCATGGGTTAAAGGTCAAAATTTCTTAACACTTGGAAATACTCGTATTGAAGTTAACGATGATGGTAATAGTGTTAGCTTTACTATTCCAGATGTTTATGAGGATATGACCGTTACTTTTACTTCAACTTTTGACCATGATAATATACCTATAGAGATAAGCGAAGGTTCCAGAATTGATATCTATACAGATGCACCTAAAACTGTACCAAGCGGTAGTAAAGCTCTGTTTTATATCAGCACAACAGCAGATAACTATGCTGTAAGTAAAATTACTCTGAAAGTTGGTAACTATCAGAATACTGTAAATGCAAATAATGGTGAAATTGTTGTAAAAAATAAAAATTATAGAATAGATAATATAGGTGGTGGCGTTTATGCTCTTTTAGTTGAGGATATAACCGAACCTATAAAGGTGTCAGCTACTTCTGCACTCACTTCAGGCAATGTTTCAAGACCAACCTTATCTATTTCTAGCTCTAGTAACGTTAAAATTACAAAAAGCACAAGCAATTATTATGTAAACTCGGGAGATAGTGTGTATTTTTACTTTACCCCTTACACAAATTATCAGATTTCTGAGATAACTTTAACAGTTGGTAATTTGACTAGTAGTGTATCACCAAATAAAACATCAATTACAGTGGGTAATAATACTTATATGCTAAGCAGAAATGCAGCAGGTATGGTAACATTATATCTTACTAACGTAACACAAAATATTAAAGTTTCTGCATCCGCATATTTTACAAAAGATGATGTAGATTCTACAACTTCTATCTCTATAAATAAAGATAACAGAAGCCCATTTATAAGCGGTTATACAGATGGTACTTTCCGTCCTAAAAACAATATGACTAAAGCAGAAGCTATATCTATGCTTTATAAAGTATCTAATGTGTCAAATGTGTCATACGAGAGCATATTCGCAGATGTACCAAGCACAGCTTGGTATGCATCTGAGGTGAATACATTTGCAAGTGCTGGTATAATAGACCGTGCGACATATTTTTATCCAAATAATTATGTCACAAGAGCCGAAATGGCAGAGTTTATTTATAGACTTATGGGCTCTCCAGAAGTTACTACAAGTAATGTATATTTCTTAGATATAAGTAACATACAAAACAATAGTGCTATTAGATATTGTGCATCTCAGGGCTGGATAAACGGTTACCCAGATAACACTTTCAAGCCTTATAACTATATGACTCGTGATGAAGTTGTAACTATGATGTGTAGAGTGTTAAATCGTACATATGGCAGTATGTCACAAAAATACTCTGATGTTAAGCCAGGATACTGGGCATACTCTTATATACATATGGCATCTTCATATGTATAATACAAGGTTTAGTTATTTGTAGAAATTGCACAAATCATCATTTAAGGTAAATTAAGTAAAAAAAATATAAAAAAACTGCGTTGTATACATAATAAACGCAGTTTTTTTTGCACCCTGATAATTTTTACAGCAATATCAACAAAAAAACAAAAAAACTCAAATTATTACAAATAATATCAATAAAAAAAATAAATGCTTTTATCTTACAAAGTATATATAATAATGTGCATTTGATACAAAAATGATACAATGCTGAAAACAAATATTGATAAATAAATATAATAATGTTATAATGTCAAAAGTAATAGAATTTTGAGCTTTTGTGAATTGAGGGATATATATGCAATTATTTACTAATAATTCAATGCTTATGATGGAGCGTTCAATGGATTTTTTATGGACAAAACAAACTGCTATTCTTGATAATATAGCTAACATTGAAACTCCTAACTATAAAGCTAAATATGTCACTTTTGAGGAAACACTGCAACAAAAACTAAATAGTGCAAATGGAAATGTTGGTCAAATACGTAATGCACTTGAAAACACATCTGCTTCTGTTTATACAGCTGTAAATGAACAAGCTAGGGCAGATGGAAATGGTGTTGACATGAACGAACAAAGTGTTGAGCTTGCTAGAAACGCTTTTCAGCAACAGCATGTTTATAATGCAATAAGTAAAGAGCTTTCACTTTTAAGAACAGTAGCAGTAGGTTAATAGGAGAGTAAAATAAAATGGCTTTTTTAAGTTCAATGAATATAACAGCATCTGGTCTTACAGCTCAACAGCTTAGATTAGATGTTATATCAGAAAATATATCAAACATAAACACAACTCGTACAGAAAACGGTGATGAAGCTTATCGTCGTAAAATGATAGTTCTAGAGGCAGAAGACGGCAGAGATACTTTTAGAGATATTCTGGCTCGTACTGCAGGTGGTATGCAGCTGCCAACAGGAGCAATATCAAATAATGGCGGTGTTCGTGTGTCTGCCATAGTTGAAGATGAAAGTGAGTTTAAACTTCAATATGACCCTACTCACCCTGATGCAAATGAAGAAGGTTATGTTGAAATGCCAAATATCGACCTCGTAAAAGAAATGACCGATGCTATGGCTGCAACTCAGGCATATTCAGCCAATGTAACCGCTTTTAATACACTTAAAACAGTTGCAACTAAAGCACTCGAAATTGGTAAGTAAAGGAGTTTTGAATGATGACTATTAATAAAATTAATCCGCTTTGGCAAAGTGAAGCTTTTGGTCTCGACACAGTTGCTAATACAACTCAGAATGATGGCATTCCAGTTTTTTCTGATGTTTTAAATACTGCTATTGATAATGTTAAACAGACAGACAAGGAAAAATCTGAAGCCGAATATTTACTTGCTACAGGTCAGCTTGATAACCCTGCACTTCTAAATATTGCAAGTGCTAAGGCTGAAATATCTGTTCAGCTTTTAGTTCAAATGAGAAATAAAGCACTAGAATCTTATAATACAATCACAAGCATGAGTATGTAATATAAAAAATTCTCTGAAAAACAGGAATATGTGGAGATGGGATAGTGGCAAAAATAAAAGAGAAGCTACAAGACGGTACGAAAAAAATTAAAGAATTTTATAGTGGTGATAAAAAGAAAAAACGTATTGGTATTACATCAGCTGCGTTAGCCATTGTAATCGCTGCGTCTGTTTTTTCTGCCGTTAAGCTTAATCAAAAAGAATATATATCATTATTTACAGATTTAACAACCGAAGATTTATCATCAGTTGTTGCTACATTGCAAGAACAGGGCGTTACAGATTATAAAGTAAAAGACGATTCTATACTAGTAAATAGCAAAGATGAATCTAATATAAGAGCAAACTTATTGCTTGATGGTTACCCAAAATCAGGTTTTGCTTATGAAACTTATAACTCTCAGCTAAGTATGATGACAAGCGAATCTGCTCGTCAAACTGCAATAGTTCAGGATTTACAAGACCGTATGGGTGCAACTATTGAATGCTTAGAAGGCGTTAAGCAAGCAGTTGTAAATATTCAAACAGGTTCAGATAATCGTTATGTACTAGATAGTGAAAACTCTACCCCTGCAAGTGCATCTGTAACTGTAATTATGAAAAATGATGAAGAGATTCCAGATAAATATGTAGAGGCAATAGGAAACATGATTTTAACCGCTGTTTCTGGTCTGGAATTTGAAAATATAACCATAACAGATTCACTTGGTAATACATTTTTCCCAGGACAAGATGAATCAGAAGAAAACACCTCAAGTGCATCTGATTTAAAACTAAGATTAGAACAGCAGGTTAACAATAGAGTTAGAAATGAAGTACTTGGTGCTTTAACTCCTGTTTATGGCTCTGAAAATGTAAAGGTAAGCGTTAACAGTACAGTTGATGTTAGTCATAAGGTTCAAGAAACCGTTACTTATACAACCCCAGAAGGTGCTCCTGCTGGTGAAGGTATCATAGGTCACTATGAATATGACCAGTCGCTCACTCGTCCAGCCGATGCACAGGCAAATGGTGGTGTTGCAGGTGCGGAAACTAATACTGATGTTAATACTTATTTAAATACTCAGGGTGCTATACAAGGCAATGAGCAAACATTAACAAACTCTGGCGTTGAAGAGCACAAAGTTAATACACAAACCGAACAAAGTGAGCAAAACTTCGGTGTAGTAACAGATGTTATGATTGCTGTTACTATAAACGAAGCAGTTTCAGGAAATGTTGGTGCAGAACAGCTTGTAACTCATATTGCAAGAGCTGCAGGAATAGATTCAGACCAGCAAGCTGATAAAATTAACGTGCTTATTGCTCCTTTCTATGACCCAGATGCTCAAAATAATAATCAAAACAGCAATAATACCGATAACACTATAGCTGGATTTAAACTTCCACCTTGGGGAGTTTATGTTATCGGCGGTATGGTTGGACTTCTAATTGTGCTTATTATTCTTCTTGTTATTATCAAAAAGCGTCGCAAAAAAGCTAGACTTATTGAAGAACAAGAAGCTCAGGCTAGGGCTGAGGCCGAACAGAAGGCTATTGAAGAAGAAAAACTTAGACAAGCTTCTCTTTCCGAAGTTGAACGTCTCGCTGCAGAAGAAGAAGCTGTCAAGAGAGATATTCTTGATATACAGAACGAGAGAAATCTTGAACTTAAACAGGATATCCGTAAGTTTACAGAAGAAAACCCAGAAATTGTGGCTAGTATGATTCGTATTTGGTTAAGGGGAGAAGATGGTGAAGCAAATGGATAAAACTCAAAACAATGAGCAATCATCTAATTTGGCTAAGAAAGCAGCAACTGTTATAGTAGCTCTTGGAAGTGATAAGGCATCTAAGGTTTATCAATATATGAAACCAAAGGAAATTGAACAGATTACACTAGAAGTTGCTAAACTCGGTCATTTGTCACCAGAATACACCGAAAAGGTGCTTGACGAATTTTATCATATGTGCCTTGCTAATAAGGCTATTACTGAAGGCGGTATGGAATATGCTCGCTCTGTGCTTGAAAAGGCATTCGGCGAGCAAGAAGCTCAACACCTTTTAAGCAAGGTTACAAAGGCTCTTAAAAATCGCTCTTTCGCATTCCTCAGCAGGACAGATGCAAAAACTATGTTCTCTACTTTACAGCATGAACGTGCTCAGACAATCGCTCTTGTGCTGTCTTATGTTGAGCCAGATAAAGCGGCAGCTGTGCTCGAAGAGCTCTCTCCAGAAAAGAAGCTTCGTGTAGTAGAAAGCATTGCAAGAATGGAAAGTGCATCTCCTCATGCGGTAAAGATGATAGAGGAAGAACTTCAAAAGAAATTCAGCAGTGTTGTTGTTACCGAAAATGTTCAGGTTGGTGGTATAGACCATATCGCTTCTATTATGAACAACCTCGAACGTTCAAGCGAAAAGGCTGTTTTCGATGGTTTGGAACTCAGCAACAAAGAACTTGCAGAAGAAATCAGAAAGCGTATGTTTGTATTCGAGGATATTATCAATATGGACGACCGTTCGGTTCAGCGTGTGCTTAGAGATTGCGATTCCAGAGATATTGTGCTTGCACTTAAAGGCTCTAATAAGGAAGTTGCTAACAAGCTACTATCCAATATGTCAAGCCGTATGCGACAGAATATCGAAGAAGACCTCGAAGTCACTACAAACGTTCGTATGCGTGATGCTGAAGAAGCTCAACAGCGTATCGTTGGTATTATTAGAGACCTCGAGGAGAAAAACGAAATTATTATCTTAAAGGGTGGAAAGGACGAGATCATTGTCTAGTATCCTTAAATATTTCATGAAGCCTAAGGCAGAAGAATATGAACTGCCTGACACTGAAGAAATGACAAGTCAGCTAGAGGAGATGATTCGATTTAAAGAGAGTATTCCTTTAGCACCTGAACAGTCTAAAGAAGATGATTTTTCCGAATTTGATAGGCAAATCGAGGAAAAAACACATGAAATACAAATCGAGCAGCAACCAGAAGAAATAGCTTCGGGTGCGATAACTTTTGCACAAGCTCAAGCAGAAGAAATAATAAAAGATGCTAAAGAACAGGCTGAGCAAATTTTAGCTAAAGCTAAAATGGCAGCCGAAGCAGAAGTTAGTCGTATCCAGCAAGAGGCAATAGAAGAAGGTTTCCAAAAAGGTTATGCTGACGGTTATGAAAAAGCTAAGATAGAAGCTGCTGATGCTGTGCGTGAAAATGCACAGCGTACAGCTGATGATATTGCTAGGTTTATGCATTTAGCAACTCAGGCAAGGGAACATGCGATAGAGCATGCAAGAGATGAACTTCTCGATGTCGCAGTTACCATTGCTGAAAAGGTTATTCATGTAAGCCTTAAAAGTAGTAGGGAAGTTATACGTCGTATGATTCTATCGGCTACCGAAAAGCTTAAACGTCGTGAATGGGTTCAAATATATGTCGCAGACTGTGATGTAAAAGGTATCACTCAAACCGACCCTATGCTCGCATCAGCACTCAGCACTATATCTGACCATGTAAAAATAGTTCCAATGCATGATGCCGAAACAGGTACTTGTATTGTAGAAATGCCAGATGAAATAATTGATGCAAGTGCATCAACTCAACTGGAAAATATTCGCACAATAATTCGTGATAGTTAAAGGAAGCAGATGCCCATGTTTGAGCAGGTTATTAGGCAGGTCAAAGATAGTGATTTATTTAGCCGAACAGGTAAAATTGAAAATATTGTTGGCATGTCTATAGAAGCTTCGGGTGGACGTGGTGCAATAGGTGATATTTGCCGCATTTATTCAACCGAATCTAACAGTCAAATACTAGCTGAAGTTGTTGGCTTTAAAAGTGATAGAATGCTTTTAATGCCTTATGAAAATATGAATGGTCTTGCTCCTGGTAATTTCGTTAGAAATACTGGTAGAAGATTAAGACTCCAAGTAGGCGACTTTTTAAGAGGTAGAATAATAAATGCTATGGGTAAACCTATTGATGGTTTAGAACCATTTCCAGAGGGTGAAAGCTACTATGTTGATAGCCCTTATATAAACCCACTTACCCGCCCTCCAATTCGTGAGCGTGTTGATTTTGGTGTTCGTGCCATAGATTCAACACTTACTATTGGTAAAGGTCAGCGTGTCGGTATATTCGCAGGCTCTGGTGTTGGTAAGTCCACTCTTATGGGTATGATTGCCCGAAATGTTAAAACCGATATAAATGTTATAGCTCTTGTCGGTGAACGTGGTCGAGAAGTTCTTGAATTTATTCAAAAAGACTTGGGTGAAGAGGGTATGAAACGTTCTGTCCTTGTTGTAGCCACTTCTGACCAGCCTGCAATGCTCAGAATGAAATGTCCATCTGTTGCGACTGCTATAGCTGAATATTTTAGAGACCAAGGACTCGATGTTCTTTTAATGATGGACTCTCTTACGCGTTTTGCTATGGCTCAGCGTGAAATAGGTCTTGCAGTAGGTGAGCCTCCTGTTGCTCGTGGATACACACCATCTATTTATGCAGAGCTTCCAAAACTCCTTGAGAGAAGTGGTAATTTTGAAAAAGGCTCTATAACCGCTGTTTATACCGTATTAGTAGAAGGTGATGATACAAACGAACCTATAGCTGATACTGTGCGTGGTATTCTTGATGGACATATAGTCCTTTCAAGAAAACTCGCTAATGCAAACCATTTCCCAGCTATTGATGTTTCTGCTAGTATCTCTCGTCTTATGACAGAAATAGTAACTCCAGAACATAGAAAACTAGCTGGTAAACTCAGAGATATACTCAGTATCTATGAGAAAAATGAAGACCTTATCGCTATTGGTGCTTATAAATCAGGTACTAACCCTAAACTCGATTATGCAATTAGCAAGATAGATAGCATAAATAACTTCTTAAAACAAGGTATAAATGAAGCTCTTTCTTATGATGAAAGCTTAAAGCAGTTACAACGTATTTTGAAATAACTGCTACTAAACCAAAGGAAGATGATAACAGATGAAGAAATTCCGTTTTTCACTTGAAACAGTTTTAAATTATCGTGAGCAAATGCTAGATGCTGTAAAAGCTGAACATGCTTCTGCACTTTTAAAAGTTCGTCAGCAAGAAGATGTAATTGATAATTTGGTAAAAGAATTTGATGATATAAATAATCAGTACCGTCAGAAAAAAATGACCGGTATGACAATTGCTGATGCAATGAGCTTCGATATTATGCTTCGTGCTCAAGAACGTAAAATAGATTACGAAAAAAATATACTCGTTAAGTTAAAACACGATGAAGAAGAAAAACGTGAAAGAGTTCGTCAGGCAAAAACCGATAAGGCAACAATAGAAAAAATTAAAGAAAATAAATATAATCAATATAAAAAAGCCATACAGAAAAACGAAGAACAATTTATAGATGAATTTGTTTCAACTAAGAGGGTTATGGCAGCTAACTAAAAAAGTGGAAAGGGGGTGAAAAAATGACAACGCAGCAGCTTGATATGCTGACTCAAATGATTACACAAAATCGCCCGAGTGCATCTAAAAATGATAGTAATGATACTTCATTTAAAGATATGCTTAACAATAAAAATCAGGAAAAAACAACTGTAAAAAAAGAACCTGCAAAAGATGAAGTTCAAGTGGATAAAACTCAAAATTCTGATAAAGAAGATGTTGCCGCAAAACAGGCATTGCTTGCAAACCTTCTTTTTGCACAAAGTACAACTCCTGTACAAAATGAAATGAGTCAGCAAAGTACAAACCTATCTGCTGAACAAATTATACAACCAATGGTGCAAAACCAAACAGTACAAACTGTCGTTGATATTCAAAATATGAATAATGTTCAGACTCAGCAGATAGAAGTTCCAGTGCAAACTGAGCAGAATCAAGAATTTACTGTTAAAACTGATAATGTTAAGCTGGAACAAAATGTAACCGAAGAAATTAAGCCTAAAACTACTGAATTTGTTGATAAAACAGCTCAGAATACAGGTGAAAACACTCAGGATATGATGCAGAATAAAACATCAAAAACTGATGATAATCAGCCGGAAATTAAACAAACTGAAGTACAAGATGCTCCATTATTCCAAAATGTTGAGACTACACCAATTAAGGTTGGTGAAAAAGCTCCAGTTTTAGATATTCAATCACCTAATGTAGAGCAGGATTTACAAGATATTATCAAATATAATCTTAAAACTGATGGAGATAAAATCGAAATTCAGTTAAATCCAGGTAATTTAGGCAAAATTACTGTTGAGCTTGTTCAAAAAGATGGCAGTATGTCGGTTTTAGTAACTGCAGAAAATAGTAAAACTTTGTCACTTCTTGCACAACATGCAGGTGGCATTGAAACTATGATGCAAGAGCGTTTAGCACAACCTGTTCAGGTTTTTATCGAACAACAACAGCCTGAACAGCAGTTTAATGACTCTCAAAAGAATAATAATGGGCAAAATCAAAACAATCAGCAAAATAAACCAAGCAAAGATGAACAGCAAAGCTTTATTGACCAGTTAAGGCTTGGTTTATATGACTTAGGTTAAGGAGGTAAAAAGGTGAGCGATTTATTTACTCCAACAGTTGCAAGAACAGCAAGTGCTTATGCAGCGGCTGGAATTAACACTTATACTTCTGATTCAACTACTAAAGGTACAACAAAAACTGATTCAACTAATAATGCAGGTTATCTTACTGACTCATCTAAAGATAGTCTGACACTTACAATGGAGCAGTTTTTGGAGCTTATGATTGTTCAGTTCCAAAATCAGGATATGGATAACCCAGCTTCTACAAGTGATATGATGAATCAGCTTATGCAAATGTCAACAATTCAGGCAATGGCAACTATGACCGATGCTTCAACTATGACTTATGCAGCTTCACTTGTTGGTAAGACAGTAACTATTGGTGAATACACCAATGGCAAACTGAGCGAAATTGTAGGTCAGGTAACTGGTACTGGTACATATGATGGTCAACAGGTTATTTTCGTAAATGGAAAAACATATCCTATAACATCTATTATGGCAATCGGTGAAATTCCTAATGAAGATGAAGTAGACCCTGACTTTGGTGTTGACCCACCAGAAAGTGGAGATAACACAGAAGGCACAGGTGGTACAGAAGGTTCTGGTGGCACAGAGGGTTCTGGTGGTACAGAAGGTTCTGATGATAGCACCACTGAAAGCGGTGAGGGCTAAATGATAGAACGTCTGCAAGCAGGCAGTTATATTTCTTCGCAACCACAGCAGAAAGTCAATGAACAAAGCACTGCATTTAGTGAGCTTTTAAGAAAGCGTATGGAAAATGTCGGTTCTATGCCGACAGTAAACAATACTGAAATTGAATTTTCTAAACACGCACAGCAGAGAGTAGAGCAAAGAGGTATTGAAATAAATTCAGAACTGCTTGCTCAACTTAAAAACTCAGTTGAAAAAGCTCAGGAAAAAGGTGCGAAAAATATCCTTGCATTTGATGCAGAACGAGCATTTATAATAAATGTGGTTCAAAATAGGGTGATTACCGCAATTTCACAAGATGAAATTCAGGGGAATGTATTTACAAATATTGATGGTGCTGTTCTTTTAAAGTAAAAGAAAACAGGTCTTTTTAAAGATGTTTTGATTATATGTCCGTTTGGCATATATCGACAGCACCTTTTAAAATGAAAGGAAGCAAAATAAAATGACAGGTTCTATGTATGCTGCTATCGCAGGCTTACAAACACATATGCAGAAGATGAATGTTATCGGTAACAACATCGCAAACGCAAATACAGCAGGTTTTAAACCAGGTGTTACAACTTTTACAGAGTCTATGTATACATCTTTAAAAACCAGTACAGGTGGTGGTACGTTACTTGGTGGTACAAACGCTGCTCAGATTGGTTATGGTTCTCAGATTAGCACCATTGATGTGTCAATGGCTGCGGGTACTCCAGCCCCAACAAATATAAATTCTAACTTATATTTAAGTGGTAGCGGATTTTTCTTAGTAGGTCCTAAGCCAACTGGTGAAGCAGGCTATCAACCTGACCCAAATCAGCTTGTACTAAGACGTGTTGGTGATTTTAAAGTAGATGAAAATGGTTATTTGGTTGATGCAAACGGTAACTGTGTATATGGTTTCATGCCACAGGGTGATGAAAATGGTAAAATTTTAAAAGATGCAAATGGTGATATAGTTTATGATACATGTTTGCGTCCACTTCGCTTACCAGTTTCAGCTCCAGTACCAGAAAATCCAGATGATGCAAATGCTATACAAGAAGGAAATGCTGTGTATCCTACAGTAACCGAAGACACCAATGCATTTGAATATCCAGATTTTATAGAGGTAGATGATACTACTGGCGTGGATGACCGTGAAAACCGTGTTGACGTTGAAAGCATTAACTTAAGCTTTGGTAATAATGGTGTTATTACAGCAGTTACTAATAATGGTGAAGCAATTACAATGGGTGTAATTGCAATTGCTAGTGTGCGTAACCCTAGTGGTCTTACAAAAATAAGTGAAGGATATTATCAACCAGGTGGTAACTCTGGTGATGTTACTGTTGGCACTTCTGGTGGCGTATTGAAAGATGCTTATCTAAATAATATGAATGCAGAAGATGATGCAGACGACCCTACATTATCTAAAATCACTGCTGCTGCTAAGACTGATATTCTATCTGGTTATCTTGAATCATCAAATACTGATATCTCAACCGAGTTTGCTGACCTTATCACTACTCAGCGTGGTTTCCAAGCAAACACAAAAATTATTACCGTAACAGATGAAATGTTATCTGAATTGGTAAGTATGAAACGATAAATTTTTAATGTTTGGTTTTCTGGGTGTCATGTGATGCCCAGAAAACCCCATACAGAAAGGTGAAATACCATGATTAGACTTACTAAACTTAATAGAGAAGCCTTTCTTCTCAACCATATGCAAATTGAAACAATTGAAGTTATTCCTGAAACTAAAATCATTATGATGAACCATGATTACTTTATCGTTCGCGAATCTCCAGAAACAGTTTTACAGTTAATTGAGAACTATACTGCAAGAGTGCATGATATTTACAGAGAAATTAAGATTTCCGATAAAACTGGGAATTAGATATAGAATAAACCAACTGACATAAATGGGCAAAAAAGTCTGATTGGAGGAAATATAAACAAATGAATGTTACATTTATAGGTGGTATTGTAGGCGGTTTTGTGCTGATTATTGTTGGTATGTCACTAAATGGACTGTCATTTAATATAGAGCAGCTTGGAAACTTTGTTGATATACCTAGTTTTGTTATCGTAATTGGTGGTGCTATGGCAGCTGTTGTCGCAGCTAACCCTGCATCACGACTAAAAAACTTCGGTAAGCATATCGGCATTATATTTAATCAGAAAAAATATAATCCGTTGCAAGTAATTGATGAAATCACTGAATTTGCTCAGATTGCTCGTAAAAATGGTCTGCTGGCACTTGAAGAACGTGCAAACCAGCTTGAAGACCCATTCTTTAAGAAAAGTATTATGCTTATTGTCGATGGTAATGACGGCGACAAAGTACGTGATATGCTTATGAGCGATATTGAGCAGTTAAGTGCAAGACATGATGATGTTATTGCTATGTATGAACTAGGTTCATCTGCATCACCTGCATTTGGTATGATTGGTACTCTTATCGGTCTTATCAACATGCTTGCATCTATGGGTGATGACAGCGGTAACATCGGCCCTGCAATGTCAGTTGCTCTCGTTACCACTCTTTATGGTGTTATCTTTGCTAACCTTGTTTTTAACCCGATTTCAAATAACCTTCGTACTCGTGACCAACAAGAAATTTTGTGTCGTCAACTAGTGGTTGAAGGTGTTATGGCCATTCAGTCCGGTGAAAACCCTAAGTTTGTTAAGGAGAAACTCGAAGGTTTCCTAGAGCAAAGTGCAACAGGTGGTAACGAAGGCGGTAAAAAGAAAAAAGGTAAAGGAGAATAATTATATAAGTTAACGAGAAAGGACAGAGTACAATATGAAGAAAAAAAGAAAATCTGGCGGTGCAAGCTGGATGGATACATATGGCGATATGGTTACGCTCTTACTTTGCTTTTTCGTGCTCTTATATAGTATGTCAACTGTTGACCAAGAAAAGTGGGCAGTGGTTGTGCAAAGCTTTCAGCGTGAAACCGCATCTGAAACTATGGGTACTCCAGGTCAAGGAACAGGCTTAGAATATAACCTAAGTGATTCAGCAATAAAGCCAGAGGAAATTACCGAAGAACAAGTCGCAGAAGCACTAAGCGAAATCGCTGAAAAAGTAGAAGAATATACCGCACAAAATAATATGAAACAGCAGATAAGTATTAGTCAAGGTGCTGGCTATGTTTTTATAACCTTTCAAGATACTGTATTTTTTGAAGGAGATAGTTATGAACTATTAGACAGTGGTAAGGAAATACTTGACGTTGTTGCTGCAGCAATAAAGCCTCAAGGTGGTCTTATAGATGAACTGCGTATTATGGGTCATACATCCCAAGGCAGTGCTGATAAGGCTAATAATCCTGAAACTGATAGATTTCTCTCATCAAATCGTGCTGCAACAGTCACTGTTTATCTGCAAGAGAAAAATATAGTTGATCCAGATAGACTTGTTAGTGTAGGATACGGTCAGTGGAGACCAATCGCTGGTTTCGATACTAGCGATGAACGTGCAAAAAATCGTCGTGTAGAACTTATGATTACTGGTATAAATCCTAATAGTATGGAAAGCAGTGTAGACCAGTATTTTACTGCACGAGAAGGCGATGCAAAAGCTGAAGAATAAGTAAAGGATTTGTTATAACATGTCAGAAGTTTTATCACAAAGCCAGATAGACATGCTACTTAACGCTGCACGCATGGGCGAAGTGGAAACAAGTAGTGAAGAGAAAAAGCCCGAAGAAAAAAAATATCCTAAATATGACTTCTATAGCCCGAAAAAATTTACACGAGAACGTCTTAAAATGATAAATAGCATTTTCGAAAGCTATGTTCGTGTTATTTCATCAAGTCTCAATACTATGCTTCATATGCTATGTGAGCTTGAAATAGATTCTGTAGAAGAACAACGATATTTTGAGTTTTCTAATGCACTTAGCGAAAGAGATGTATTAACTCTGGTTACAAATACCATGCAAACGGTTCCAGAAAGAGACCCCATATTATTCCATATCACCACAGGTATTATGATAAGTATGTTTGATAGAATGCTTGGTGGTACAGGTGATATTGATGGAGAGATAAATTCCGATTATAAATATACTGACTTAGAACTTAGACTTTATAATGACTTTATACAAGAACTTGTAGGAGGTTTGTCAAGTGCATGGAAAAATTATATTAATATCGGATTTGGATTTAATAGAGTCGAAGTAAACCCAACACTTGTACAGCTTATAGGTCTTGATGAAACAGTTGTTATAGTTGGTATAACAATAAAAACACCTGTAAGCAGTGGTAGATTTAGTATATGTCTTCCAGGAAATTTATTAAGCGATATTTTTGCCCAACTTAATAGAGAAACAGCAAGTATGCAACAGACTAGCCCTAAAGATAGTGAAGAAATTATGGATTATCTTAAGGGAACAGACTTAGAAATCACTGCAGAACTGCAGCATACAACGCTTAGATTAGAAGATATATATCATCTGCATGTAGGAGATGTTATAAACCTCGATCAGCCAAAGGATTCTAAAGTATACTTAAATGTCGGCGGAAAACGTTGGTTTGATGGCAAAATGGGTGTATATCAAAAAAATAAAGCAGTCAAAATTGATAAAACATATTTCCAGACCGATATGGAAAAAGAGCAGGACAAAGGAGAGTAGTATAAAGAATGGGATCTAACATTTTCAGCCCAATGGCGATGGATGCTATTGGTGAAATATTTAATATCAGCCTTGGTTCTTCTGCAACTGCGGTTTCCAATATGCTCGCAAGGCGTGTGGATATCACTACACCAACTGTAACCGTAGTTTCTGCAAAAGATTTCTGTATTGATGATATTAGACCAGCAATCGGTGTTAAAATCGACTATGTTGCAGGTCTAAATGGTAGCAATGTAATGCTACTTAAACGCTCAGATGTACGTTCTATTGTAGATATACTTATGGGAATGGAAACTAAAGATGAGGATTTTGAAATAAATGAACTCAGTCTAAGTGCTATTTCCGAGGTTATGAACCAAATGATGGGTGCAGCTTCAACTGCAATGTCAGATTTTCTCGGAGAAATGGTCAATATATCTACACCTGAAGCGTTTGAGATAGAAAATGTAAACGAGCTTGTTGGAACATATTTCCCAAGTGAAGGTAAGCTTGTTGTGGTTCGCTTCCAGCTTACAATAGAAAATGCGGTTGAAAGCGAGTTTATGAGTGCACTTACTGTGGATTTAGTTAGAGAAATGCTCAAGGGCTTTGGTATAGGCGGTGCTGATGTTGGTTTAGATGGTGATCAGAATAATGTAACTGAGCCAGTGCAAACTCCAGTGCAAACAGAGCAAGCACCTGAAAACACAAAGGTAGCTGAGCAACCTCAGATACAACAGCCAGTAGAGCCACAAGTGGCAATGCCTGAGCAACAACCAGCTATGCAGCAACCTCAAATGCAGCAGCCTCAAATGCAACAGCCAGCTATGCA
>CALWMO010000003.1 GCA_944381965.1 uncultured Butyricicoccus sp.
CGGTATCACTGCCTGGTTTCATGCCGTTAGGTATGGTTTGAGCAAGACCAACTTCGGACATATCAGCTAAAAAGTCAATAGTTGGTGTTTTAGCATAAGCTAGAGGGGTTTTACCGCCCAACTTTTCGATTGGCTCATCAGCCATACCATCACCAAGAATAATTACATATTTCATGGCAAACTCTCCTTTATATAGATAAAATAATAAAATGCTAAAATGTTTCTGAATACAAATTATTATGAAACAAAAATGAATATTTGTCTAGTTATTTTAAAAAACTTTTGCAAAATGACCGCTTATTGTAGACATAAAAAGCTAATGTGCATGTGCTGAGGAAATAAAAAAGCTACCGCAAAAGCGATAGCTTTAAATTTTTTAGATTGTAAAGATTTTAAATACCTTGGTTGCAAGTTCACTTCCCAGAATTAAAACCAAAAGCACAGGAGCAATCCATTTAACCATTATCTCATGTAATTTTTTACGATGGAATACACCAGCACCAGATTCAACTTCATCAGAAATAACCTTAGTGCCAACAACATGACCAATAAGAATACATGTTAAGAATGCTACTATTGGCATCATTACAGAGTTAGAGATAAAGTCGAAGAAGTCGAGGAACTGCATACCAATGATTGTGATACCAGCCCAAGGGCCATAGCCAAGACAAGATGGTATACCGATAATTAAAACAACAACTGTAACACAGATTGTCGCAGTCTTACGGTTTAGGCTTGTTTTATCAATTACAACAGAAACAATGGTTTCCATAAGAGAAATGGAAGAAGTTAATGCTGCAAACAGTACAAGTAAGAAAAATACAGTACCGATAACAGAGCCGAAAGCCATTTTCTCAAATACCTGAGGCAGAGTAATAAACATCAGTCCAGGGCCAGCATTGATTTTGCTAGGGTCGCCACCATTAAATGCGATTACAGGAGGAATAATCATAAGACCTGCAACAAAAGCAAATAATGTATCGAAAATTTCGATTTGAGCTACTGAATGCTCAAGTAAATTTTCTTTTTGCATATAAGAGCCATAAGTAATCATAATACCCATAGCAAGTGACATGGAATAGAAAAGCTGACCGAGAGCACCAAGTACAGTTGATGCAGAAAACTGAGAAAAGTCAGGCATTAGATAATATTTTAAACCTTCCATAGCACCATCAATAGTAAGGGAATAGCCTGCAATAAAGATAGCAAGTATAGCTAGTACAGGCATCATAAAGCGGCTTGCTTTTTCAATACCCTTTTCAACACCAAAAGCAACAACAGCAGTTGTTAAAATAACAAATATTAAAAACCAAGGTGTAGGGCCACTAAAATCAAGCATTGTAGCTGGAATAGAGCCAGCATCAAAGCCAATAAAGCCACTGAAGAAGTCGCCGCCATCAGCAGCATTAAGACCATTACCAGTTAAAAAGGTAACAAGATAATGCATAACCCAACCACCGATTACACAGTAATAAGGTGTAATGATAACAGGTACTAAAGCTGCAATCCAGCCTAGAAAACCAAAACGCTTATCAAGAGCTTTATAAGCACCTATGCAAGATAGACGGGTTTTTCTACCAATAGCGATTTCGGTTATCATAAGAGCAAAACCGAAGGTAACGGCAAGAATGATATAAACCAAAAGGAAAATACCGCCGCCATATTTTGCAGCAAGATATGGGAAACGCCATAAGTTACCTAAACCTACGGCAGAGCCAGCAGCAGCGAGTACAAAACCGATACGGCTTGAAAAGCTGCTTCGTTCTTTGTTCATATATATACCCCTTTTTCTGCGGGCTTTATAGCCTGCGTATTTGCTGAAACATTGAGCTAAAATGCAAAATGTAAACAGATAGCCTTATTATGCCATATAATAAATTTTAGTGCAATAACATAAAAGCAATTTCTTTTTTTATCACAAAAAAGACTTAAAAAATTTTATGTCAAATAGTGAAAATATACACTGTTTTTCGTGGACATTTTGGTTTTATGTACACAATTCCATTAAACTATATAATGACATATGCTTGTTAACATTAAAAAAAGCAAATGCATTAAGCATTTGCCATTTATTTGAGTTCACTTACGCTTACATTTCTTGTGTGAGAAATTGATTTCCATTCTTTGGTTCTAAAGAACAGGCATACTGCATTTATAGGCATCCAGCTTGCAATAAAAAACCAATAGCTTAAAATACCAATTTTCATTGAACAAACCTGTTTTCGCTCAAGAACCATAACAATTATTGAAGTTATACAGCTTAATAAGAAAGAAAGCACAACAGAAAGTGCAATGCTTGAGAGAATAGGAGTGCCAACAGAAATATGGTAGTGCATGGATAATGTGCGAACTACATGACCTAAAAGCATAGTTAAAACCCATGCAAGCTGTAAAATAGGTGCAAGCAGAAAGACGAGCTGGTCTAATCTCATTCTAAGACCTCTAAAACCGCTTTTAAACATACTTTTTATAAGAGGTATGGAATAATAGTGTAAACACTGATAAATACCAGTAGACCAACGACTTCTCTGACGCCATGATTGAGCAAAGGTGAGAGGTTGTTCATCATAAGTTAGAGCTTCAGGCACCCATGAAACAGGGATATTTGATAAAATGCATTTTGTAGTAAATTCAATATCTTCTGTCATGGTTTTAGTTTTCCAACCGCCCATAGATTTTAAAAGGGATAAATCAGCCATAAAACCACTGCCGTTTATAATAGCAGAAAGCCCTACACGTGAACGAGTATGACTGTAAAATCTGTTTACCATCCAGTAATAAATAGAATAACTTGATGATATATATGTATCCTTAGGGTTTTTACTATCTCTAAAGCCTTGTGCAGCCTTTGCTCCTTCACACCATGCGTTGTTCATAGCACTTAGAAAACCAGAATCAACAACATTGTCAGCATCAAAAACGCAAATAGCATCGTGGTTGTTTTCTCTTAAAAGATGATTTACTATCTGGTCTAATACTTCACCTTTTGTTGAAACAGGTTTTGTGCAATGCAAAATATTTGCACCCGCAGATTTTGCTACTTGCTCTGTATTGTCTGTGCAGTTATTAGGTATAACATATATATCGAAAAGCTCTTTTGGATAATCCTGAGCTAAAAGGCTTTCTACAAGGTTTGCTATAACAGCTTGTTCATTTCGAGCGGCAACAAGCACAGCAAATCTGCATTTTGGCGAATGAACATGATATGGATTTTGCTTGCGAAAGGCGAATGGCACAAAAAATATGTAATACACCATATATATGAAAAAAACAGAGCTTAAAATCCAAAGTAATTTTTCTAAAAACGGAATATAATGAAGCATGATTATTTATATACCTCCAAAAACGGATATTATAAAAATCCGTATGAGTGCACAGAGTTTAAATAACAACTGTACTATACTGTATAATACAGTATAAGACCCTAATGGTGCAGTGTCAACAAACAATTGTGTAATAAAAAAAGAAAATAATAAAAAACAATCAAAAAATAGTATTATTTGCATGTTTAACGTGAAGAACATACATAAGTCTGTGTATTTGCTGGATAGACAGGCGTATGTAACGCAAGGGATAAAAAATAAAACTGCAAGTTTAAAGTACTTAAAAGGGAAAAGGTGTTAAAGTTGCAAGATTGCAAATTAAATCTTGCAAAAAATTTTTGTTAATGCATTGACGAAGTGGATAAAACGTAGTATAGTATAATTAGAAAGAAATTGAACTATAATCTAAAGTTTAGATTTAAGTTATATTTGGCGACATATTGGGTGCAGAGCACCCTTTCTTATAGCCGTAAGGAGGAATTGATTTTACATGAACCGTTTGCTTAAAAAGTTCACCTTTTCACCTGAAATTGTGGACGTAATCGAAAACTGTAAGGGTATTTTTATACCAACAACAAAGCAAGAACTGTACGAGATGGTATTTGGTACAGGTCGCTCTGGTAAATATGATGTTGTATACGACGTTCCTGAAAAGGGTGAGGTTGTTGAGGCAACCGTTGTTCGTGCAAAAAATGGTGTAGTTGTCAATTATGTTGAGGACTATATGCGTCGTCGTGACCCTGACTGTATGCGTATCGGTGATGATAAGCCTACAGATAAGCCACGTTTTTCTGATGTTTATGGTTTCCCATTTGCTGATATGAAAAAGCAGACACTAGATTGGTTAAAAGGTCAAGAGCTCATTTTCATGCCATTTAATTCCGGCGGTAATGTTTATGGCTATGGTTCTATGCTTATCTGCCCAAGAAATGCTGCATTCTTTGCTTTTGCACTAGCTCATCTTCAGGGCTTTGTTTCCGCTGAGGAAACAGAAGGCTATGAGCCTCGTGCAATCGTTTATGTTGCACCACCATTTAGACATACTCACTTTAATGGCAAGCAGGTTGTTGTTCATAACCGTCTTGATAATTGCCATGAAGTATTTTCTTATAACCTTTATCCAGGACCATCTGCTAAAAAGGGCGTATATTCTGTTCTTCTCGATATAGGCGAGCAGGAAGACTGGGTAACTGCTCACGCATCTGCTGCACGTTTAACAACTCAGTATGATAACGAGCTTGTTATCATGCATGAGGGTGCATCTGGCGGCGGTAAGAGCGAAATGCTGCAAGACGTAGCTCGTACAGAAGATGGTCGTGTACTGCTTTCTGAAAACACTGTTACAGGTGAAAAGACTCTGCTAAACCTTGGCAGAACTGCTATGATTGAGCCAGTATGTGATGATATGGCTACTTGCTATCCAAAACTACAAACAGGTAGCGGTAAGCTCGCTCTTGTTGATGGTGAGGACGGTTGGTTCTTGCGTATGGACGGCGTTACACACTATGGCTGTGACCCAGTATATGAACGCATCTGCACAGAGCCAGATGAACCACTTTGCTTCTTTAACATTCAGGGTGTAGTTGGTGCGACTAGCCTTATCTGGGAACATACTCTGGATTCTAATGGCAAGCCATGCCCTAACCCTCGTGCTATTGTACCTCGTGCGAAAGTTCCACATATCGTAACCGAGCCTGTTGAGGTTGATATCCGTTCTTTTGGTACTCGTATGCCACCTTCAACTCGTGAAAACCCTAACTATGGTATTATGGGTATGCTTCACTTCATTCCACCAGCACTTGCTTGGATGTGGCGTTTAGTTGCTCCTCGTGGATTTAAAAACCCATCTATTGTAGGTGGCGGTGACCTAAAGAGTGAGGGTGTAGGTTCTTACTGGCCATTTGCTACTGGTATGCGTGTAAAGCAAGCTAATTTGCTTCTAAAACAAATTATTGATAATCCTAACACCCGTTATGTGCTTATCCCTAACCAGCATATCGGTGTATACAAAGTAGGCTTTGCTGCTGAATGGTTAAGTCGTGAATGGCTCAGCCGTCATAACGGTCATGTAAAGACCGAAAAACTAACTCCAGCACGTTGCCCACTGCTTGGTTATGCTATGACCGAGATGACCATTGAAGGTCAGTCTATCCGCTCTAAGTATCTGAGAACCGAGCTTCAAGACCGTATGGGTGAGGACGGTTATGATGCAGGTGCAAAGATTCTAACCGACTTCTTTGCTAAGGAGCTAGATAAGTTCTATACAGATGACCTTGACCCACTAGGTAAGCAAATTATTGATTGTTTCCGTAACGGTGGTACTCTTGAGGACTATTGCAAGTTAACCCCAATGCACTTTTAATAAAATATTTTAAAATGTCTGCTTTTTTAGCAGACATTTTTTTTGCAAAGCAAACATAACAGGTAAATGATATTTGGAATATGTATTTATTAATGATGGGGATAGTTCTCCACTAAATAATGAAATTGATTTTGACATTGATTTTACATAAATATGATAGTTGAATTTTATAATCATAGATATAATTTTATAGTAAAAAATTATAGGGAGATAAAACAATGAATACTTATGTAAAAAAATGTTTTGCTTTTGCGTTGATGGGGTCAATACTCTCAAGCGGAATACCGTCAGCTTCGGCTGCCGAACAAGATGGTAAATGGATGACTGGAGAATACCATAATCATGTTGGTCAGTCGAGTGATGCCGCTGTTGATTATATGACGGTTGAAAATCATTTAAATGTTGCTTTTCGTGAAGATATGGACAATCTTTTACAGATGAAAGGTGCAAGAGTTGACAATATTAATTATGGACAGGCTTTTGATTATTTAATGATTGCCGACCACCTCAGAAACTCGCCAAGAGACCCTGAGTTTAATGAGAAGTTAACAGCAAGATGGCAAGCAATTGAAGACCAACAAAATAAAATCAAAGAACTACAAGCACAGGGGAAATATAAAGATAAAATCATTTATTCGGGTTTTGAATGGGATATGATGGCTCTTGACCATGCAAGCGTGGCTTTAATCGACAGTGAAAGCAATCAAGTGCCGATAGATGGAATTCATGAATTTGAATGGCTTTACAGTTATGATTCATCTGATGATATGTTTACGGATAATGAGCTTGAGAAATATGGAGCTCGTCAGAATGATAAAAATGATGTAAATGATACTTATGCAGGTGTAAGATGGGTTAAGGAAAATTATCCAGATAGTTTTATTTTGCCAAATCACCCTACAAGACATGATAACGGTGATGACGTTGTTGACATCGGCGAAGTTACAATAGAGCATTTAAGAAAAATGAATGATATTGCTCCAGATGTTGTTTTTGGTTTTGAAGGTATGCCAGGAAACCAAATGTCAACCGCATGTGAACTGCGTGAAGAAGACGTGCGTGGCGGTGCAGATGAAATGATTTCTGTTACAGGCGGTGTTTGGGACGCATTACTATCTGAAGGTCGTAGATTTTTCAATTTTACAAACTCTGATTTTCATTTTAAATTCAGAACCGACGAAAATTCTGCAAGCGGTTACTGGGCAAGTGAATTTTCAAGAAATAATACTTGGGTAGAAAAAGGCGATGACGGAGTATATACTTTTGCAGACGTTGTAGAAGGTATGCGTTCAGGTAATAGCTATGCTGTAAACGGTGAGCTAATATCCGACCTTGATTTTACGGTTTACAATTCTGATGATAATGCAACTATGGGTGAAGAACTAGAAGCAGATAAAAATGAAAAGGTAACAGTTAAGATTCGCTTTAAAATCCCAGAGTACAATAATTATAAGACATTATTCGGTACATACACTGGTTTAGGTGCTGATAATACTCCAGATATTGACCATATAGATTTAATTATGGGTCATATAACAGGTAAGGTTGATGAGTCACAATATAATAGCACAGATAACACAGATGCAAAAATCATTAAAACATTTACTAAAGAGGAGATAGATTCTGCTCTTGGTTCAGATGGTTATTATACATTAACTTATACAACCGAAGCAGATGCTGATATGTATTTCCGTATTCGTGGTCTATCTTTTGCTGATGTTGATGAAAATGGTGACCCAGTTACACATGAAAGAGAAGTAACTGAAGAACTTCCAGCACGTTTTGACTATCTAAACGATTATAACTATACACATCTTTCATTCTATGCTAATCCAATTTGGGTAGATGTAGAAGGCGATGATTGGAAAAACCCATTTACTGATGTTACAGAAAATAGCTGGTTTTACGAAGCTGTAAAATATGTAAATACAAATAATATTATAAACGGTGTAAACGATAATAAGTTTGCTCCAAATGAAACAACATCACGTGCAATGATTGCTACAATTTTAGCTAGATTAGATGGCGTAGATACTTCGACAGGTGCAAACTGGTATGAAGCAGGCGTTAACTGGGCTAAGGAAAACGGTATTTCCGACGGCACAAACTTAAACGCATCTGTAAGCCGTGAACAGCTTGCAACCATGCTTTATAGATATGCTGGCAGCCCACAAGTAACAGGTGATTTAGATAAATTCACAGATTCACAAAACGTTAGTGATTGGGCAAAAAATGCATTAGTTTGGGCAACTCAGAATGGTATTATTACAGGTACGGATAATAATACTATAAATCCAAACGATTATGCAAGTAGAGCACAAGTTGCAACAATATTGATGCGTCTAAAAAACATTTAAATAGTTGTAAATGAATTTAAAAAATGATAAAATAAAGATAAATACACAATTTTAATATAATGCTAAATGAAATTATCAATTTATTAAATCAATTGATAACAAATGGAGGATTAATTGAATACAGTTATCTTTATGATTAATGCAATTTTACAGGTGGTAGTTTTTTCATTGATTCCACTAATTTGGTGGGCTATTACTTGCAGAAAAAAGTGTTCTTTTTTTGGATGGATAGGTCTAAAGAAAGTTAAAACAGATAGTAGAAAGAGAATTATAATATTATTTATTGCAACAGTAATTTTACTAGCAATTCCAACAATATTTATTGTTCCTAATTTTGCACCTCAATCAGAAATGGCAACGGCTCAATTTGCAGGAAAAGGATTCAGTGTATTATTACCAGCGGCTATATATTCATTTATACAAACAGGATTGTCAGAGGAAATATTTTTTAGAGGTTTTATAGGCAAAAGGTTAGTAAATAGATTTGGATTAAATATTGGTAATTTAATTCAAGGTATTCTATTTGGACTTTTACATGGAGTAATGTTTGTTTCTATAGCAGGCCTATTTGGAAGTGTAATTATCATTTTTATAACTGGAACAGCAGGATATGTGATGGGATATATTAATGAAAATTTATCTGAAGGTTCAATAGTACCAAGTTGGTTGCTTCATGGATGTGCCAATTTATGTGCATCTTTGATAGCTATGTTTAATATAACTTGACGAACAATCTTAAAATCGTGGCTAACCAAAAGTAGGGGTGTATGCTCCATACTTTTCAGCTACTAAAATAAGTTATAAAATCAAAATTAGTTTAAAACATAGCCATAAAAAAACGAGCTGATTTTTATATCAGCTCGTTTAATTTTTTTATTTATTCTTTAAACCAATAACAATTTTTTCAGCGGTTATAGGAAGCTCTCTAATTCTAACACCGCAAGCGGTAGCAACAGCAGATGCAATAGCAGGTGATGGAGTGTTAATAACAACTTCACCGATAGATTTTGCACCAAATGGGCCAGATGGCTCATAACTGCTTTCAAATTCAACTCTAACCTTGTTTATATCAAGACGAGATGGAATTTTATACTGCATAAATGAGTTAGAATAGTTTACGCCTCTATCATCATAGATAACATCTTCATAGAGTGCCATGCCAATGCCTTGAACAAGTCCGCCTTCGGTCTGTACTCTTGCAAGATTAGGGTTGATTGGTGTACCACAGTCAACCGCTGCACAGTAGTCAATCAGCTCTACCTTACCAGTCTCGGGGTCAAGCTCGATTTCAGCCGCACCCGCCATAAATGGAGGTGGTGAAGTAGGAGAAGAATGGCTGACAGTTGCAGCAAGCTCTCTATTGCTAAAGCACTGACCTTTATAACCAACTTGTTTTCTGGTTACAAACTTTTCAGGGTCTGCAACAACATAAACCTTTTGACCGTCAAAGTCAACATCATCTACATTAACATTCAGCATTTCCGCACCTGTTAACAAGATTTTATCTCTGAGCTCCACGCAAGCCTTAACACAAGCCATACCTGTTACATAGGTTGTAGCTGATGCATAAGAACCAGAGTCATAAGGTGAAACGTCTGTGTCTGATGCATAAACCGCAATATTTTCCATATCACAGTCAAGACAATCTGCTGCCATCTGAGCGAGAATGGTATCACAACCAGTACCCATATCAGTACAGCCGATAAGCATATTATAATCGCCATCATCACCCATACGAATGGTTACAGAACCAACGTCAACATTGGAAATACCAGAACCTTGCATAGCCATTGCAATGCCAACCGCACGGATTTTACCGTTTGGCAGAGTGATAGGCTTAGCCTTTTTGTCCCAGTCAATCATATTTTTAACACGCTCAACACAGCGGTCTAAAGCACATGAAGTAGCGGTTTCGCCATAGTATGCAGGCATAACCTGACCTTCACGCACAAGATTTATTTCACGCATTTTAACAGGGTCGATATTTAAAATTTCCGCAAGTTCATTTACAGTGGATTCTACAGCAAAAATACCTTGTGTTGCACCATAACCACGGTAAGCACCCGCAGAAAGGGTGTTTGTATATACAACGTCCCAAGTGAATTTAAAAGCCTCTTGTTTGCCATACATAGGAATAGGCTTATGAGCGGATAGACCAACAGTAGTTGGGCCATGTTCACCAAAAGCACCTGTGTTAGACAGTGTATATAGGTCAATAACCTTGATTATACCGTCCTTTGTAGCACCCATACGCACAGTAAGCTCCATGCTGTGACGTGGAGAAGATGCAATCATAGACTCATAACGTGAGTAAACAATTTTTGCAGGTCTGCCAGTTTTTAGTGTTACAATAGCAGGGTAAACTTCGGTGACAACTGTCTGTTTTGCACCAAAACCACCGCCAAGACGAGGCTTTATTACACGGATTTGGGTTTTTGGAATATCAAGAGCATGTGATAGAATACGGCGAACATGGAAAGGAACTTGTGTGGAAGAAATAACATTTAATCTGCCATAGGTATCAAGCTGAGTGTAAGTTCTGAATGTTTCCATCATAGCTTGCTGATTTTGCTTTGTGCGGTAAGTGCGTTCGATTACAACATCACACTTTGCAAATGTGCCTTCAACATCACCATGGCTATCACTGCCAGATGCACAGAGATTTCGCATATTGTCTGCACCAACAGGGCAGAGGGATTTCCAGCTTTCCTCTGGGTGAACGAGAATTTTATTGTCCTTAGCCTTACGCATGTCTAAAACAGGCTCAAGCACTTTATATTCAACCTTGATAAGTTTTAAAGCCTTATCGACTGCTTGTTCGGTTTCGCCGGCAACAATAGCCACGGCATCGCCTACAAAACGAACTCTACGGTCTAAAATAAGTCTATCATATGGAGATGGCTCTGGATAGGTTTGACCTGCCATGGTAAAACGGCACTGTGGCACATCTTCATGGGTTAGTACACACACAATACCTGGAACTTTCATTGCAATATTGGTGTTAATATTGGTGATAAGTGCATGAGCGTGAGGAGAACGTAAAACTTTAACGATAAGGCAATCAGCTGGGGCTAAATCATCAGTATAAACAGGTTTACCAGTGGTTAATGCCTTAGCATCAGATTTTATAACACCTGTACCTACATATTTATTCATTGACAATCCTCCTTGCTCGCAAGATATGCTTTAATAGCTCTAAGCTGACCTACATAACCTGTGCATCTGCAAAGATTACCAGATAAATATTCTCTAATTTCATCTTCTGATGGGTTTGTAAGCTCATTTTTCATTGCGATAATATTCATAATAAGTCCAGGGGAACAGAAACCGCATTGTTCTGCTCCTTCCTTGGCTAAAAACAAACCGATTTCCTCAGCCTCTTGTTGTTTACCTTCAAGTGTTATAATATCGTGACCATCTGCACGAACTGCAAGCATAGTACAAGAAAGTATAGGTTTTTCGTCCATAAGCACTGTGCAAAGACCACAGTTAGAGGTTTCACAGCCACGCTTTACAGACTTACAACCTTTTTCACGCACATATTCTAAAAGAGGCTGGTCAGGACTTACAGCATCTTCAATTTTTTTGCCATTTAGAGTAAAAGAAATTAAAATCTTTGCCATAAATAAATTAAACCTCCTGATTTAAAGCTAGCAATGCACGACGAACAAGCACTCTAGTAAGGTGACGTCTAAAATCTGCACTGCCACGCATATTGCTTGAAAAGTTAAGGTTATCCGCAACATAATCTGCAAATTTATTTGCACTTTCTTCTGTAATGCCATCGTTTAATATGCCATTGGTGTCTAAAACAAGACTAGCTCTTTGTGGTCTTGCACCAATAGTAATTCTAAAGCCGTTATCTTTGAAATCTTCAGGTAATTTGCTTACACAGCAAGCGATAACAGGAAAATCGGTAGCTGTTGCACGATGGGTTATATAATGAGTTTTCTGATTATTTTTTGGCAGAATAACATGTGTTAAAATATCTCGGTCATGAGGCATATTTACAAAATCAGATAGTTTAACTTTGCCTGTATGATAAAGTTTAACTTCAGCACCTAAAGCGAGCATAAGTGTCAGCGGGTCTGAAAAACCGAATCTGCCCCAAATAGAACCGCCAATAGTTACGCAGTTTCTAAATTGAACGCCGACAATATGGCGTAAGCTCTCTTTGATAGCACTGCCAAAATAGCTGTTTATAGTCTCATTTGTTTCTATTTGACGCAACGACACCATACAGCCAAGGATAAATTCGGTGTCAGTTTCTTCGATTTTATCAAGACCAAGACCAGAAAGGTCAATAGCTGTTTTAATAGAACGATTGCCCATTTTAAGCCAACCACAACCACCTAAAATAGTGGAGGTTTTCTTTTGATTTAGCGAATAAGCCTGTTCAAGAGTTTCAGCTTTTACATAGTTATCTATTGTGAACATTCGCATTCTCCTTTTTTTACAAACATAACAAAAGCCGCCATAAAAAGTGTGGCAGCAAACAGGTTAGATATCGAAAACCAAACGCTGCGTTTTAAATTTGATTTTGAACATACAGCGAAAAAAACAAAAGATTTTCGGGTATAAATGTAGTATATAATTATTATATCAAGCAGATAAAAAAAATACAATTTTTATTGACAATTTTCTATGCGAAAATTTAACCAAAATTATACGAAAATAATACTAAAATAAAATGCGAAAGCCACAGCTAAAAAGCTGTGGCTTTCGCCAAAAAGAGAGAACACGAGGTGGGATTTAATCCATCCCGATGATAAAAGCAAAAATATTGTTAAATGTTTAACATTTCTAACTGAGTAATAGTATAACCTTTTTTGTAATAAATTTCAATATATTTTTAATAAAAAAATTTTCACTTTTTAGGATAAGTATATTATAATATTTTTGATATGTCTAAAGGAGGATATTAAAAGTGGTAGAAAAAAAGCTAATTCCATGTGATTTAGGGCAAATTGCCGACTCAGGTCAATGTTTTAGAATGACAAAAGAAGATGATAATACATATAAAATTATAGCAACAGATAGATGTACCTATGCTTATATGCAGGGAGATAATCTTGTTTTAGAATGCAGTGAGCAGGAATTTGAAGAGTTTTGGCGAGATTATTTTGATTTCGATACAGACTATCAAAAGATATGCGATTCAGTTGATGAAAATGATGAGTTTTTAAAGGCATCTGTTGAATATGGTAGTGGAATGAGAATTTTAAAACAAGAGCTTTGGGAAATGCTAATAACCTTTATGATTTCACAAAACAATAACATTCCAAGGATACAAAAGTCAGTAGAGGCTATTTGTGAGAAATTCGGAAGAGAAAAGACAGATAACAGAGGAAATAAATATTTTACATTCCCGACTAAAGTTGAGCTTGCAAAGGCGAGCATTGAACAGCTAAGAGCGTGTGGTCTTGGCTATCGTGACAGATATTTATATGAGATTGCACATAGCGACTTTGATGTGTATTCACTCAAAAATATGCCAATAGATGAAGCTGAAAAGGCACTTTGTAAGATAACAGGTGTGGGCAAAAAAGTAGCAAATTGTATTAAGTTATTTGGATTTCATGATTTGGCATCTTTCCCTATTGATACTTGGATTAAAAAAATTTGTGATAAATATTATAATGGAAGTTTTCCTGTTGAAAAATATGAAGGTTATGCTGGGGTAATTCAGCAGTATATATTTTTTTATGGCAGAACCGGAATTAAACTTTGATATTTTAACCTATATTCATATTATCCCGTTTATGATATAATTAATCGTAAAGAAAATTTACATAATAGGAAGGGAACAGATGGAGTTAAAAATTAAAGAGATAATGCACAGATTATCATATCTATTGGAAATTTTGGTTGGTTTTTTAATGCTTGCAGCTTTGTTTGCAGCTCTTGGTGGACTTGTTTATATTATAAATCCATCGAGTCTTTTTACAGACCCAACTATTTTTTCTCAATATTTATCAATAGCATCTACTATAGTTATTGGTGTGGAATTTGTAAAAATGCTTTGCACACATACTATAGATTCAGTAATTGATATTATGCTGCTTGCAATAGCTCGTCAAATGATAACCGAACATACATCACCACTAGAAAATTTATTTGCTGTAATTTCTATTGCAGTTCTTTACTTGGCTAGAAAATTCTTATACATAAAAAGACTTGACAAAATAGAGCATGTAAAAATATTAGATTTTATTAAGTCTAAAAAACAAAAGAAAGGAGAAACCGATGGCACTACCAAATGACCCAATAATGCTTTTAAGCGTGGTAAACACCATGCTTCGTGACAGATATAACTCACTTGACGCACTATGTGACGGTGAAAATCTTGCTAGAAGTGCAATTGAACATCGTTTAGCGACTGTGGGTTATGAGTATATGTCGGAAATAAATCAATTTCGTTAAATTTAACCGTCGCTTTAATGCGGCGGTTTTAATTTTGATAAAAAGGAGAAATAAAAATGGAAATGATGGAAAATCTTCAGAAAATCGCAAGACAATGCGGCGAAATTATGCTTTCTGCTGAGGATATTGAGCGAAACATAACCGAAAAAGAGGGTCAAAAGAACTTTGTAACAAAATATGATGTTTTAGTTCAAAAAACACTGCAAAAAGAGTTGTTAGAACTTTATCCAGAGGCTCATTTTTATGGTGAAGAAGATGGTCAGCAAGACGATGTAAACAGCGGTATTGCATTTATAGTTGACCCAATCGACGGCACAACAAATTTTATTAAGGGTTATAGAGTAAGTGCGGTTAGCATTGGTGTTGCAAAAGATGGAGAAATAATTTGCGGTGTGGTTTATGACCCTTATACAGACACAATGTATCATGCAGAAAAGGGTAAAGGTGCATATGTAAACGGCAAACGTGTATATGTTTCTGATTGTTCTCTTGAAAACAGTATGGTTTGTGTAGGCACTGCTCCTTATTATGCTGAATATACAGACAGAACTTTTGCTCTTGCGAGAGCTTTATTTGATAATGCACTTGATTTACGCCGTTCAGGTTCAGCGGCACTGGATTTATGTGCGGTTGGCTGTGGCAGAGCTGATTTAATGACCGAGTGGGTTGTGTGTCCATGGGATTTTGCAGCTGCTAAATGTATAATTGAAGAAGCAGGCGGCGTTATGACTCAGATTGACGGTTCACCTATGAAACTAGATGGCAAATGTTCAATTTTAGCAGGTGGAAAAAGAGCACATGCAGAGTTTTTTGAAAAAGGACTGCATAAAATTTAATGAATAAATCGTTTATACAGAAAAATACATTAATCCCAGCACTTATTTGCACTATTTTATGGGGAAGTGCCATACCTGTTGTAAAAACAGGTTATGAGCTTTTAAGTATAACAGATACTTTTGCAAAATTTACATTTGCGGGTTATCGCTTTGCACTAGCGGGAATTTTGGTTCTTTTACTTATGAAGGTGCAAAATAAACCTATAAAACCAGAAAAAAGTGCATGGAGTGCAATTTTAATGATATGTGCAGTACAAACAGTGCTGCAATATGTGTTTTATTATTTGGGTGTGGGAAATACATCAGGTGTTAGAGGTTCGGTTTTAAGTGCAACATCAACTTTTTTTTCGGTTATAATTGCACATTTTGTATTTGTAACAGATAAACTCACTTTTAAAAAGACAATAGGCTGTATAATTGGATTTTTAGGTGTGATAGCGGTGCTTTCTGGTAGTGGTTTCGGTTATGAGAAAGTCAAAATAACAGGTGAAGGTTTTATGCTTATGAGTGCAGTTGGACAGGGAATAGGTGCAGTAGTAAGCCGAAAAGTGGCAAAAGGTAAAGATGCTATGCTTCTTACCGGTTGGCAGCTTTTTATAGGCGGTGTATTTTTATCTGTCGTCGGTCTTTTAGGTAAAGGAGAGATAAATATTACCCCTAAAGGCTTTATTTTGCTTTTATATCTAGCTATTTTATCGGCTGTTGCATTCTCTCTTTGGACTGTTATGCTTAAATATCACCCAGTTGCAAAAGTCACCGTCTATATGTTTTTAGTGCCAGTGTTTGGCTCTATTTTAAGTGCAGTTATTTTAAATGAAAATGTATTTACAATTAAAAACTTAATAGCACTTATATTTGTATGCCTTGGTATACTGCTTGTAAATAAACAAAAATAAACCCGCAATTTGCGGGTTTATTTTTTTATGCAGTGTATTCTAGGTTTCTGCCACTTGCTGAAACAGCTTCGGATAATTTGTTTAAAAAATCACTCTCTTTGAGCTGATTGGTATGAACAACAATGGTCATTTTATCTGATGATTCTGGTATATCAATTCTCAGCGGTGCATCAGTGTGTGTATTTAACATTCTATTAAACATGGTTTCTTCTGGAGTGGTATTCGAGAAAAGTGCAAAATGAAAACATGCTATATTTGATAAATAAGCATTTTTAAGGGCAGGAGTTGGGGTTTCAAAACAAGGCTCAATACACACAAAAGAACAACCGTCACTGCGTCTTAAAAGTCTGCCATCGTGCCAGATTTCAGAAAGAGTAGACAAGGTTTGTGGAGATGCACCATCTGCCATAACACCTACACATTTGCCAGACAATAATTTATTTGTAACATCAAATAAAAGCTGTGCAGGAGAAGGTTCTAAAAGTTCATCGTTTGGCTGCATAACAAATCTTACTAGCGGGTAAATTATATCGGTTTTTTCAAGAGTCCAAATTCCCGTACTTGAAAAACTTTGCACAAAAAAACCACCTTTCAAAATAGATTAGTCATACACTTAAAGTGTATGCGTTTTTGTTTTAAAGCGTTACTGTTAGTATTGACGGGAATTTATGGAATATACAAAAAATCCGTCTTTTTATAAAAAGACGGATTTTTAATGTTTTATTCAGCTGTGTTTTGCTCTGCTTTAGCAGCCTCAGCAGCCTGTTTAGCCTTTTCAGCTTGAGCTTTCATCATAGCCTCAAACTTTTCCTTTTCTTCAGGGGTAGGAATTGGCTCAATACAGCTTCTTGGGCAGACCTTAGCACACATCTTACAGTTTTTACACTTGTCATAATCAATTTTAGCAACGCCATTTTCAACATGGATTGCATCAAACTTACAAGTCTTTTCACACTTCTTACAGCCAATACAAGATACTTCACAAATCTTCATTGCAACAGCACCCTTGTCTTGGTTTGTACAGTTAACATGAACCTTTTTAGACTTTGGAAGTAAGTCTATGAGTTTCTTAGGACAAGCACTTACACATTTGCCACAAGCAACACACTTTTCAGTGTCAACTAGAGCCTTGCCATCAACAATGTGGATAGCATCAAATGCACAAGCGGAAACACAAGAGCCTAAGCCCATACAGCCGAAAGCACATTCCTTAGGGCCACCAGCTACACGCATAGCCGCATTACAGTCCTGAAGACCTTCATACTTAGCCTTATCAATAGCCTTACAGCCACCAGAACAATGTACATGAGCTACCTTAGGCTCTTCAGCAGTAACCTCAGCACCCATAACAGCAGCAATTTTCTCTGCACAAGCAGCACCGCCAACAGGACAACCGTTTACAGGAGCTTTGCCTTCAACGATTGCAGATGCTAGACCGTCACAACCTGGGTAGCCACAGCCACCACAGTTTGCACCAGGCAGACATTCACGAACAAGTGGCACTCGTTCGTCAACTTCAACAGCAAAAACTTTTGCTGCCACGCCCAGAAGTATTGCAAATAGCAAACCCATTATACTAAGAGATGCTACTGCAAAGATAATATTTGTAAAATCCATTTCTCACGCTCTCCTTTTGCTTACCAGATTTTCAGACCAGAGAAGCCCATAAATGCCATTGCAAGCAGAGATGCAGACACCAGTGCGATTGGGAAACCTTCAAAGCACTTAGGACATTTTGCGGTAACTTCCAGACGCTCACGGATAGATGCAAAAATAACGATTGCAACTAAATAACCAACACCTGCAAATACACCGTAAACAATAGAGCCAAGCAGTGAATACTGATTGTCGATGTTGGTGATAGCTGCACCAAGTACAGCACAGTTAGTGGTAATCAGTGGCAGGAAGATACCAAGTGCTTGATAAAGAGATGGCATTGCCTTTTTCATAAACATTTCTACAAACTGTACAAGTGTAGCAATAACCAAAATAAATGCGATTGTACGCATATATTCAAGCTCTAGTGGAACAAGCACAAAATAGTTTACAGCCCAAGAAACAATAGATGCAAGAGCCATAACGAAAATAACAGCCATACCCATGCCGACTGCGGTATCGGTCTTTTTGGATACGCCGAAGAATGAACAACAGCCTAAAAACTGTACAAGGATATAGTTATTTACAAGCACAGCTGAAATAGCAAGGAAGATTATATCAGTCAGTGCCATGCCATCAGGCAAACCTGCCTGCACAGCAGCAAAGTAATTCATTTACTTATCCCCCTTCTTATTCATAAAGTACTGGATTGCAGCAAGTAGAAATCCCATCATAAGGAAACCGCCCGCTGGCAGAATCATCATTGAAATTGGGTTTTCATAAAGAAATGGCAGTTTAATACCAAGCTTATCTGCACCTACATAACCAGAAAGAATTGTGCCTGCACCAAGCAGCTCTCTGAAAAATCCCATAAGCACAAGAGCAAAGGTAAAACCGATACCCATGCAAATGCCGTCAAGAGCGGAAGGTAGAACCTTATTTTTAGATGCATAAGCTTCTGCACGACCTAAAATGATACAGTTAACAACAATAAGAGGCAGGAACAGACCAAGAGATGCAGCCAGTGAAGGGATAAATGCCTGAAGGCTTAAATCAATAATGGTAACGAAACCTGCAATAATTGTTATAAATGCTGCAATACGAACCTTTTCAGGGATAAACTTACGTAGCAGAGAAATAACAATGTTTGAACAAATAAGTACAACAGTAGCCGCTAAACCCATACCGATAGCATTAGATAGGGAAGTTGTGGTAGCTAATGCTGGACACAGACCGATAGTCTGCATAAATACAGGATTGTCCAGAAGGACAGCTGAATTTAATCTATCTTTGAATTTCATAATTGTCCTCCTTAGCCTTCAAGACTTAAAACATAATTTGCAGCGGTGTTTACAGCAAGTGTTACTGCACGAGAAGTAATAGTAGCACCTGTGATAGATACTATATCGCCGCTATCTTTAGTAACAGCCAGAGAGCCATCAGCAGGCTTGCCCGCAAACTGCTCAATCCAAGTAGGGTCAGCTTGTGCCTTAGCACCAAGTCCTGGGGTTTCTGCGTGGCTTGTAACCTGTGCACCAGCGATTGTGCCGTCAAGATTTACACCAACAACAACAGTTAGTGTGCCACCAAAACCAGAAGGTAAAACCTCCATACAATAGCCAACAGTTTCACCATCAACAACAGCCTTATAAATATTCTGTATTGCTGGTGTGTTTTTATCTGGGGCTGGAACTTCGGATACCTCTGCAAGCTCAAATTCAGCACCAGGAATTAACTGTTCCATAGCACTTGCACGAGTTGCCTCTTTATTCTTTTCAATCTGTGGAGCTGTAACCTGATTTACAAAACCAAGCAGCAGTGCAGTTATGAATGTGATTAAAAACAGTACCAGAGCAAGCATGCCCATGGATTCTTTTTTAGATTCTGTCATGATTACTTGCCCTCCTTAGCGTCAGAATAACCGAACTTTCTTGGCAGACACTTCTGGTCAATCATCCATACAAGAGCATTCATAATCAGAATGGAGTAGGAAACGCCTTCTGGCAAACCACCAAAATAACGGATAAATACAGTAAGTACGCCACAGCCTATACCAAATATAATCTGTCCCTTTGGAGTAACAGGGCTTGTAACATAGTCAGTAGCCATAAAGAATGCACCAAGCATTAAGCCACCAGAAAGAACTTGGCTAAACATCCATTGAAGTCTGTCAACATCACCCATTGGGAACAGGAATGTTAAAACAGCAACAGTTAAAATATAAGCAGCTGGAATATTTATAGTGATAACCTTGCGGATTAACAGATAAATACCGCCAACTAAAAGAGCAAGTGCACAGGTTTCACCAATAACACCACCATGCTGACCAAAGAATAAATCCATTAGGCTTTCAGTTGGCAGAGTTTTTGCCTTTAGAGATGCAAGTGGTGTAGCAGTTGAAATAGCATCTGTAACTTCAACGTTGCCGAATAAAGGCAGTTTCTGATGTGGCTGAACCCAAGTGGTCATAAGTGCAGGCCAAGAAGCCATCATAAATGCACGAGCACCTAAAGCTGGGTTCATAAAGTTTTTACCAATGCCACCAAACAGCATTTTTACAACAATAATTGCAAATGCACCACCAATAACAGGCATCCAGATAGGAGCTGCAACAGGTACATTAAATGCAATTAAAATACCAGTAACTACCGCAGATAAATCGCCCACAGTAGATTTTTTATGGTTTACTTTACAGTAGAGCCACTCAAAAACAACACAGGAAATAATAGTTGCCACTGTTATAGTCAGTGCACGGAAACCGAAAGTAAAAATAGCAACGGCAAGTGCAGGAATAAGAGCTAAAACAACATCAAGCATTAAGCTTTTTGTGTTGTCCTCAGCTTTTATATGTGGCGAGGAGGTGACAACTACTTTACTTAAATCATACATTCGTTTTTACCCCCATTATTTGCTTTCTTCCGAATTTTTTTCTGCTTCAGCCTTGGCTGCTTCAGCGTCAGCCTTTGCCTTAGCTGCTGCACGCTCTGCCATAACTTGAGCTTTTGTCAGGCGGAAACGCTGTACAAGCTGAATTCTAGCAGGGCACACATATGAACATGAACCACACTCGATACAGTCCATAGCACCTAGAGAAACACAAGTGTTATAATCGCCAGCATTGCCATATGCATTCATCATCATAGGCATAAGATGCATTGGACAAGCATTTATACACTTACCGCAGCGGATACAGCTTGGATTTTCCTCACGCTTATCCTCATCACCGCAGAAAGCTAAGAATGCATTTGTTCCCTTAAATACAGGGATTTCAAGAGAGAACTGTGAAACACCCATCATAGGGCCGCCCATAATCAGCTTGTTTGGAGCTTCTTTAAAGCCGCCACAAGCATCAATAAGACGTTCAACTTGAGTACCGATTCTAACTTCAAGGTTTTTAGGTTCAACGATAGCAGAACCAGAAACGGTAACAATACGGCGTACAACAGGCATACCAGTTGTAAATCTACGATAAATCGCACCAGTAGTATCTACATTGAATACTGCACAACCTGCATCAGCTGGAAGTTTACCGCTTGGAACTTCTCTACCAGTACAAGCGTTAATAAGCTGTTTTTCTGCACCCTGTGGGTATTTACACTTTAAAGGATACAGCTTTAAACGGCTGTCATCAGCGATAAGCTCATTTATTTTAGCAAATGTATCGCTCTTATTTTCCTCAATAGCAATGATAGCATTAGGAACTTCCATGATATCAGCAAGCATTTTAAGTCCGCCGATAACTTCTTCTGGACGTTCTAAAAGCAATCTGTGGTCAGATGTGATATATGGTTCACATTCAGCAGCGTTTACTATAATAGTGTCGCACTTGCCAATACCTGACTGGATTTTTACATGAGTTGGGAATGTAGCACCACCATGACCCACCATACCAGCAGAACGAATAGTTTCAATTCGTTCCTCATTGGTCATGCCAGCAAAGTCATAAGGGTGGACAGACTCATGTAAACGGTCTTCTTTGTCATTTTCAATGACTATACTCATGATTTTGCTTCCGTTTGGGTGCAGTCTTGGTTCAACTGCAATTACCTTACCAGAAACAGTTGCATGAACTGGTGCAGAAACAAAACCGCCAGCTTCAGCAATAGGCTGACCTAGGTCAACTATATCGCCGGTTTTAACTATAGGCTTTGCAGGAGCACCGATGTGCATAGAAACAGGCAGAATCACCACATCAGGTGTCGGCAGTATTTCTATGGCTTTAGTGTTTGTTGCGGATTTATAACCTGGGTCAGAATGCGGACCTGGGTGAATACCGCCACGAAACGAGTACACCATGAATTTCACCTCTCCATTTAAATTATGTGTACAGAAAATAATAAATACTACAATAAAATAACTAGTAGTAGAGTAAATATGGTAAAACGCAATTTTACTCAACATAAATTATACTTATTTTCATATGTAATAATCAACATATTTATTGTGTAAAAATAAAAACAAAAGAGAAAATATAGAAGTTTTAACAACGAAAGTGCAAAAGTTAACCAAAATATACCCATAAATAAATGGTGAAATTTTTCACAATTTCACCATTTGTTGAGCATATTTAGTTTTAAATAACAGAAAGCTCGGTTTCGATTATATTAATACCATCAATTTCAAGCATTTGCTCCATTCTTAAATTCGGTATTATATTATCAGGAAAAATAATTTGCATTGTACTGCCATTACCCTCATTTGCAAAAGCCTTAAATACTCCGCTATGCACATTTGCAATACGCTTAACAACCGAAAGACCAAATCCAGAGGCAATTCCATAACTTTTATCATATCTTAAGCTATCCATATCCTGATGAAAACAATACTCAGAGCCTATATTATCTATACATTCTTCAGCTATACCTACCCCGTTATCATAAACATCTATATAAATCATATCTTCTTTTTTATACAATGAAAGCTTTATCTCGGTTACATTTTGTGCTAACATAGCATTTGAAAGTAAATTTAAAACAGCATGACTCATAAGTTTTTTGTCAAAAACCGCCACAAGCTCTTTGGGACTTTCAATAATAAAATCTATACTAAATGAAATCATTTTACATTTATCTAAAATATCAACACATATTGCTACTAAATCGTTTAAAGTAGGGTTCATAGATATATTTAAATCAGGATTGTTTTCAAGCATTTGTAAATGTGTTATTTCCCTTTGAATGCGGAAAGAATTTTTTTCAATGCTATTTAACAAGTTTAAATCCAATGTTTTGCGGGTTTTCATAAGATTTAACGCCATAAAATTGTGTGAAAGTGCGGTAGATAGTTCATATTTTGTGTGTGCAGGCAAACCCTGAAACAGGTTTTCAGTAGGCATAAAATATAACAAAGCTCCTTGCTTACATGCTCTTATATCTAATCTATATATATTCGAGTCAATGGCTTCTATTGTTTGTATAGACTCACCAGTTTTAAGTGTAGTTTTGACTGAGTTCGAAGCAGATGCACTCAAAATTTCAAAAATAGAACGTAAATTGGGTTGTTTAAGCACTTTTTGTGCTGCTGGTGTTTGGGTTATTATATCTCCCCGTGCAGAAATAAGCACAAAAATGGCACTTTCTGCACACATCATATCTAACATTAGCTCTGAAAGCTGGAAATTTGTGAAATCTGACATATAAAGCACCTTTTTAATTTATTTTTATCTGACATAATTATCAAAAGAGTTGTACATAATTGACCAAAAATGTGCCAAGATATTATTATTATAACATCATCGCTGTATAGTTTGCAAAGAATATTGTGGAAAAAAAGAAAGAAATTTGACACACTTTTCACAAATTGCTCTTGCAGAAATGGTACACTATGGTTTATAATATATCCATAAAGTTCCCAAAAAGAGCTGTTAGGAGGAATTATTAACATGGCTATTAAAGTAGGTATCAATGGTTTCGGTCGTATCGGTCGTATGGTTTTCCGTGCTGGTCTGAAGAACCCAAACATCGAGTTCGTTGCAGTAAACGATCCTTTTATGACTCCAGACTACATGGCTTACATGCTAAAGTATGACACAATGCATGGTCGTTACGATGGCACCATTGAGTATGATGAAAACTCTATCACCGTTGACGGTAAGAAAATTCTGTTCCACGCTGAAATGGATCCAAAGAACATTCCATGGGGCAAGGACGGCGTTGATTACGTTGTTGAATCCACTGGCGTATTCCTAACTAAGGAAAAGGCTCAGGCTCACATCGATGGCGGTGCTAAGAAGGTTATCATGTCTGCTCCTTCTAAGGACGACACCCCAATGTTCGTTATGGGCGTTAACCAGAACGACTACACTAAGGATATGACTTTCGTATCTAACGCTTCTTGTACTACTAACTGCTTAGCTCCAATCGCTAAGGTTCTTGACGAAGCTTTCGGTATCACTGAAGGTCTGATGACTACCGTTCACTCTGCAACTGGTACTCAGAAGGTTTGTGACGGCCCTTCTAAGAAGGACTGGCGTGGTGGTCGTGCTGCTACTGGCAACATTATCCCATCTTCTACTGGTGCTGCAAAGGCTGTTGGCAAGGTATATCCAAAGCTGAACGGCAAGCTGACTGGTATGTCAATGCGTGTTCCTACTCTGGACGTTTCTGTTGTTGACCTAACCTGTAATCTTGCTAAGCCAGCAACTTATGAAGAAATCTGTGCTGCTATGAAGGCTGCTTCTGAGAAGCCAATGAGCGAAGGCGGTCTGAAGGGTGTTCTAGGTTACACTGATGAAGACGTTGTTTCTTCTGACTTCCTAGGCGATCCTCGCACTTCTATCTTCGACGCTAAGGCTGGTATCCAGCTGACCGATACTTTCGTTAAGGTTGTATCTTGGTACGATAACGAATGGGGCTACTCTTGCAAGCTTCTAATGCTTATCGAGCATATGGCTGAAGTTGACAACAAGTAATTCCTTTTGTTGATATAATAATCCCGTGTTTTGACGGGATTATTTTTTTGCAAATTTAAAGGCAGACGCTTTAAACGTCTGCCTTAGTTTTTAATTTAGTTTTGGCAATATAAACTTTGTAAATAACTTTTCTAATATATTTAGTACAATTATAGCAATCACACCGATTATAAAACCTATGCCAAAACCTAAAAATGTTCTTATAATGGACACAGGAAGCACAGTGTATATATGACAGAAAGTATTTATAATAGATACGGTTGTTATAACTGAAATCATGCCAAATGGTAATGCAAGGAATGATAATTTTCTCTTTTGTGACCACAGAAACACTGCAATAGATGGCCATGCACATGCAAACTCTTTTGTTCTTGGACGAGTATACAATGTGTTTTCAAGAAAATCTCTTATAAATTCCTCAATTTTAGGTGTGCTTTGAACATCACCAGAACGTATAAGCATTATTATAACTACACCACCAATGATGATAACCGTTGTTATAATTGGTAAGAATTTAAGAAGTTTGTTTGTCTGTTTTGGTTTAGGCATTTTTATAGCAACCAAACCAAACAGAGCTATTGTAAATGCAAGAGGTATAAACTGTGATAGCTTAACACCTTTATAAATATAAAACTCAAGCAGATAGCCTTCTGTTGACAGGAAAGAGCCTACAAGTAAACCGCCTGCAATACTGCCGATTAAAAAGGCTATGCTATAAACAATATATCTTAAATAATCCGATTTATTGCTTTCGGTAAAGTATAGATTTCTAAGGTATACACCAGCTATACAAGGAATTAAAACTGCTGTATAGATAGATGCAAGTGTTTGATAAGTGTTTATAGGAATTATATAACAAGCTATAATACAAAATGCACTGCCCACAATTAAGAGAACGTTAAATATTTTATTAATGTCCTTTTTAATGACTATTGTAAAGAAAATTAAATTAATTACGACATCATTTTTAATAAGCATTGCAAAGAAAAGTACAGTAAGAGCAACAGTTGTAAGTCCTGCAAGACCGATTGCTATATTAGGCACATTATTAGGTACTCTGACAGAAAAACCATCGCCAAACACTAAACCACGCTCAGCAAGTCTAACAGCAAGCTTGTCAAAGATACCGCTATAATCATATGGGTCAAGTGCGGTATTTTTGAAAGTTTTATCTGTCATGCCCTCAAGCCATATAAAACGTGCACTTCTATCGGTTACAGCTCTAAAAATAAGTGCTTCAACCTCATCACCGCCAATTTGCTCATTCCACATATATCTATAACCTTTATATAGATATAGCACTTTAACAGGCTTTATGCCTCTATCTAAAAACTCTTGGGCTCTGATATTTTCCAATGTGTCAGGTAAATTTAAACCTGTGCGTGTATTGTTCTCTATAAGTCCAAGAGGTATATCACGGTTTATATTATCAATAGTTAAATCGCCTTTAACATCAGGTATTACTAAATCTGGCTCAGTTATATTTTGCGGAAATTCTTTTCCAGAGTCTAGCCAAACTGATTTTAAACCGTATTTTTGTAAATATGGCTCGGCATCTAATGCGGTATCATCTGACACTATTAAGTATTCCATTCCCGAATCGGTAAGAGGTTTTAACCAGTCATCAACTGTCAAACCGCCTTTTTCTGAAAGTGTGCATATATCTGCAAACTCCATTGCACCTGCTATATGATTGTCTTTGTTTTCCATTGATGAACGCTGAAAAACTATAAAACCAGCGGATAATATGCCTATTATAAGCACTATATAAAAAATAGGGTTTCGACGCAAATTCTTCATTATTTTCTCCTATCTTTAAAAATTTTGTTTTTAAATGTCGTTAAAAGTTCCAAATCACCAAAAAGTAATAAATAGACTATAAAGCCTATAATACCGCAAAAACCGCATTTGACTATAAGCATAATTTTTGATTCATTGCCATTTAAAACTATTGTGTTAATAAACCATAAACCAACACCCATAACACAGGACAAAATAATTGATTTTAATATGCGTATAAGCTTAATCGGAGAACCATGACCTTTAAAAAAGATAACAGAAAGAATAATTCCGCCTATTGTCATAGCAAAAGATGTTGCAAGTGCTAACACAAGACTATTTTTATAAAAGTTTAACAGTATAGTACCGATTACAAAATTTAAAATAACTACAATAGCATTTGTTACAAGTGGTGTAATCGTTTTTTGCATTGCATAATATGCCTTACTAAGCAAATCAAGCAGTGCAAAACCAACCATACCGAGTGAATATATACCAAAAACAGTACCAGTGGATATGGAGGCTGTGTGTGTAAATTCACTGCCTTCAAATAAAACCTCTATAATCTGTACACCGTATACGCAGAAAAGAACAGAAATCGGTAAAAGTAAGACAACGGTATTTTCTATAACTTTTCCGATATATGAACGGTATTCACTAGCAGACATTCGACTGCTTTCTAGATTAAACTGTGGGAATAATACCGCACCGATAGAATACATAAGCGTTGTTATAAGCGGAGTAAACAGCTTGTCTGCATAATAAAATGATGTAGGTGCAGTTTTTCCTATGCTAAACGCCATACTGTAATCGAGTAGATAACAGAATAAAAATACCGATGTGGTAAAGATAGTTACAATAGCTGTGCGGAAAAATAGTCCGAAATGTGCACCTGTGCCATAAATACCAAATCTAAAACGAAAACGATATTTTTCTTTTATAATATATGGCACAACCATAGCAAATTGTAAAAGCCATGCCGCAGATGTTAAAATTACAAAGCTATCCATTGTAAGTTTATCGCCGAAAAATAACAGCACAAAACATAAAAATGCATTGTAAAGCAGGCTTAAACTACCTTGGAGGGAATAATGCCCCATTGACTGGAAAAGTGCGACAAGCAAATATGAAATCACGATAACGGGAAGTGTAGGCACCATATAAAGCACAAAACGCTCAAACATAACAGGTGAGCCTTCCACATTGTCAAATGATGCAAGCAGTCCGGTGTAATTAAAAATAAGCAAAAGACCACATACAACGATAGATGCTAAAAAACAAAGCGATATTAAATAATCTGCCGCTTTAAAACATTCATCTTTGCCTTGTATGAGCTTTTTCGAGAAAATCGGCACAGCTGCTAGACAAAGAGCATATGCAACAGTGGTAAAAATATAAATAGTCGAATTATTTGCCGCTGTAAACATTGTTACATCAAAGGTTTCTGCACCAAAAGCACGAGCTTGCAAGGCATCTCGTAAAATGCCTAAGCCTTTAGCTATAAATGTAACAAGTGTTACAAGACCGATTGCACGAGCAAGTTTTGCGGAGTTTTTCATAAAATTTTGTTCTCCTTAGACAAAATAAAAAACAGCGTATTAAACTGTTTTAATCTCGGGTTAAAAATAAAGATACTTAGTTAAGTATAACACATACTCTTTAAACACACAACATTGCTATTTTTAATATCATATTAAAAAAACCGTTTCTATTATTTTAGAAACGGCTTTGTTTTTTAACTATTAAGTGCGGTATTAAATAAATTTATATGATGCTCGGTATCTCTCATAATTCGCTCAATAAGCTGTTTTGGCTCTTTATCTAAAATATTTGAATTTAATATGGTTTTATATTGTCTTAAAACTTGCCTTTCACAAAGAACTGATTTCTCAAGCATTCTATCAGCATTTTTTTCATAATAAATATTGCCCGATGACCAAGAAATGCCTCGCCCTCCAATATATGAAATAAATCTAGGTTCACCACCATAACGGCATATAAGACGTCCTAAATGTCTTATATGCTGCATTTGGTCATTAGCTGCGGCATCAAATAGCTCAGATAAAAACATATTATTTTGTTCCCTTAAAACCATACCACAGTATAGATACTGATTAAGCAGTGTAAGCTCGCTATCTCTGCCACCATAAGCAGAAAATAATGCTCTGACAAGCTGAGGATTTGATGCTTGCTTGTTAACTTTTGGCCAGCCTTCTGTCAACATTTTATACACAGAGTTATTCACAAATTTTACCTCCGATTTTAAAAATTAAGATTATACATGATGAAATTTTAGAAATAATTTTTTTAATTTCGTTTATTGTGCCAAAACGTTTTCCCCCTTCTTGACAAGCTAGTATAAAGAGTCTACAATACTAAGTACCGTCTGATATGTGGTACTATATATTGTGCTACGAACAGATGTTTGATACGAAATTTTGTGAATATTGCGTTTTTTTGAACTTTTTTGGCTTTTAAACGCAATATGCTTGGAAAGGACAGACTGGGTAAATGGGTAAGCAAATCGTCAAGCGTGACGGCAGAAAAGTAGACTTTGAACGCAAAAAAATTGCAGATGCAATATTTAGAGCGGCTCAAGCTACTGGTGGTCAAGATTACGAAACTGCACAAAATCTTGCAGCTGAAGTTGAAAAAATGTTAGAGGACGAATTGCTTTGTTGTCCAACAGTTGAACAGGTTCAGGATATAGTTGAAAAGGTGCTGGTTGAAACTGGTCACGCTCGAACAGCTAAAAAATATATCCTTTATCGTGATGAGCGTACAAGAGTGCGTGAAATGAATACCAGACTTATGAAGGTATATGAGGATTTAACTTTTCAGTCCTCTTTTGAAAATGATGTTAAACGTGAAAATGCCAATATTGATGGCGATACCGCTATGGGTACTATGCTTAAATATGGCTCTGAAGGTGCTAAACAGTTCTATGATATGTTTATCTTAGACCCAGAGCAGGCTAAAGCTCATAGAGAAGGTGATATTCACATACATGATATGGACTTTTTAACTCTTACAACCACTTGTTGTCAGATTGACTTAATAAAACTATTTGAAGATGGTTTTTGCACAGGTCATGGCTTTTTAAGAGAGCCTAATGATATACGCTCTTATTCTGCTCTTGCTTGCATAGCTATACAGTCAAACCAAAATGACCAGCATGGCGGTCAAAGTGTTCCAAACTTTGATTATTCAATGTCTAAAGGTGTTAAGAAGACATTTCGTAGATGCTTTACTGAGAATTTAGTCAAGGCAATAGAGATATATTTAGAACAAGATGACGGGGAAATGCTTGGTAAAGGCATAATCAGCAAATGCGAAATACAAACCGGTGTTTGGGCATGTATGGCAGGTGATAACGGATTTGATGAAGCAGTTAAATCCGAGCTTTTAAACCATACCGATGAAAAAACTGCAAATAAAATAATGCATTTTGTAAGAAAATATGCTCTCAAGGAAGTTAAGAGAAACACTTATCAAGCAATGGAGGCACTTGTTCATAATTTAAACACTATGCATTCCAGAGCTGGTGCTCAAATTCCGTTTTCATCTCTTAACTATGGCACTGACACCTCACCAGAGGGCAGACTTGTTATGGAATGTCTTTTAATGGCTACATATGACGGTCTTGGAAATGGTGAAACTTCTATCTTCCCAATACATATTTTTAAAGTCAAAGAAGGCGTTAACTTTAACCCTGAAGACCCTAACTACGATTTGTTTAAACTCGCTATGAAGGTTTCTGCAAAACGTATGTTTCCTAATTTCTCTTTTATTGATGCGCCATTTAATCTAAAATACTATAAACCTAATCACCCAGAAACCGAATGTGCTTATATGGGTTGTCGCACTCGTGTTTTAGGCAATGTCTATGACCCATCAAGAGAAATTGTAAATGGTCGTGGTAATTTAAGCTTTACATCTATAAATCTGCCTAGAATTGCAATTTTAAGCAATGGCGATGTAGATTTATTCTTTAAACAATTAGATGAGAAAATTGACCTTGTTATTAAACAGTTACTCGATAGATTTAAAATCCAAAGCCAGAAGAAAGTACGCAACTATCCATTTTTAATGGGTCAAGGTGTATGGATTGACTCTGATAAGCTAAACCCAGATGATGAGGTTGGCGAAGTTTTAAAACATGGTACTTTAACTTGTGGTTTTATAGGACTTGCTGAATGTCTTAAAGCTCTTATAGGTGTACACCATGGCGAAAGCAAAGATGCTCAAAAACTGGGTCTTAAAATTATAAAACACATGCGTGAGCGTATGGACGAGGCAGCAGAGCAGTATAAATTAAATTTCTCTTTAATCGCCACTCCAGCCGAAGGTCTTTCTGGCAGATTTGTTAAAATCGACCGCAAGCGTTATGGTGTAATCGAAGGTGTTACAGATAGAGATTATTATACAAACTCTTTCCATGTGCCTGTTTATTACCCTATAAGTGCATTTGAGAAAATAAGAATAGAAGCTCCTTACCACGAACTGACTAACGGCGGTCATATAAGTTATATAGAACTTGATGGCGACCCTACAAATAACTTAGAAGCATTTGAGCAGATTGTGCGTTATATGAAAGAATGTGGTATAGGTTATGGTGCTATAAATCACCCGATAGACCGTGACCCTGTTTGTGGTTACACAGGTATTATAGGTGATGTTTGCCCACGCTGTGGCAGACGTGAGGGTGAAGGTGTACCTCTTGAAAAACTTAAAAAATTAGGACTTTATAAAAACTATAACAGCACAACTATTGGTTATCATGGCGACCAGAATGAGGAGGCAGACCGTATGCCTAATCCTATTGGATAATATCCTATCGATAACCGTTTTTTATAAGAAAGGATATGATAAAAATGGCAAAAAAGTATCAAGTAACTGAGGTAAATGGTGTTGAGGTTGTTGGTGAAGGCGTAGGATTTGAAAGAATTCGTCGTATAACTGGTTATCTTGTAGGTACTTTGGATAGATTTAATAATGGCAAACGTGCAGAAGAACACGACAGAGTAAAACATGATAGCTGTGACTGCTCTCTAACAGATAGCCGTTCAGCATGAAAAAAACTCTTAACATTGCAGGTATAGTCAAGGAGTCAATAGTTGATGGCCCATCTATAAGATTTACTATTTTCGTTCAAGGCTGTCCGCATAACTGCCTTGGCTGTCACAACCCACAAACACACGACTTCAAAGGCGGAAATGAAATCTTTATAGATGAAATTATAAATACACTAAAAGACATGCCTTATATCTCAGGTGTAACTTTTTCGGGTGGTGAGCCTTTTTGTCAAGCAGAGGGGTTATATAATCTTGCTGTAGAGCTTAAACAAATGGGCAAACATTTGATGTGTTATACTGGATATACTTTTGAAGAACTCATAAACAAAAATGATGAATATACAAATTTACTGCTTTCCAAACTAGATTTATTAGTTGATGGCAGATTTGAACAAGATAAGAAAAGTCTTGACCTTAAATTTAGAGGCAGCAGTAATCAGCGTATATTAGATGTGAAAAAATCGCTTATGGAGGCTCAGCCTGTTTGGGCAGAACAATATAAGTAATCATAAAAAATAAATCCCCTTTCTGTAAATAGTATGTGAAAGGGGATTTTGTTATGTCAAAATTATGATATAATATGGCATGATAGTTTTTGAATTATATTTTAAGGAATGATTTATTTTGCCTGCTGTAACTCTTGAGCATGTGACACATGAGAAAAAACGTTATTTATTTATAGATACAATCCGTGGTTTTGCGGTTATAAATATGATTTTATATCATTTATGTTGGAATATTGATAACTTAACAGGCATAAAACTAAATTGGTATCATACAGGATTAGCTTTATTTTGGCAGTTTTTAATATGTGGTACATTTCTTTTACTTTCAGGCTTTTGCATAAGATTTTCTTCACATATTTTAAAACATACCATTATTCTTGCTATTTGTGCAATGTCAATAACATTTGTTACTTATATAACTGGAGATAAAACATTAATTGTTTTTGGTATACTTCACTGTATGACGCTATGTTTTATAATTTTTATGCTAATTAAAAATTTCTTAAATAAAATATCAGCTAAAATAGGTCTTTGTATATGTATTTTATTATTTATTATTACATATAATATTCCTAATGGATATTTAGGATTTTTTGGATTTGGTTTATATCTTCCTGAAGGCTGGTATGTATCGTACTGGTTATCTCTTTTAGGTCTATTATCAAAAGATTTTCGTTCTGCTGATTATTTCCCGATTTTTCCGTATTTATTTTTATTCCTAGCGGGATATTATATATCTAAACTTAAGTTTAATATTAAAAAAGATATAAATATAAAGTTTTTAAGCTTTATCGGTCAGCATAGCCTTATTATTTATTTGATTCATCAGCCGATTTTATATGTCTTAATGTTACCGATTATAAAATAAAAAATCCACCTTTTAAGGTGGATTTTTAAAATTTTAGTCTTCAAACACACAATATTGAGCCATATATGCTTCCATCTGAGGAAGAATATCAGCATAAGTGCCTTGCTCCTTGAGATATTCATAAATATCACGCACTGTGATTAGAGAATGAACCTTAATGCCAAACTCTTCGCCTACTTCCATAACAGCAGTCTTACCAGCAGTTTGACCTACTTCACAGCGGTTTACAGAGATAAACATATCGGTTACCTTCACATCTGCACAGCCAGTAAGTACAGGCATTGTTTCACGAATAGCTGTACCAGCTGTGATAACATCTTCAATGATAATAACTCTATCGCCGTTTTGTGGCTTATAGCCTACAATGCTGCCGCCTTCGCCGTGGTCCTTAACTTCTTTACGATTGAAGAAAAACGGCTTGTCAATTCCAAAGTTACGAGCTAATGCACCAGAAGTTGAGGTTGCAAGCGGTATACCCTTATATGCAGGGCCAAACATTGCATCAAAGTTATCACCAATGGTTTGCTTAATAGCTGCCGCATAAAATTCGCCCAAACGTGAGTTTTGCAGACCAGTTTTATAATTGCCTGTATTTACAAAGTATGGAGTTTGTCTGCCAGACTTTGTTACAAAGCTACCAAAACGAAGCACATCAGCACTCATCATAAATTCAATAAATTCTTTTTTTTGAGCAGAAAGCATTATATTCAATCCTTTACAATAAAATTATTATTTTTAATAACATCGCTATGTTGATTTACTAAATCTTCTAAGGTTATATTGTCAACATAATTATTTATAGCATCTGCAAAACCATTCCAAAATTGAAGGGTAGAACAGGTATCATTTCTAGGGCAAACTGGTGCGTTTTCTTCAAGACATGCGACAGGTGCAAGTCCGCCTTCTGTAACACGCAGAATTTCACCAGCAGTATAATCCTGTGCAGGTTTTGAAAGACGATAACCGCCTTGTGCACCTCGGACAGAGCGTAAAAGCCCTGAACGGCTAAGCTGATTTACAATTTGTTCGAGATATTTTATGGATATGCCTTGACGAGCAGAAATTTCCTTTAGCGGAATGAAACTCCCGTGGTCATGTTCCGCAAGGTCAATCATAAGTCTGAGTGCATATCGTCCTTTTGTGGAAACTTTCATGCATAATCCTCCCATAAATACACGTTAATCATACCATAAAAGTAATATAAACACAAGGTTTTAAAACATATAAAAACAGTTAGCTTTACAATATATTTGCGATATGTTACACTAAAAACAACATTTTGTAATCATAGGAGGGAATAATGCTTACAGAATTTTCAAGAACTGAACTGCTTTTAGGTAGTAAGGCTATGGAAAAGCTAGAAAATGCTAAGGTGGCAGTTTTTGGTGTTGGAGGAGTTGGTGCAGCTTGCTGTGAGGCTCTTGCCAGAGCTGGAATAAAAAATCTCACACTAATAGATGGTGATACTGTTTCTATAACGAATAGAAACCGTCAGATTATTGCACTAAATTCAACTACTGGCATGCCAAAAGCTCAAGCTATGGCAGATAGAATTAAGGATATAAACCCAAATTGTAATGTAACCGCTTTACAGCTGTTTCTAACAGAACAAAGTGATTTTGATTTTACGAGGTTTGATTATATCGTCGATGCAATAGATACTGTATCTGCCAAGCTTTTTATGATAGAAAAATGTTATAAACAAGATGTTAATATCATTTCAAGTATGGGTACAGGAAATAAACTTGACCCTACTCAGTTTGAAGTAACAGATATTTATAAAACTTCGGTTTGTCCGCTCGCCAGAGTTATGAGAAAAGAACTTAAAAATCGAGGAGTTAAAAAGCTAAAAGTTGTATATTCAAAAGAAGAACCTCAAAAAATACCTAAAGAGCGTTATCAAAACTGCTTAGAAGATAAAAAAGGTACTGCTGGAAGACCTGTACCCGCTAGTATATCTTTTGTTCCTCCGGTTGCAGGTATGATTATTGCTGGTGAGGTTATAAAAGATTTAATTAAATAATGATTGTGAGCTGATTTTTTGAAAAATCCTGTTATTTGGTTTTTTCGTATTCTTTGTGTAGCTTTTCTTGGTATAAATATATACCTTGAACATAGTGGTAATTTTATAATTGAACCACATATAAAACTTATTTTAGCCGCTGTGTTTATAGTTTTACTGACATTTGCAATAAATCCTTTTGTAGGTTCAGAAAATAAAAAAATTTGGCTTTGGATAATATTTTTATATTATATTTGGGTGCTCGCAAACCTACTGTTTTTTGATTTAGCCTTTGGTAGAGATGCAGCACTTGGTGGTATAAATTTAAAACCTTTCTACACAATACGAAATTATTTAACCGCTTATGAACTCGGAAATATAACAAAAGAACTTGTTATTATAAATTTAATCGGAAATCTCGCAGCTTTTGCACCTATGGCAATCTTTTTGCCTGCTCTTTTTAAAGCAGAGCATAATTTCTTATTATTCTTTTTAACTATTTTTCTTATGGTTGCTACTGTTGAAGGTGTACAGTATTTCACTAAGACAGGTAGTTGTGATGTAGATGATTTAATATTAAATGTACTTGGTGCTATGGTCATATGGATTATTTTATTGCCATGGCGTATTATTATCAAATATAGGGGGCGTTGGCAATGAAAAAAAAGATAGTAATCGTTGGTTTAGGTCTTATGGGTGGCTCTATGGCTATGGCTATTCATAAATACACAGATAATGAGGTTTATGGATATAATCGCACTCGCTCGGTAGCTGAAAGAGCATTAGCTGATGGTACATTAGATGGTATTGCCGATGATAATATAATAGCTGAAGCTGATATTATCATTATTAGCCTTTATCCTCAGGCAACTGTTGATTTTCTTTTAGAAAAAATGCCTAAGATGAAAAAAGGTGCTATCATAGTAGATTTAGTAGGTGTAAAAAAATATTTAGATGAAAAACTTACAGAGCCAGCTAAAAACGCTGGTGTGCATTTTATCGGTGGCCACCCAATGGCTGGTAAAGAATTTTCAGGCTATGCTTTTGCTGATGCTGACCTTTTTAAAGGGGCAAGTATGATTTTAGTTCCTAACGAATCCAGTCCACTCTGGGCAGTTGATGAAATGGACGGTCTTTTTAATAAATTAGGCTTTGGTCAAGTTGTTCGCTGCTCTCCTGAGCAACATGATGCAATGATTGCTTTTACTTCTCAGCTCGCTCATGTTGTTTCAAGTGCTTATATTAAAAGCCCTGAGGCTCTTCGCCATAACGGCTATTCAGCGGGAAGTTACAAGGATTTAACCAGAGTTGCTAAATTAAATGAACATATGTGGACTGAACTATTTTTAAAGAATAAAGAGCCACTAGTCAAGGAAATTGACGAAATTATATTACATTTAACAGAGTATCGTGACGCTATTTCAAATGGTGAAGAAGAACGTCTTTGCACTTTACTTCGTGAGGGTAGAGAACGTAAAGAAAGTATAGGTTAATATGACTATATTAGGTGAGCGTATTCGCACTCTTAGACGAAGGTCAGAAATGACACAAGGCGAACTTGCTAAAAAACTTGAAATTTCTCAAAGTGCAGTCGGTATGTATGAACAGGGTAGACGTGAACCACCTTATAATTTGCTTATAAAGATATCAAAGCTATTTGATGTAAAACTCGATTGGCTTTTATCTGACGGAACAGAACAGGAATCAAGAGAACTTGATGATATGTTTGAGGACTTTTTTAAAGCTATGCGTCAAAAACGTGGTTTACAATTTCATGGTCAGCCGCTTTCAGTAGACGAAATAGAAAGTATAATAAAAGGTATAAAACTCGGTGCAGAGCTTGCGATAAAACAGAATATATAAAAAAACAGCTGAGAAAAAACTCAGCTGTTTTTATTTTGGCTTAGCTAAATAATTTAACTCAAGAGGATATACTATACTTGACCAATCTATATTTTTTGCTTTATATACAATATCTTTATATTCTTTATCAATCTGACTTTTTCTGTATGTAACTAAAATTCTCATTGGAGATATAACTTCATTGCGAATATCTGTGTTTAATACTGTATTAGGTATATATCTTCCACTAGAATTCTGCTTAAATCCCATACATCCTTTAACATTGCCTGCAAGTTTTTCAGTATATAACTTAGGACGATTATTATTAAAGTCGCCGATACAATTAGCACTTAAATTTATTTCCATCAAACTAGGTAGAATTTGTAGTTTAAGCTCGGTAGTGCCATCATCAGACGATTTAAAATCTTTTGTACTTAGTCTTTTATTCACACATCTTTTAAAAAAATCTGATGCTGAAAGTTTAGTTTTACAACCAGTTAGATGTAAAAAATTGCTTTTATCAAAAGTTACTTCTAAATATGAGATTTTTGAATGTTTGTCCGCATATATAAATAAAAGGGAATAGTTTAAAAGATTTGTTTTATATTTTTCAGCACAAATAAATAGGATAGATAGTATTTCTTTATTCGTTTTCACATTATTCTCCCACAAATAAAATTTAAAAGAGGATTAGAACACCGCAGCATTACTAATCCCCTTTAATGATTGATTTTATCGTTGTCCGCCAACACACAGACACACAAGTTCTGTATCATTTCAGGTTTTATCGTTGCCTGCCAACATTCAGGTCTATAACCCTGCATCGATTTCGGATTTTAGGTGTCAATCACACCAGTAGAATGACGTCTACTATCCTTATAAATATTATATACAAAATAATAAAAAATATCAACACAAAAATAAAAAAACCTGATACATTGTATCAGGTTTAATGGCAGCCGAAGAAGGATTCGAACCCTCACAAACAGAGTCAGAGTCTGTCGTGCTACCTTTACACAATTCGGCTAAATATTCTATTGTCTAACTGACGAAGACTATTATATCTAAATACAAAATAAAAGTCAAGCATTTTTTTAAAAAAATTTAAAAAAATCTAACAGTTTTTTTTTGCGGTCTTTTGCTAAAATTCTGTACATAAGTATATGGAAATAATATTAAACACAAGATATAATAAAATACGAATAAAAAGTTGTAATTGTTAGTCGTTAATAGGAGGACACATGATTAGAAACGATTTAAGAAATATTGCTATTATTGCTCACGTTGACCATGGTAAAACAACCCTGGTTGACCAGATGCTAAAACAAGCGGGTACATTTAGAGAAAACCAAGTTGTTGAAGAACGTGTTATGGACTCAAATGATATCGAGCGTGAACGTGGTATCACTATTCTTGCTAAAAACACATCACTTCATTACAAAGATACAAAAATTAATATTGTCGATACCCCAGGGCATGCCGATTTCTCTGGTGAGGTAGAGCGTATATTAAAAATGGTTGATGGTGTTATTCTGCTTGTTGATGCGGCAGAAGGCCCTATGCCTCAGACACGTTTTGTATTGCAAAAGGCTCTGGAGTTTGGTCATAAAATCATTATTGTTGTAAATAAAATTGATAGGCCAGATGCAAGACTTGATGAAGTTGGTGACGAAGTGCTAGAGCTGCTTTTAACACTAGATGCAACTGATGAACAGCTCGACAGCCCTATTATTTACTGCTCTGGTCGTGATGGCACAGCATCTATGTCACCAGATGTTCAGGGTGAAGACCTTATTCCACTGTTTGAAAATATTCTTTCTCATATCTCTGGCCCTGACGTTGATATGGAGGGCGAAACTCAAATGCTTGTTTCTTCTATCGATTACAATGAATATGTGGGCAGAATTGGTATCGGTAGAATTGAGCGTGGTACATTAAAAGTAGGTCAGCAAGTTACCGTTTATGACTACCACCAGAGTATTAAGCCTTACAATTCTAAGATTGTTTCTTTATATGCAATCGAGGGCTTAGTTCGTACACCTGTTGATGAAATGAAAGCAGGCGATATTGTTTGTTTCTCTGGTATTGAAAATATCACTATCGGTGAAACTCTATGTGCTGTGGGTACAAATGAGCCTTTGCCATTTGTTAAAATCTCTGAGCCTACCGTTGAAATGTACTTTTCTGTAAATGATTCTCCATTTGCAGGTAAGGAAGGCAAGTTTGTAACCTCTCGTCATTTGCGTGACCGTTTATTTAAGGAATTACTGCGTGACGTTTCTTTAAGAGTTTCAGAAACCGATACAACCGACTCCTTTAGAGTTGCTGGTCGTGGTGAAATGCATCTTTCAATCTTAACCGAAAATCTACGCCGTGAGGGTTATGAGTTCCAAGTAGGTGCACCTAAGGCTATGATGAAGGAAATTGATGGCGTTAAGTGTGAGCCTATCGAGCGTATGATTGCTGACGTTCCACAGGAATCCCTTGGTTCTGTTATGGAGAAAATGGGTTCTCGTAAGGGTGAGCTTGTAACTATGAGCCCTAAGGGTGATGACCGCATGAGAGTAGAATTTTTAATCCCAGCTCGTGGTCTGTTTGGTTATCGTAGCGAATTTTTAACCGATACAAAGGGCGAGGGTGTTATGAACACTGTATTCCATGAGTATCAGCCATATAAGGGTGAAATTCAAAAGCGTTCTATTGGTGCTTTAATCGCATTTGAAACAGGCGAAGCCGTAACCTATGGTTTATATAATGCTCAGGAGCGTGGTACATTGTTTATAGGTGCGGGCACTCAAGTTTATGAGGGTATGATTGTAGGCAGCACTCCAACAGGTGAGGATATCGCTGTAAACGTTTGTAAAAAGAAACAGCTTACAAACACTCGTGCATCTGGTTCTGATGATGCACTTCGATTAATTCCACCTCGTCAGATGTCTATTGAATCTGCACTCGAATTTATAGGCGATGATGAAATGCTTGAAGTTACACCAAAAAGTCTGCGTATTCGTAAAAAGATTTTATCTAATCAAATGCGTATGAAGAAAACAAAGGGTTAATAAATATTTATATACAAAGGAGTAACAAAAAATGAAGAATGTAATTTCTACTAATTTAGCACCAGCGGCTATTGGCCCATATTCTCAGGCAATCGAGGTAAATGGCACTATTTATACATCTGGTCAAATTCCACTTGACCCAGCTACTGGTGAAATCGTTGGTACAACTATCGAGGAGCAAGCAGAACAGGTAATGCAAAACTTAAAAGCTGTTTTAGCTTATGCTGGTGTTGGTATGGACTGTGTTGTTAAAACAACTTGTTTCTTATCTGACCTTGCTGATTTTGCTGCATTTAATGAGGTTTATGGAAAGTATTTCCCAGAAAATCCTCCAGCTCGTTCTTGCTTCCAAGTAGCAGCTCTGCCAAAGAACGCTAAGGTAGAAGTTGAAATGATTGCTGTTAAACCATAAATTAAGTAATAAATAAAGCGTGTTGCCATTGAGTGACACGCTTTTATTATGGTTGTCTTGTGCTTACTCTGTGTTTGTGTTAAAATAAATAGTATATAGAAATGCCTATAGCTTTATAGTTTAGGGCTAACTAATGGGAGGGTGTTTTTTCTTGAAAATTCAGGAATCAGCAGAAAATTATCTGGAAGCTATACTCATGATTACAAATGAAAAAGGCTCTTGCCGCTCAATAGATGTTGCACAATTTTTGGAATTTTCTAAGCCTAGTGTAAGTCGTGCTATGGGACTTCTAAGGGAAAATGGATATGTTATAATGGACGAAAATGGTCTTTTAAGTCTTACCGAGGCGGGTAAGGAAATCGCTGACCGTATATTAGAACGTCACGAACTTTTAACAAAATGGCTTATTCGTTTGGGTGTTTCAGAAGAAACCGCACAAGCTGACGCTTGTAGAATTGAACACGTTATAAGCGTAGAGACTTTTGAAAAAATAAAAGCTCATATTAAATGAGCTTATTTTGCGGAATACATATGTGTTCCGCTCTTTTTATACACAAAATACGTTTTTTCGCTTTTTAAATGATTATAATAGATGTATAATAATAAAAGATATTTAGTCCATTTGAAAGGAGAACTTACAAAATGGCAGAATTTATATCTCATCATTTATTTGGTCAGGAAATACTTTCTCTTATGCCTAAAGCTGCTCAAAATGCAGCTACAACGTATAAAGCAGCATTCAACTGGGGACTGCAAGGGCCAGACCCGTTTTTTTATCATGCACTAGCTTTTGGTAGTCCATTTAAAAAATATGCTAATTTAATGCATTCATATAAAACAGATGAACTGTTTTATGCTTTTTCTCGTGCAGTAAATAGACTTTGTGACGAGCGTCAAATAATAGCTCAAGCATATTTTTATGGTTTTTTATGTCATTATGCACTTGATAGCAATATTCATCCTTATGTTTATTGCCGTCAGCTTCAGTGGAAAGAAAAAATGCCTAATGTAAATGACAGCTCTATCCATTGTAGAATTGAAAATGATATAGACCATGAGCTTTATATGGCAAAATTTAAAAAACCTCTTACCGATTTTGATGTCGATAAACAATATAAATTAAGTGAAGAAGAAATTGCAATTATTTCTGTTATACTTCATTATGTTTTAAAATCAGTATATGATGTTAATATTCCAAATGCAAAAATCAGAACGAGTTTTGAAGAAATGCGTAGAGTTATAAAAGTGCTTTACAGTAAAAATCAAACTATATGCCAAGGTCTAAAAAAACTCGAATGTATAGTTGGAAAAGGACTTTTTACATGTCATTTTAAAACAGAAAAACCAAATTGGGACTGCTTAAACCTTAAACATAGTCCATGGTTTAATGCTTGGCAGCCTAATACATTGAGAGCTGAATCAGTGCCTGAAATATTTGATATTGCAGGTAAAGAGGCGGCAAATCTGGCAGTACAGTATTCATCAGAGCTTGACGCTGGTTGGATGCTTTTACATCATTTTGACGTTCCTTTTGATAATGGTAACCCTAAAAACCGAGCTTTTAAACAGCTTAATTAATATACAAACTTATGGAGGGAAAAACAATGAATAATTTTACTTTCTGCACACCAACAAAGGTTATTTTCGGTAAAGATATCGAAAAGCAAATAGGTGAGACTATAAAAGGATATGGTGCTTCTCGTGTGCTTATTCATTATGGCGGTGGTTCTGTTAAAAAAACAGGTCTATTTGATAAAGTTGTAAATTCACTTGAAAGTGCAGGATTGACATATGTAGAACTTGGCGGTGTTGAGCCAAACCCTAAGCTCTCATTTATACATAAGGGTATTGAACTTTGTAAAAAGGAAAATATCGACTTTATTTTAGCTGTTGGTGGTGGCAGTGTTGCAGACTCATCTAAGGCTATTGGTGTAGGTCTCGCAACTGGTAATGACCCTTGGCAGTATGCTTCTACTGGCACATGCCCAGAACCAAATGAGGTTTTCCCAGTTGGTGTTGTGCTAACTCTTGCAGCAGCAGGCAGTGAAATGTCTAACTCTGACGTTATAACAAATGATACTATCACTCCTTGGGTAAAACAGGGCATTACTTCTGAAACTGTTCGTCCACTGGTTGCATTTATGAACCCAGAAAACACATTTACTGTGTCTAAATTCCAAACTGGCTGCGGTATTGTTGATATTATGATGCACACTATGGAGCGTTATTTCCTAGGTGTAGGCGATTGCGATTTAACCGAAAGATTAGCTGAGGGTCTTTTAATTGCTGTGCGTGATGCAGGCAGAGTTGCCATTGCAAACCCAGAAGATTATGAGGCTAGAGCTACTTTAATGTGGGCATCTTCACTAAGTCATAATGATTTAACTGGTTGTGGCAAGCCACGTTACTTCCCAGTTCATAAGCTTGAACACCCTATATCTGCTCTGCATGATAATATTTCTCATGGTGCGGGTCTGTCTGTATTATTCCCAGCTTGGGCTGAATTTGTTATGAAATATGACACAATGAAGTTTGCTCAGCTTGCTAATAGACTTTGGGGAGTAGAAATGAACTTTGACCACCCAGAAAAAACCGCTAAGGACGGTATCAAGGCTATGAGAGCATACTTCAAGGAGATTGGTATGCCTATAACCATGAGTGAGCTTGGCTTAAAACCAGAAGATTATGAAGATATTATAAATCTCACAACTAAAAACGGAACAGCTAAAATTAAGAGCTATATTGACCTTGGTAAAGAGGAAATCAGAGAGATTTATAAACTTGCAGAATAAAAGCAGTAAAGCGTATCACAATAAAAGTGATACGCTTTTTGTGTTTTAAGCCTCTGGGTCAACTGGAACGCCGTCAGCATCTAAAAGCTCAAAGTGTAAATGTGCACTTTGACTTGCTTCCGCTGGAACAAGTTCGGCAATAGTTCCAATAACATCACCGGCACTTACTTTGCTGCCTGTTTTAACCTTTACATCTTCATTAAGTCCACGATAAATAGCTGTTCTATTATCAGAGAGCTTTATTGTAACAGAGCAGCCCCACAAAGAATCATTGCTTACATCGGTTACTTCACCATTTTGCACTGCATAAACATGGTCACCTGCATTGCCGGCATAGTCTGTGCCAGCATGCACACGCCAATCACCAAATGTTTCCTGATAAATTAGTTTAGTACCTGAAAAAGCTTGACTTACTTCGCCGTCAGTAGGTCTAACCCATACAGGTGTAGTAGATGCAGTTTGCTCAGTTTCTTCTGGTTCTTCTGATACAGTAGATGTGGTTGTTTCATCTGTTTCATTGATAGTAGGCTCGGTTACTTCGCTAGATGTTTCTAAAGATGTGTCTAAAGTGCCATCTAATGAGCTATCTTCTAATGAAGTTTGTAAGCTTTCATCATCATCTAGTAAGTTATCAATCGGGTCTTGCAGTACATCTTCCTTAGGTTCCCATGTGGTTTGTGGTAAGTCTGGAACATATTCTACAGAATCCATTGATGCTTCATTAGAAATTGGTGCAAAGAATAATACATAACCTGAAATTGCGATTGCGATTGCACAAACAGTCAGGATTATGTAAAATCCTCTGTTTTGTGCTGCTGTTTGACGTCTTGTGTTTTTTTGCATATTTGTCCACCTCCAATTTTATTATGGACGGTGAACTTCACCATTATACAAAATTATTCGCTTATTTCAGTAAGTGATTTAATCTGTGTGCCCTGATAATAGTGAGTTAAAATTTCATCATAAGTTTTGCCTTGTTCTGCCAAATATTTTGCTCCATATTGGCTAAGTCCTACGCCATGACCATAACCAATAGTATTAAATGAAATACTATCTTCAGATGTAGTTACTGTGAAATTAGTTGAATTTAAACCAAGAGTTTCTCTTAAATCTGTGCCAGTAACCTGAACTGAACCAAGTTTTACTGTTTTTATACCGCCAGCTGCCGAGCGTTCACTTGCTGCAAACCATGTTTCAGGTTTGCCTGTTAAATCTGCTGATGGAATAGCTTTTTTTATTATATCTCTAAATTCATCGAGTGAAAAGCTTACAGTTTCTTTGTATTTAGAACATGCATCTCCGCCTTTACTTTCAACATTTGTGAGATATGGTATATCACTGCCCCAAACATCTTTTGCACTTTCGGTCATTTCTCCAGATGCCGCACTAAATACGGCTATAATCGGTTTATTTTCATATGTAACAATCAAATCTTTAGTATCATTGACCGCTTGCATAATTATATTTTCATAATTTTCTGCATTATCACCCCAACTTGCAACTTTTTCAGTGAGAGGCTTATATGCTGCACAATGATGAAAATCATCACATACATCTGCATCTGGGTGAGTGTCTGACCTACCAGCTTTCATCTTATATACTGCATAAGTTCTTGCTGCTACTGCTTGAGCTTTTATGGCTTCAATAGGGAAGTCAGGCGAAATTTCAGAGGCAACTACTCCAGCTATATAATCTTCAAGTCCAATTTCTTCAGCATCACCATTTACTGAAACGGTTATAGTTTGCTCATCTTCCATTTGTGCATTTGCATGAACAGATAGCATATCTTGCATAAAGTTATTATCAGTACTATTATTTATATACTGTATTGAAATAGGCAATAAGTATATTAAAATAGTCAAAACTATGCCAAGTGATATGATTTTACGCATTTTAACCCTCCGTTATTTTAGTATTGTCTTTATTTTGTATATGTTGTTAGATTGACTTTATTACATGAATACGGTAAAATAGTTTCATTATAAACTAATAAAAAGGGGAGTGTGAGTATCAATGAACTGTATGCAAGATATAAACTGTTCTGTTATTTCTAATTTATGCGAAAACCTTGCACCTTATAACCATATTCGTTCAGAACTATTTTCACGATATGGTGTTAAAAAAGGTTTGCGTAATGCTGATGGTACAGGTGTAGTTGCAGGTATTACCAGACTTAGTAATGTTCATGGTTATATCATAAATGAAGGTGAACGTGAGCCAATAGAAGGCAAGCTCACCTATAGAGGCATAGACCTTTATGACCTTATAAATGGCTTTGAAGCTGAAAACCGTTTCGGTTATGGCGAAGTTTCTTATTTATTATTATCTGGTAAGCTTCCAAGCAAAGATGAACTCAAAGAATTTAAATATGCTATGGGTGAAGCTAGAGCGTTACCTGAAAATTTTACTGAAGATATAATCATGCGTGCTCCAAGTAAAGACCTTATGAATAAGCTTGCAAGTGCTACTCTGGCTCTTTATTCTTATGATAATAATCCAGATGACACTTCTCTCCAAAATATAATGCGTCAAGCTATGGGACTTATTTCACGTTTTCCTGTTATTATTTCTCATGCTTATCAGGCTAAACGTAGATATTTTGATGGAACATCTATGTATTTACATATTCCAGATGCTCATTCTTCTACTGCAGAAACAATTTTACATCTTATTAGACCAGATGGAAAATTTACCGATGCAGAGGCTAAACTGCTTGATAGATGTCTTATTATTCATGCAGAGCATGGCGGCGGTAATAACTCAGCTTTTTCCACTCGTGTTACATCTTCTTCTGGCACAGATACATATTCTGCAATAGCTGCTGCTGTTGGTGCTCTTAAAGGCCCTAAGCATGGTGGTGCAAATCTTAAAGTTTGCCAAATGTTTGATGATATTAAACGTCATATCAAAGATTGGGCAGATGAAGATGAAGTTTATAATTATTTAATTAAAATTTTAAACCGTGAAGCTAATGACAATAGCGGTCTTATTTATGGTATGGGTCATGCAATTTACACACTCAGTGACCCTCGTGCTGTGGCATTAAAGGCTGCAGCTAGACCCCTTGCCGAACAAAAAGGCTATAAAAAGGAAATGGGACTCATAGAGCTTGTTGAAAAACTTACTCCTAAGGCATTTGCTGAGGTTAAGGGTAGTGATGTAAAAGTTATGTGTGCAAATGTTGATATGTATTCAGGTTTTGTATATGAAATGCTTGGTATACCTAGAGAAATGTTTACTCCGCTTTTTGCTACTGCAAGAATTTCAGGATGGTTAGGTCACAGAATAGAGGAGGTTATGACAGGCGGTAAAATTATTCGTCCTGCATATAAGTCAATTAGCAAAAAAACTCAATATACTCCAATAGAAAAAAGATAAAACAGGGCATTTTGCCCTGCTTTTTTATAAAATTATAGAAGTATAAGTCGAATTATGATATAATTTACTAGTTGTCAAACCCAATCTGGCGACAGAAAGGGGGTGTTAGCGTTGGATAATGTTGTAGCCCTCATTATTTCTGTTATGGCAAATGTAATGAGTTACTATATTTGCAAATGGTTAGACAGAAATCGAGATGACAACTAGCCTAAACAGTTTGCTTGTCTGTTCAAAACAAGAAGAACCCCCCAGAGTAGCGGCTCTGGGGGGTTCGTTTTTGTGTTAGCTTGGAAGTTGTAACCCTTTTCTAGCTGTCACAATTATATCATATGATAACAGCTAAATCAAGTATAACCAAAAATACAAAAAAGACACCTACCGAGGTAGATGTCTTTGTGGTGGAAGTTAACGGGCTCGAACCGCTGACCCTCTGCTTGTAAGGCAGATGCTCTCCCAGCTGAGCTAAACTTCCTTTGATGGTGGCCCATCGGAGGCTCGAACTCCGGACCCTCTGCTTAAAAGGCAGATGCTCTGCCTGCTGAGCTAATGGACC
>CALWMO010000004.1 GCA_944381965.1 uncultured Butyricicoccus sp.
AGCCATTGGTGAAAGGTTATGTGACACATGTTCTTTCATTGCAGGAACATGTTTTTCAATGTAAGAAACAAACGCCGGACAGCAAGAAGAAGTTAAAAAGCCTTTTTCTGCAAGCTCTTGTGCTTCCTTATCTGCTACCATATCAGCACCCATAGCAGCTTCTACAACATAATCAAAGCCAAGCTTACGGATACCAGTAGCAACCTGAGCCAGTGAACAATCATCAAACTGAGCAGCAATAGCAGGAGCAACAATAGCCGCTACCTTATAGTTTTGCTCGCCTGATGCGTCCTTTGCATTTTTAATGATATTGATAGCATCAACCATAAATGATTTATCAACAATAGCACCAAATGGACAAGCAGATGCACAAGCACCACAAGAAATACACTTTTCTGGAATAATTTCAGCCTTTTTCTCCTCGTTCATATGAATAGCATCGATTTTACAGCTACGTTCACAAGGACGAACATGTTCAACAATAGCACCGTAAGGACAAACCTTAGCACATCGACCACATTCGATACATGTATCTAAATCAATTTCAGCCTTACCCTTGCTATTTTTCTTGATAGCATCTTTAGGGCAGTTTTTAATACAACGCTGAGAAATACAGCCACGGCAAGATTCAGATACAGTGTAACGCTCTACTGGACATTCATCACAAGCAATCTGAATAACTTCAATAATATTATGGTCACGGCGGTCACCACCCATTGCTAAACGAACACGCTCTTGTGCGATTGCACGTTCCTTATAAATACAGCAACGCATAGTAGCCTTTGGCCCTGGAGAGATAATTTGTGGAATCTCATAATAAGAATCCATTAAATTACCCTCATACGCACGAATTGCAACTTCTTTAAGCACTCTGTACTTTAAAAGTTGTACATCGGTTTCAAAATTTCTCATATTTTGTCTTCTCCAATCCCTCTTAAATTTATTAAGCTTTACAAATTGGGGGTTTTGTAAGCTTTAAATTTATATCAAACCCTCACGGATTTAATTTTAATTTAATTTCAGTCACCTAAAAATTTTTATGCTTTGTTTTTGTATAATTCCACGCCTTGTTTATAAAGATTTCCGCCATTGCAGTCCATAGAAACAATAGCGGTAAAACCTTCAACTGTAAGGCGTTTTACAGACTCACAACCAAGCTCATCATAAGCTATAACTTCAAGTTTTTTTATTGAGTCGGCTTTGACTGCACCCGCACCACCGATTGCAACCATATATACACTTCCATTGCGTTTCATAGCATCTACAACTGGCTGACTTCTCACACCCTTGCCTATCATGCAAGAAAGTCCTGCATCAAGTAATTTAGGGGAATAAATATCCATTCTACCTGAAGTTGTTGGCCCAACTGAGCCTATAACCTCATTTGGTTTTGCAGGAGTTGGCCCAGCATAATAAATAGTCGCACCATCTAAGTCAAAAGGCAATTTTTCACCTTTATCCATGGATTCTACAATACGCTTATGTGCGGCATCTCGTGCGGTATATATAATGCCTGTGAGTGTAACTGTATCTCCTGCTCTAAGCTTCGGTGCAATATGTTTTAAATCAGCTGTATTTATATCATAATGTGCCATATCACACCTCCTGTTGACCTTTTTTTATGCTGGTTAACATATCATTTAGTACATCATGTGAATCATTTTTATTATTTTGAGAATAATCTAGCTGATTTATAATATCATTAATTGAATGTCTGGTTTGTTTTAGTATTTTTAAGTATTCGGTTCTTGTTTTTTCTGTCTGAGTTTTAATTTTTTCAGCCTTTTGCTCAGCTTCATATAATATATGCTGTGCTTTTTGTTTGGCTTTTTGCTCGATTTCCTCCGCTCTTTTGTGTGCATTAAGCTCTATATCTGCAATATATGCCCTGTCCTTATCAAATTCCTGTGTTTTTTCCATAAGCTCATCTACTTTATCAAGCAACTCAGCATTTTCTTTTTCGATTTGATGATACTTATCTTTAAATTCTTTGAACTTATCAAGCATTTCATTATAAAGCTTATTTTGTTCAGCAGTTTCATCATCAGCGAGCTTTACAAGACTTTCCCTGTCAGAAATTTCAGATTTAAGCTTGTCTATCTGAGCAGTCATTATTTCTATTCTCTTGGATAGTTCGGCATTATTTTTTGAAAGCTTATCATTTTCGGAATTTAATGCTTCATTTTGCTCTAAAAGCTCATAATTTTCCTGTTTTATATTCTCTATTTGCTTTTTATGCTCTTGACTTTGCTTTGTTATATATTCAATAACATCATCTCGATGAAATCCACCGACAAGCATAGTTCTAAAACCTATATCTGTATCGCTCATGAAAAAACCACCTTTAAAAATGTTTGTTTATTTTATGTCAAACATATTATAACAATGCTTATAAAAAAACACAATAGATAACAATAGAGAAAAGTATCAAATTACATTGATTTTCTTGTGCATACATGCTATATTTAAAATTAATTGTAATATATCAGTAAAAAAGGGGCGAAATAAAATGTTAAGTGTCAATGATTTTCAAGCAGCGGAAAAGAGATTAAGTAGCGTAATTCATACAATTCCGCTGTCATCTTCTAAAACATTTTCTGAGATGTCTGGTGCAGAAGTTTACTTAAAATATGAAAATCAGCAGAAAACTGGTTCTTTTAAGGTTCGTGGTGCTTATAATAAAATTATGAAGCGATATGAAGAGGGCGGATTAAATGCGGTTGTTGCATCATCTGCTGGCAACCACGCCCAAGGCGTAGCATTTGCAGCATCTAAAATTGGTGTGCCTGCAACTATTGTTATGCCACGTTCCACACCTATTGCAAAGGTATCTGCAACCGAGGGCTATGGTGCAAAGGTTGTTTTACACGGTGCTATTTATGACGAAGCTTATGCAAAAGCTTGTGAAATTGTAGAAAAAGAGGGTGCAGAGTTTATTCACCCATTCGATGATGAAGATGTAATGGCAGGTCAAGGCACTATTGCTCTGGAAATACTTTCTGATTTACCTACTGTTGATATGATTTTTGTGCCAGCCGGTGGTGGCGGGCTGATTTCTGGTATTGCTGCTTGTGTTAAGCAGATTAACCCTAGAATTCAGGTTATAGGTGTACAGGCTCAGGGTGCAAACTCTATTGTTACATCATTCCATAAAGATAAGATTACACCTGCAACCTCTGTACATACTATTGCTGACGGTATCGCAGTTAAAACCCCTGGTACAAAAACCATGGAATACATAAACCAGTATGTTGATAAATTTGTAACTGTAACCGATTCTGAAATTTCTTCTACTATTTTATTACTGCTTGAGCGTTGCAAACAAGTTGTTGAACCATCTGGTGCAGCCGCACTTGCAGCAGTATTAAACCATAAGGTTGATATCAAGGGCAAAAAAGTATGTTGTGTACTTTCTGGCGGTAATATTGATGTATCCTTTATTCATAAGGTTGTAGAGCGTGGTCTTATCACCCGTGGCAGACATATGAAGTTCTCTACAATTATGCCTGATGCCCCTGGTTCTCTTGAAAGATTTGCTCATATTGTTGCCGAGCAAAATGCAAATGTAATTTTATTTAATCATGATAGAGTTCAAGCGGATTTAGATATTGGTGATGCAATTATTCATGTTGTATGTGAAGTTGGTGGCACTGAACACGGCAAACGTCTGCTTGATAAACTGAGAAAAGAAGGATATACCATTCTTCCATAAAACTATAAGAGCAAGTCTAATCTTTAGGCTTGCTTTTTTTACTTGACGCTTATATAAAAGATTGATATAATATTAACAAATAGGCTTTTATTCAGATTTGAGGAGGTTGTTTCAAATGGATTACAAGGCACTTTATAGCCAAAAACTGGTTACTGCTGACAAGGCAGTTGAATGTGTAAAAGATGGTGATTGGGTAGATTTCGGTTGGTGTGTAAGTACACCTGACGTACTAGACGTTGCAATGGCAAAACGTCTGCCACAGATGAAAGATGTAAATTTCCGTGGCGGTATTCTTCTAAAAGTTCCAGAAATCTACAAAATCGAAAACCCAGCAGAACATATGACTTGGAACTCTTGGCATATGTCTGGTATCGAACGTAAGTTTATTGCTACTGGTGCTGGCTTTTACGGTGCTATTCGCTACTCTGAGCTTCCACGCTACTATCGTGACAATATCCGTCATGTAAATGTGGCTATGATGCAAGTAGCTCCTATGGACAACCATGGTTACTTTAGCTTTGGCCCTCAAGCTTCTCATATGCGTGCTGTATGTGATGTTGCTGATATTATCATAGTTGAAGTTAACCAAAATATGCCTCGCTGTCTTGGCGGTATGGAAGACTGCATACATGTTTCTGAAGTTGATATGATTGTTGAGGGTAATAACCCTGCTCCTTTAGAGCTTGGTTCTGCTGCTGCAACCGATGTTGATAAGAAAGTTGCTGAGCTTATCGTTGAAGAAATTCCAAACGGTGCTTGCCTTCAGCTTGGTATCGGCGGTATGCCTAATGCAGTTGGCTCTCTAATTGCACAGTCTGACCTAAAGGATTTAGGCGTACATACTGAAATGTATGTTGATGCATTTGTTGACATAACAATGGCTGGCAAAATCAACGGCTCAAGAAAAACAATCGACCGTGGCAGACAAACTTATGCTTTTGCTGCTGGTACTAAAAAGCTTTATGATTTCCTAAATGATAACCCACAATGTGCATCTATGCCAGTAGATTATACAAATGATGTGCGTGTTATCGCTCAAATTGATAACTTTATGTCTATTAACAATGCGGTTGATATTGACCTATTTGGTCAGGTTAACTCTGAATCTGCTGGCACTAAGCACATTTCTGGTGCAGGCGGTCAGCTTGACTTTGTAATGGGTGCATATCTGTCTAAGGGCGGTAAGAGCTTTATCTGTCTGTCCTCTACTTTCAAGCAGAAGGACGGCTCAATCGCTTCTCGTATTCGTCCAACACTTGCTGAAGGCTCTATTGTTACAGATACTCGTGCAAACACTCATTATGTTGTCACTGAATATGGTAAGGTTTGCGTAAAGGGTATGAGCTCTTGGCAGCGTGCAGAGGCTCTTATCTCTATCGCTCACCCAGACTTTAGAGAACAACTTATTAAAGATGCTGAAAATCTCAAAATCTGGAAGCGTTCCAATAAACGATAACCAAAACTCCATATACAAGAAATCAGCTTGGAATTTATTTTCAGGCTGATTTTTTATCTTTAAACATTTGTTTTTCGCCTTTTATCTATGGAAATTACAATCTATTTGTGTTATGCTTATAACGAATGTTTAAAATATTGCCACTAAATGAGGTGATTTTTTTTGGCACAAAATGAGCAAAAATCTAAAACTGCTCCTAAAAGAAGAAAAAAAAGCGAGCCTTTACAAAAAGAGTATTCTTTACCTCGCCCTGCTTGGGGCATTATATATGGTGTTTTAGGTGTTTTTTCACTTTTAATTGTATTTGGACTCGATGGTGTATTATTAAAACTTATTCGTTCTTTTATAGGCAGCCTTATCGGTTATGGACTCTATATCGTTCCTATAATGCTTTTCACGCTCTGTGCAATGCTTATAAAAAACAGAAAAGGCCCTATAAGACTTAGAGCAAGTGCTGTTGCACTTTTTCCTGTTTTTCTATCCGCTATATTCCATTGTCTTTTAAATAGCTCTATTCTTTCATCTGATTCCGTATTCTCTACTCTTACAAAAACAGGAGCAGATATAAAATCTGGTGGACTTATTGCAGGTGGACTTTCATATCTGCTTAGCTGGGCATTTTCTTCTGTCGGTGGCTTTTTACTTTGTTTAATATTGTTAATAGCCGATTTAATGATTATTTTCCGTATAACCCCACAAAGTATATACGATGCACTTAGACCGATTGAATATGAATATGACGACGAAGAAGAACGTATGAAATATGAATCTCATACCGTTTTACCAAATGTACACGAGCTTGCAGCAAATCAAAAAGCTAAACGTGAAGCAAAAAAAGCTGCTAAAAGAGCTGCTTTTGATATAGCTTTAGATGATGAAGAACCTGTTTTAACACTTCCAGAAGGCAAAAATGAGCCTGAGCCTGAACCTATCACAGATTTTTCAGTCGATGAATTTATACATGAGTCATCAGAAGATATACAAGATAATAATACAAATGATAGCTCAGATGACCCATTTGATGATATTTTATCACTTCTCCATAATAAGCCTGATGATAAACCAGAGGTCATTGCTGATGAGCCTATGGCTATCGATGAGAAAAATATGTCTAAAGCCGAAATTAAAAGACACGAGCAAATGGAACAAGCTAAAATGGCTGCTGAGATTGACGCAAATCAAAATGCACCTATACCAGTTTATAGTTATCCTCAGCTTGATTTATTAACCCCGCCCAAAAAATCAGCAAATAATAATTATCAAGCTGAACTTACTGAATATAGTCATCGTTTAGTTGACACTTTGCAATCGTTTAATATTGAAGCTCAAATTGTCGGAATTGTAAGAGGCCCTACGGTTACACGTTTTGAAGTTACCATTCCACCTGGAACTAAATTTAGCCGTATAACAGGTCTTTCTGATGATATTGCTCTTGCTCTTGGTGCAATGTCTGTGCGTATAGCACCAATTCCAGAAAAAGTTGCTATCGGTATCGAAGTTCCTAACAAAACAAATACCATGGTTCCAATTTATGAGGTTTTGGACTCCGATGCATTTAAAAACAATAAAAGCAAAGTTTCTTTCTGTGTAGGTAAAGACATAACAGGTGCTCCTGTTGTGGGTAATATCGGAAAAATGCCTCACCTGCTTATCGCTGGTACTACTGGTTCTGGTAAGTCAGTATGTGTAAACTCCATGCTTATCTCACTTCTTTATAAGTCCACTCCTGAAGAAGTAAGACTTATTATGATTGACCCTAAAATGGTCGAACTTGGTAACTATAATGGAATACCACATCTGCTTATTCCTGTTGTAACCGACCCTAAAAAGGCTGCTGGTGCACTTAACTGGGCTGTTGGTGAAATGGAAAGAAGATATAAGGTATTTGCTGACAATCAGGTTAGAAAGCTTGAAGATTTTAATGAGCTTATGCACAAGAAAAAGAAACAAGCTGAAAAGGAAGGCTCACCTTCTGACGGTTTCCAGCCACTGCCTGAAATTGTTATTGTAATAGACGAGCTTGCTGACCTTATGATGGTTGCTGCTAAAGAAGTTGAAACCTCTATATGCCGTATTGCACAGAAAGCTCGTGCTGCTGGTATGTATTTAATCGTTGCAACTCAAAGACCTTCTGCTGATGTAATCACTGGTATCATGAAAGCAAATATACCTTCTCGTATAGCCTTTGCTGTTGCAAGCCAGATTGAAAGTCGTATTATTCTTGATACCACTGGTGCTGAAAAGCTTATCGGTAAAGGTGATATGCTTTATGCTCCTCTTGGTGAGGGCAAACCTCAGCGTATACAAGGCTGTTTTATTTCAAATGACGAAATAGAAAATGTTATAGAATTTATCAAGTCTACTGGCTGTGCTGAATATAATGAAGAGATACTTGAGCATATTGAAAAATCTGCTGAAGCATCTGAAAGTAATAGCTCTGGCGGCGGTGGTGGCAGTCTTTCGGGTGATGAAGATGAAATGCTAATGGAAGCTATAGAAATTGTTGTTGACTGTGGTCAGGCATCTGTATCTATGCTGCAAAGACGCTTAAAACTCGGCTATGCCCGTGCTGCACGAATAGTTGACCAGATGGAAGAACGTGGTATAGTAGGCCCATTTGAAGGCTCTAAACCTCGTCAAATACTAATTTCTAAGGACGATTGGAAAGAAATGAAACTTCGTCGTCAACTTTAAATATAATATTAGGAGGCTATTTATTATGAAAAAAATCGAACTTTCCAGCCTATCTTTTAACCCATTTTTTAAAATTCGTGACCAGTGGGCTTTAGTTGCTGCTGGCAGTAAAGAAAACTTTAATATGATGACCGTAAGCTGGGGCGGTATGGGTGAGCTTTGGTTTAAAGAAGTTACCACTGTTTATGTGCGTAAAAGCCGTTTAACCCATGAATTTATGGAAAATAACGATTATTACACTCTTATTTTCCTAAAAGACGGTAATAAAAAAGCTCTGCAAACTTTAGGCACAAAATCTGGCCGTGATATGAATAAAATGACCGATTCTGGTTTAACTCCTGTATTTACCGAGGAAGGCTGTCCAACTTTTGCGGAAGCTGAACTTACTTTAGTCTGTCGTAAGCTATATCACGGTGATTTGCCTCGTGAAAGCTTTACAGATGATGCATTATTTGAAAAATGTTATGCTGACGGCGATATGCATACTATGTATATTGGTGAAATCGTAGCTGCATACGCTGACTAAAAATTTCTTACTCCCCTTTTGTATTATTACAAATGGGGAGCTTTTTATGTCTTAAACTTGTAGCATAAATGTAATATTTCACTTTGTTTGCATCTCTTGCCTGTATATATATAAACCATTATAATAAATAATAGGTTTTATATGTATATTTTGACATGGAGGACTTTGCATATGAAAAAATACCTTCTGTCGTTGATGTTTGCAGCTGTGTTTTTTACCTTTTCTGCGAGGGCTGCTGATTTGTTCCCAGTTAAACAACCATCTGATAGTATTGCTTTATGGGCATATATGAATGAAGATGGTTCTTTAGCTACTTCATATCAATATTCTGAAGCATCTAGCTTTAATGAGCAAGGACTTGCTACAGTTACAGACATAAACGGCTTTGTTTCAGTAATAAATGAAGATTTAGAAACTATTATTCCACCCCAAGCAAACCCTATTGCTGTTGAATTTTCAGATGATATGCTAGCTTTTAGATATAAAAGCCAATCTGTTTATTTTGCTCTTGATGGCACTAGCATAGGTACTTTTCCTGTAACTTCTGGCTTTTTCTCTGAAGGCTTAATCCCAGCTGAGCAAGACGGTCTTTGGGGATATTTAAACCTTAAAGGCGAATTTGAAATAGAGCCTATTTATAAACAAGCTGGTAATTTTGAAAACGGTTTTGCTGTGGTTAAACTCAATGATACCAATGGCTATGGTGTTTTAAAAAAAGAAAGCAATATTGTTTGTGTTTTACCCGAAAACTTAGAGCTTAAATACCTCAGAATATGGGACGGGGATATAATTATCGCTTCTCAAAACGGTCGTTATGCACTATATTCTTTGTCAAAAGGTGAGCTTTTAAGTGAGTTTATTTATCAGGAAATAACCGAGTTTGAAGATGGCTTTGCTGTTGCAAGAATGAATAATATGTGGGGCATAATAAACACAAAAGGAAAATATGTTGTTAATTTCCAGTATTATGATTTATCTTACATAGGTAATGGACTTTATTCTGCTCGTGGCAACTCAAACCCTACTGGTACTTGCTCTTTAATTGACGCTTCTGGTCGTTTGGTTTATAGAACTGATGTTTATGCTGGTGGCTTTGATAATGTGCTTCATGGGGTTTTCTGGCATGGCACACTAAATAATCAAATATTATTTTTATCAGAAAATGGTGCTTTCTTAAATAGCTTTGAAAATGCGGAAAATCCTGTTATTTTAACAAATAATGTCGCAAAAATAACCGTTGCTGGTAAAACTCAATATGTAAATATAAAAACTGGCGACATAATTTTCTCACCAGAACGTGAATATTCATTCGAGTATTTTAAAGTAAGCTCTGCAACATATGAAAAATATCTTGGCATAGACTCAAATGGCAATGATAATGAATGGGTTTTAACCTATCCTGTAATCTATGGAATGTCAAACAAAGTAGTTCAGGATAAAATAAACTCACAAATTCAGTCTTTCTTTATCGAAGGGCCACCAGTGCCACTAATTGACCAGTCCATCACAGGTTCTTTTGGCATTTCTCAGGTTGGCAGACTGCTTATTGTTTGGGCTGACTGTGTTTATGGTACAGGTGATGGCAGTGCAATTTGGAATGACAGCATAACTCTTGACCTCGCAGATGGCACTAAATATAATTTAATAACCGATTTATTTAATAATGATTATGTTGATGTAGTGCGTGAGCTTTTACCAGAAGAAATTCCATTTTATATGTTTGGCTCTCCTAGAGTAACTCAAAACGGTATAAGCTTTTTCTACAATCTGTCACAGGATAATAATAATGAACGCTATTCCCCAAGTAGCACAGAATATAATTTGCCTTATAGCTCTTTAAAATCAGCTATTAAAATGGATAGCAAATGTTATGCGGCTTTATTAGGCACTGAGATGAGTGAAATAAATCAGTTTATAAATTATACCGATGTTCCAGAAACACACTGGGCATACGATGCAATAAAACAAATAACAAAGGTTGAACTTATGCAAGGCTCAGGTGGCAAATTTATGCCTGATAGCACAATAACAGGAGTTGAAGTTTCTTCTGTTATGGTTAGACTTCTTAAAATAGATACAAGCACTATTTTAGTGCCTGATAGCTCCCCTTGGTATTATAAAGAGGTTACAGCTGCTAAAAATGCTGGTATTATTGAAGGTCTTGATGAGAACAGTTTAACACATGTTATAACCCGTGAAGATATAATGCAAATTATATATAACGTACTTCTAAAAGATGATTTTAAGCAAATGAGCGATGAAGAAATAACTCAAACACTCGCTAATTTTTCAGATAGTTCTAAAATTTCCGAATCCCGCAAAGAGGCTGCGGCTGCTTGTGTAAAAGCAAAACTTATTGTTGGAAGCAACGGCAAGTTAAACCCTGAACAAACACTTACACGAGCTGAATTTGCACAAATCCTAAGCAAAATGCTTTGAGATATGGTTTTTCCTTAAAAGCGAAAAGGAGTCCTAAACGGACTCCTTTTCGCTTTTATTCTTGCTGTGCCTGTAGTTTTTCAGCTGCATCTGCTGACATTAATGCATCAATTATATCATCTAAATCGCCGTCCATAAACTGACCTAGCTTATAAAGAGTCAGCTTAATTCTATGGTCTGACACTCGATTTTCTGGGAAATTATATGTTCTAATGCGTTCTGCTCTATCGCCTGTGCCGACCTGACTTTTTCTATCTGCTGCAATAGCTGCATTTTGCTTTTCAAGTTCTGCCTCATAAAGTCTAGTTCTAAGCACTCTCATAGCTTTATCTCGGTTTTTATGCTGGCTTCGCTCGTCCTGACATTCTACAACCATACCCGTTGGTAAATGTGTAATACGGATTGCAGATTCGGTTTTGTTGATATGCTGACCGCCCGCACCAGATGCTCTAAAGGTATCAACTTTTAAATCTGATGGATTAATCTCAAAATCAACTTCTTCAGCTTCTGGTAATACAGCTACTGTTACAGTAGATGTATGCACTCTGCCTTGGCTTTCGGTTTCTGGCACACGCTGAACTCTATGCACACCTGATTCAAACTTCATACGAGAATAAACATGGTCACCTGAAATTTGGAAAACAACTTCTTTACAGCCACCTAGCTCGGTTTCATTTATGCTAAGCTGTTCTACCTTCCAGCCACGCTTTTCTGCATACATAGAATACATTCTATAAAGAGAATGAGCAAAAAGTGCTGATTCCTCACCGCCTGCACCGCCACGAATTTCAACCATGATATTTTTATCATCATTTGGGTCTTTAGGAAGCATTAAAATTTTAAGCTCACTTTCTAATCTTTCAATATCTTCCTTAGCCTGTTTTAACTCCTCTTGTGCAAGCTCTTTCATCTCTGGGTCATTTAGCATTTCCTCTGCTTCTGCAAGCATATTTTGTGCATTTAAATATTCTCTTGCCGCTAAAACTATTGGCTCCATATCCCCACGTTCTTTTAAAAGCTTTGCAGCCTGTTCTGGGTCATCATATAAATTAGGAGCGGAAAGTCTTGCTTCTATTTCCTCAAATTTGTGTATAACACCATTTAATTTTTCATTCATTTATTATATCCAGCCTTTTTCCCTTTGATATAGTATTATTGTATCTAAATTTTGTCTTTCCAGTTTGCTAAACTTATCTTCTGTAAATGAAGAATCTTTCTCATACCAAGTAAACTGCTCAAAAAAATTTTGCCATTGCTCATTTACAAAAATATATCCATGACGGGCAAAAGCCTCATTTTTTATTATATCTATCTCATATTTAGTGAGTCTATCAAGGTCTGTTGTAGATATTGCAAACTTGTCAAGTGGCCAAAACATTTGTGATTTATCGTTTATTTCAATATCATTATTTTGAGTTTTTGTTCCATTTGAAGCAGAATAAAACATATATGAATTACTGTCGTCTATATATGAATTATCAGATTCAGGAGGTAGGCTATTTGTTCTTATAGCATCATATTGTTTACCATCTATTATAATACGAAGTTTTCCCATATTGAGTGCTACAAATTCAACTTCTTTTTCGTTAAATTCTACTTTTATACTCTGTTCGCCACTATAAATTTTTGCCTTTGACTGCCAAGTATTATTATCTTTACGCATTATACATTCAATTTGCTCGTCATCAAATTCACATGAAAATGTATATCCACCTGCTGACCAGTTACCATCATAACTATCCCAATCATTAGCACTCATAAACTTATTTTCTTCATTTTGACCAATTTCTGATGATGATGGTTCAAGTTTTACAAGTCCATTATGGTTTTTTGAGCCAAGCCATGGTTTTAAATGAAAAAGTGCAACAACCATAATCAAAACTAAAATCAAAATTCCGCCTGCAATTATTGCAATTAAACTTTTTTCTGACTTTGTAGATGTAGGAACTGCTGGCACAACTTTATGTGTTAAATTGGGTTTTGGTATTCTTTGTGTATTATTAAGTCTTATTCTTTCGGTATTTTCCCTTGTAAACTGAGTTTTATCAAACTGTTTTCCACAACCAGAACAACTTTTCGCATTATCTGGATTTTGTTTTCCACAATGCCCACAAAACATCTAAACTTGTCCTCCTTTCTTATCTATTAATATATAATCGATTGCGTACTGTTTATTATATCAAAACAACCTTAATATTTAAAGGTAAATCGCTATTTTTTTGCCAAATCGAAACCTTTTAACACACTAAAAAACGACGTATTTTTTATACGTCGTTTTTCTTATCATTATTTAAGCATTACTAAAATACTTTCTTTAGGTTGTACTCCTACGCTCTGATTTACAACTTCACCATCTTTAATAACAACAAGTGTTGGTATGCTCATTACACCAAACTGAGTGGCAAGCTCTGGCTCATTGTCAACATTCACCTTGCAAACCTTAACGTCTGTTTGCTCATTTGCAATCTCATCTACAACCGGTGACAGCATACGACATGGCCCACACCATTCAGCCCAAAAATCAATTAGCACTGTCTTATTAGACTCTAAAACCTCAGACTGAAAATTTTCCTTTGTTACTGTGATTACTGACATAAAAAACAATCTCCTTTTTTATAAATTTTCTGCTTCACTAAGCCATAATTCACTCACTGCATCAGATGGCATACGCCAATCACCACGAGGTGAAAGTGTAACAGAGCCAACCTTTGGCCCATCTGGCAGACATGAACGCTTAAATTGTTGCATAAAAAACCTACGAATAAATGTTACAAGCCATTTTTTTATTGTTTCATCATCATATGTGCCGTCAAATGCATGTCTTGCAATTCTAAAAATCTTGCGAGGAGAAAATCCTAAACGCACCATATAATATAAGAAAAAGTCATGCAGTTCATATGGCCCAACTAATTCCTCGGTTTTTTGGCTGATTTCACCGTCCTTAGGCGGCAAAAGCTCAGGTGATACTGGAGTATCCAGCACATCTTGCAAAGTTTTCTTTAGCTCACCCTCAACCTTTGATGCCTCATAAGCGGTTAAATATCTAACAAGTGTTTTTGGAATAGATGCATTTACTCCATACATTGACATATGGTCACCATTATATGTTGCCCAGCCAAGTGCAAGCTCTGATAAATCACCCGTACCGATAACCATACCGCCCATTTTATTGGCTAAATCCATTAAAACAAGTGTTCTTGTTCTCGCCTGTGCATTTTCAAATGTTACATCATGGTTATCCCATGAATGACCAATATCCTCGAAATGCTGATTTACAGACGCTTTTATATCTACTGTATGAAGTGTTGCTCCATAACATTCAGCAAGTCTTAATGCATTTGACTTTGTTCGAGTTGTAGTTCCAAAACATGGCATTGTTACCGCATGTATGCCTTTTCTATCAATCCCAAGTATATCAAATGCATGAACTGTTGCTATAAGTGCTAATGTTGAATCCAAACCGCCTGAAAGACCAATAACCGCTGTTTTACAACGTGTATGTTGCATACGAGTTGCAAGTCCTGTTGCTTGCATTGTTATGATTTCCTCACAACGACTATCAAGTTCATCTCTGTTTTTTGGCACAAAAGGTGTTTGTGAAAATGTTCTTGTAAGTCTTGTATCTCTGCTTGGAAGTTCAAACTCTATTTCTGTACAGTTATTTAATTCATTGTTAAACGTGTTCATTCTTCTGCGTTCATGCATTAAACGTGGTAAATCAATCTCAGAATAAATAATACCCGTTGTAAAACGCTTGCTTTCTGCTAAAATCGCACCATTTTCTGCAATAAAATCGTGTCCAGAAAAGATTAAATCCTGTGTGGACTCGCCCATACCTGCATCTGCATATATATATGAGCATAAAAGTCTAGCTGAATGACTTGAAATTAACTGTTTTCTGTATTCTGCCTTGCCTATTGTTTCATCTGATGCCGATGGATTTACAATAACAGTTGCACCCCCGCTCGCAAGTGTTAAACTTGGCGGACAAGTTACCCATAAATCTTCACAAATTTCACAGCCAATAACAAGCTCTGGGAAATTTATACATTTAAACAATATATCTTGACCAAAAACAGTATTTTCACCGCAGAACTTAACATTTATACATTTTATATCTTTACCAGAAGTAAAATGTCTTGCTTCATAAAATTCGCTGTAATTTGGTATATTTATCTTTGGAACAAGTCCCAAAAGCTTGCCTTTATGCACAAAAGCCGCTGTGTTATATAATGCTCCTTTAAATCTAAAAGGCACACCAACAACCATCATAACTGAATGATATAATGATGCCTTTAAAATTCTGGAAAGAGCCTTTTCAGCACCGCTTAACAGTGTATCTTGTAAAAATAAATCGCCACATGTATAAGCTGTTATACAAAGCTCTGGAAAAACTATGAGAGCAGCTCCATTTTCTGCCGCTTCTTCTGCCATAGATATAATGCGTGATGCATTATAATCAGGGTCTGCAACCCTAACTTTTGGTGTTGCGGCTGCGACCTTTAAAAATCCGTCTTTCATAAAACAAAAGACCTCCAAAACAAATTTAAAACTACTTTTATTATAATATTATTTGCAAATGTCTGCAATAATAAACCATATAAATTTAGGTCTGGCGAAAACTTGCCAGACCTATTTTTATTCAAGATTTAATTTTTTGGAAAGTATTCTTTCGGTTATAATAAAAAATACTACAAACTCTATTATTGATATAACAACCGAGAAAATAAGCAATGCATGTAAAAATACTTCCCCTGCATTTATATAATATATTGAGTTTTGGATTGAAAAAGCACTAAAAACTCCAAATATTCCGCCAATAAAGCTTAAAACCATTGAAGTAGCTATATATGCTACAACTGACATAAGTATTCTGTTTTTCTTTGCAAGATGACCGATTGCCATAGATGCATAAATCTGATAAAGTGATGCAAAAGAACCAACAATAACTAAAATTATAAACTCAAAAAGATAAATTCCCCACATTGGAACAACTTCATTTAACCTAGTAAAGAACATGCTCCAATTTTCAAAATTGAAGAATTCTGCTAATGTTTTAAGTGGATATGGTAATGCCCCCATAATCAATATAAATATTGAAATACAAGATACTATACAGCTTAAAATCGACATAACAAATGCGGTTATTCCCTTTGAGGTTATAAGCTGCCAAGGCTTTACTGGAAGTGTAAACATCAAATATCCTTCATCACATAAAAGCCCCTTATAAAATCTTTGAAGAATTATAACAGCTGTAAGCACAAAAAGTGCAACCATAACGGCAAAATACGCAAATGACATCACACCTTTAAATAATCCGTGCAATGTATATCCTAAACTCATATCCACTGGATAATAACTACTAAGTTTATATTCTTTATTTATTGAAAAAGATATAGCTGTTAAAATTGATAATGCTATAACTGCAATATAAATAGGAATAAGTGTGCGAGAAATAGACCTAAATTCATATTTACATAACTTTCTTAACATAATTTACACCCCTTTTTATCACATGCCATATGCAAAAATTTCCCTAAATAGCTGGTCAACAGATTTTCCCTCTTGTTCTCTGATGTTATCAACCGTATCATATCTGACTATATTTCCATTTTGTAAGAAAATAGCCTCATCAAGCACTCTTTCTATATCTGAAATCAAATGGGTTGATATAATAACTGTGCCTTCTTCATTGTAATTTGTAAGTATAGTGTTTAATATAAAATCTCTTGCCGCTGGGTCAACGCCTGCAATAGGTTCATCAAGTAAATAAAGCTTTGCCTTTCGGCTCATTATCATAGCAAGCTGAATTTTCTCTTTTGTTCCTTTGCTCATTGTCTTGATTTTATCATTTGGTGCAATGCCTAATGCTGCCAACATTTCCATAGCTTTGTTTTTATCAAAATCACTATAAAAATCTGCGAAAAACTCCATTAAATCACACGCTTTAAACCAATCAGCAATAAACATACGGTCTGGCAAGTAAGAAATTACACTTTTTGTCTGTGTTCCTATGTTTTTGCCATCTACTGTAAGTACACCGCTTGTAGGCTGTAAAAGACCACAAAGAAGCTTAATAAATGTTGTTTTTCCTGACCCGTTTGGCCCAAGTAAACCAACGATTTTCCCCGAACCTATCTCAAGATTTATGTTGTTAAGTGCGGTTATATGCTGATATGTTTTAGTCAGCGACCTTGCAGAAACAAGTATATTATTCATGGTTTTCCCTCCAGTTAGCTATTAAATTTTTTATATCATTTTCGGTATATCCTAAAGCTTTCATAGAATTTATAAATTCATTTATTCGCTCTAAAGCGATTTTGTCACGCATTTGCCTTATAAGCTGCATATCCTCGGTTACAATTCTTCCTGTTGTGCGTTTTGTTTCAATTAGTCCCTCACTTTCAAGCTCTGACATAGCTCTTTGCACTGTGTTTGGATTTACTCCTGCCTCTGATGCTAACGCTCTTACCGATGGCAGTGCTGAACCTGACTCATATTTACCAGATATAATTTGAAGTGTTAACTGCTCTGATAGCTGGAGCCATATAGGTCTATCATTTGAAAACTCCCATGCCATTTATTTTTCCTCCTTTCAGATTTGTATTGCTGTATTAATTATCTAATACAATAGTACAGCATTTAACACAAATTGTCAATACTTTTTTTACTTGTAAATTTATTAATTTTTGACCATCTATGGTTTTTATATGTAATATTATTTATTAAAATTATATATTTTAGTTAAAATTCATATTTTACTCATGCTTTTCTAGTGTTTAATTTGTGTGAACTATTAGAAAAAAATCCGTTAAATTATTGACAAAGTTTTTCGATGCGTTATAATAATAGTAATGGACACCAAAAAGAACGTCCTAAATACTAGGTCGCTTTATAGTGGGATTTGAGTTAATTTCTCCTGTTTTGAAGAAGAGGGGCGAAATTTGTAGCTAAGTTTTTACTCATCGGCTAGCTTGCTATAAAGAGAGCTCGACCGGTGTATTAATTTTTGATTGAATATTTTTTGGGAGGTTTCACAGCATGGATTTTAGGCTTACAAAAGAGCAGGAAATGATGCAAAAGCTTTGCCGTGAATTTGCGGTAAACGAGATTGAGCCAATCGCAGCAGAAATCGACGAGGAAGAACGCTATCCGTTTGAAACCGTTGAAAAACTGCGTAAGTATGGTATGATGGGTATTCAGTATCCAAAGGAATTAGGCGGTTCTGGCGGTGACACTATTTGTTACTCTATCGCTATTGAAGAGGCTTCTAAATTCTGCGGTACTACTGGTTGTATTATCTCCGCACATGCTACTCTGGGTGCTTGGCCAATCTTTAAGTTTGGTACTCCAGAACAAAAGGAAAAGTGGCTTCGCCCTCTAATCGACGGCACTAAGACTGGTGCTTTCGGTCTGACCGAGCCAAATGCCGGTACTGACGCTTCTGCTCAGCAGACAACTGCTGAAAAGCTGGAAGATGGTAGCTGGCTTGTTAACGGTTCTAAGGTATTTATCACCGGTGGCGGTGTTGCTGATACTTACGTTATCTTTGCTATGACTGACAAGACCAAGGGCAACCATGGTATTTCTGCTTTCATCGTTGATAAAGATGACCCTGGTTTCTCTATCGGTAAAATTGAGCATAAGATGGGTATTCGTGGTTCTCAGACCTCTGAGCTTATCTTTGAAGATATGGTTCTTCCAGCTGACCGTCTGCTCGGCAAGGAAAATGGCGGCTTTAAAATCGCTATGATGACTCTTGACGGCGGTCGTATCGGTATTGCTTCTCAGGCTCTTGGTATTGCTCAAGGTGCTCTTGATAAGGCTGTTCAGTACATGAAAGAACGTGTACAGTTCGGCAAGAGCCTTGACAAATTCCAAGGTCTTCAGTGGATGGTAGCTGATATGGCTACTAAGATTGAAGCTGCTCGTCTACTCGTTCGTCGTGCTGCTTTCAATAAGGACAATGGTCTGCCATACACTAAGGAAGCTGCAATGGCTAAGCTATTTGCTGCTGAAACCGCTATGGAAGTTACTACTAAGTGCGTACAAATCTACGGTGGTTACGGTTATATCCGTGAGTACCCAATGGAGCGTATGATGCGTGACGCTAAGATCACTGAAATCTACGAAGGTACTTCAGAAGTACAGCGTATGGTTATCGCTGGTCAGATTTTCAAGAAGTAATCGAGGAGGAAAGGTAAATCATGAAAGTTATCGTTTGTGTAAAGCAGGTTCCTGATACCTCCGGTAAGGTTGCAGTTAATCCAGACGGCACTCTTAACCGTGCATCTATGGCAACCATCATAAATCCGGATGACAAAAACGCTGTTGAAGCTGCTCTAACTTTAAAAGACAACACAGGCTGCGAAGTTGTTGTTGTAACAATGGGTCCACCACCAGCAGAAGGTATGCTCCGTGAGCTTTTAGCTATGGGTGCTGACCGTGGCGTTCTAGTTTCTGCTCGTGAATTCGGTGGCTCTGATACATTCGCTACATCTCAGATTCTAGCTGCTGCTATCAAGAAGATTGGTCTTGATGCTGATGATATCGTTCTTTGCGGTCGTCAGGCTATCGACGGCGATACCGCTCAGGTAGGTTCTCAGATTGCTGAAAAGCTTGATATCCCTCAGATTTCTTATGCTGCTGATATCAAGGTTGAAGGCACTAAGGTCACTGTTAAGCGTATGCTTGAAGATGGTCACATGACTATCGAAACTCAGACTCCATGTCTGCTAACTTGTATCAAGGAGCTAAATGAGCCTCGTTATATGTCCGTTGGCGGCATTTTCGATTGCTACAAGAAGCCTGTTGATGTATATGATTACAACACTCTAAAGGACGATCCACTGATTGAGGTTGATACAATCGGTCTGAAGGGTTCTCCAACAAATATCTTTAAGTCTTTCACTCCTCCACAGAAGGGCGTTGGCCGTATGCTGGAAGGTGCAGACAAGAATGCTTGTGCAGAGTTAGCTGCTGAGCTACTTAAAAAGCACATTATCTAATTGAAAGGAGAACATACAAATGGCTGAATTTAATAATACAAACTTAGCTGATTTCTCTGGCGTATGGGTATTCTGTGAACAGCGTCAGGGTGAACTACAGCCAACCGTACTTGAGCTGATTTCTGAAGCTCGTAAGCTGGCTGATGATATGGGCGTTGAAGTTTGCGGTCTACTGCTTGGCGGTAAGGGCGTAGGCGAAAAGATGGCAAAGGAACTCGGTGCTTATGGTGCTGATAAGGTTATCGTTTGCGAAGATGATAAGCTTGAAACCTTCACTACTGATGCATATGCAAAGGTTCTCTGTGACGTTGTTATGGAAAAGAAACCTGAGATTATGTTAATCGCTGCTACTAACATCGGTCGTGACCTTGGCCCACGTTGTGCTGCTCGTCTGCACACCGGTCTAACTGCTGACTGTACTCATCTTGATGTAGATGTTGAAAAGTATGTTGCATTCTTAAAGGAATGCTCTACTCTCCCACAGGCTCAGCTAGATGCTCTTAATCGTGAAGACCGTAACCTAAAGATGACCCGTCCTGCATTCGGCGGTCACTTAATGGCTACTATTATCTGTCCTCGTTTCCGTCCTCAGATGGCTACTGTTCGTCCAGGCGTTCTGAAGAAGGGTGAATATAACGAAGCTAAGGCTAATGCAGTTGTTGTTGAAAACTTCGCTGCTAACCTAACTGATGCTGATATCAAGACTAAGGTAACTGAAATCGTTAAGGAAGCTAAGGAAATGATTGATTTAACCGGTGCTGAAGTTATCGTTTCTGTTGGTCGTGGTATCTCTAAGGACGTTGAAAAGGGTATCGAACTAGCTAAGCAGCTTGCTGATGAGCTAGGCGGTATTGTTGGCGGTTCTCGTGCTGCTGTTGACGCTGGCTGGCTGACAGCTGACCATCAGGTAGGTCAGACTGGTAAGACTGTACGTCCTCGTCTGTATATCGCTCTTGGTATTTCTGGTGCTATCCAGCATAAGGCTGGTATGCAGGATTCCGAGTGCATCGTGGCTGTAAACAAGGCTGATGCTGCTCCTATCTTTGAATGTGCTGATTACGGCATCTGTGGCGACCTGTTCAAGGTTGTTCCTCTGATGATTGACGCTATCAAGGAAGCTAAGGCTACTAAGTAAGTCTAAATATACTAACGCTCGTTTCTTTTGAAACGAGCGTTTTTTATTTATTTTATAAGCACCAAAATAAGTCCATAAATCACGCTTGCAGATATACCATAAACCAAAACTGGCCCTGCAATAACAAATAATTTAGCCGCCATACCTAGAATTAAGCCTTCACTTTTAAACTCCATTGCTGGTGATACAATAGAGTTTGCAAAACCTGTTATCGGAACTATTGTTCCTGCTCCCGCCCTTTTGGCTATTTTATCATATATGTGTAAACCAGTCAGTAATGCACCTAAAAATACCATTGTAATTGCGGTTGCAGTTGCTGTTTGCTCAGTATCTAGTCCTCTGAGCTTATAAAAATTAGAAAAAACCTGTCCTATGGTGCATATTATACCGCCTACAAAAAATGCCCATAGACAGTCACGCAAAAGCGGTGATTTTGGACTTTCTTTTTTTACAAGATATGCATATTCTGTTTTATTTAGTTTCATATATAACATTTCTCCTGTTATCTTGACTTTGCATAAATTTATTATTGCCTAAAAATTATATTTTATCCATTTTAAAATTATTAGATATAAAAAATAATACAGCTCTCCTTTTACTTTTTGGAAAGCTGCATTTCTATTTTGGCAAGTGATAATATAGTTTGTTTTCCTCTGCTGTCTAATTTTCTATATGCTTCTAAAAGCTCCATCTCTTCTTTTTCGCTGTCTACCCTACCGACTAAATAATCAATAGATACATTATAATACTGTGCTAAATCATCTAACACTTTTAAACTTATCTGTCTTTTACCCGATTCATACATTCCATATGCTTCTCTTGTTGTGCCTAATACATTTGCTATATCATTTTGTGTGAGCTTTGCTGTTTTTCTAATTTCCTTGAGTTTTAAACTAATTGCCATATATTCTCCTCACTAAAAAAAGGGATTTCACCAATGAAACCCCTTTATTTTTTTAATCTCTAAGACCTTCTAATACTTTCATTGCTCCATGCAGAGCCTCTGGAAGTTTAGCATCTTCAATACAGCCTGCATCAACTGCTGCTGCAAGTTTTGGGTCAAGTGGAAGTTTTGCAAGCACTGGAATCTCATAACTTGCTGCTACTTCATCAAGCTTGCTCTTGCCAAAAACTTCGATTTTCTTTCCACAGTCTGGACATTCTAAATAGCTATAATTTTCTATAATACCTAAAATAGGAATATTCATCATCTTAGCCATTTTTACAGCCTTACCTACAATCATAGATACTAAATCTTGGGGTGAGGTCATAATAACAATACCATCAACAGGAATAGACTGGAAAACAGTCAGTGGAACATCTCCAGTTCCTGGAGGCATATCAACAAACATATAATCTACATCGTCCCAAATAACATCTGACCAGAACTGTTTTACAGTTTCAGCGATAATTGGGCCACGATAAATAACAGGGTCATCTACATGGTCTAAAACAAAGTTAATAGAAACCATATCAATGCCAGTATCTGAGGTTTTAGGAAGAATACCTTCTTCACAGCCTTCTAGTTTACCAGAAACGCCGAAAGCCTTTGGAATAGATGGGCCAGTAATATCAGCATCTAAAATAGCAGAATGATAACCTTTTCTGTTCATTCCAACTGCTAACATAGATGTTGCAAGGCTTTTGCCCACGCCACCTTTACCAGATACAACAGCAATTACTTTGCCGATTTTAGACAGCTTATTTGGCTCAACCAATAAACTTTTTGGCTGACCACAATTAGAGCTGCAAGATTCACAGTTATGGGAACAACCCATTTTTAAACATCTCCTTCGCTTAATACGCAGTATTTATAGTATAACCTAATATACACTTTTTCGCAATGTTATCGGCTTTTGTTAGCTTTAACTAACTTAATTTCATCTGGAATTTATTATAAACATGATATATAATAACAGTTGGAAATCAAACAATCTGATTATTTAAAGGAGAAAAAATGAGAACATATCTAACATTATTCTTAACATTTATGAGAATAGGCGGTCTGACTTTTGGCGGCGGATATGCAATGCTACCTATGATGCAGCGTGAGCTCGTTGAAAATCATGGTTGGACTACCGAAAGTGAACTTGCTGATTATTATGCAATCTCACAATGTACTCCAGGAGTTATTGCAGTAAATACTGCTACTTTCATAGGCTACAAAGTTGCAGGTATTTTCGGTGGTATATTTGCAACTCTTGGCGTTGCTTTTCCTTCACTTGTTATTATCACTATTATTGCAGCTTTTCTGCAAAATTTCGCTGATTTAGCCGTTGTACAACACGCTTTTGCTGGTATTCGTGTATGTGTGTGTGTGCTTATCTTTCAAGCTGTTAAAAAACTTTGGAAAAACACTGTTGTTAGTATCAGCACAGCTATAATTTTCGGCACAGTTTTCATTTTATCTGCGGCATTTAGTATTTCCCCGATTATACTTGTCGCTTTAGCCGGTGTTTCAGGTGCTATTATAAAAACTCTTGAAAATAAAAATAAGGAGGTAAAATGATGATTTTACTTCGTTTATTTTTTGAATTTTTTAAAGTAGGTTTATTCTCCGTCGGCGGTGGGCTTGCTACTCTGCCATTTTTATATAATATATCCGATAAAACAGGTTGGTTTACTCATGCTGATGTTACAAACCTTATCGCTATCAGCGAATCAACCCCAGGGCCTATTGGTGTAAATGCTGCGACTTATGTCGGATTTTTAACCAATGGTTTAATAGGTGCAATAGTTGCAACTCTTGGACTTATCGCTCCCGCTATTATTGTTATTCTAATTATAAGCCGTGTGCTTGATAAGTTCCAAAAAAGTGCTTTGGTACAAAATGTGTTTTATGGTCTGCGTCCTGCATCTACCGCTCTTATTGCCTCAGCCGGTGTAATTGTTATCAAAAATGCTTTCTTTTTAATATCTGCAACAGGTATAAGTATTCAAATTCCTCATTTAATTTTATGTGTTGTACTTCTTATCTTAGTTAATAAAATAAACTTACACCCAGCACTTTATATTCTAATAGCTGCTGTTGTAGGTATTGTGTTTAAACTATAATAAAATCCTCCCTTTAATGGGAGGATTTTATTTTTTACTGAATACCTTCTAGTTTTGGCAGAGATGCAAAACCCTTTTCCAGTTCTTCGTCAGTAGGAATATAGTTTTGCATTGTCTTTGCTCTATGTGATGAATATGCTGTCATATCAAAATAACCTGTACCAGTAAGACCAAATAGAATTGTTTTAGTCTCACCAGACTCTCTGCACTTAATAGCCTCATCAATAGCTGCACGAATTGCATGAGCTGATTCTGGAGCCGGTAAAATAGTTTCCTTCTGTGCAAAGTATACCGCTGCATCAAATACATCTGTTTGCTGTACAGAAGTAGCCTCCATATAACCATCATGGTAAAGCTTGGATACAATAGGACTCATACCATGATATCTTAAGCCGCCCGCATGATTAGCCGCTGGAATAAAGCCTGCACCTAATGTATACATTCTTGCAAGTGGTGTTACCTTGCCTGTATCACAGAAGTCATATGCATATTTACCTCTTGTCAGTGATGGACAAGATGCTGGCTCAACCGCTAAAATTCTAGGGTTTGCTTTGCCTGTCAGTTTATCTTGCATAAATGGTGCAATCAGACCGCCAAGATTAGAGCCACCACCGGCACAGCCGATAACGATATCTGGATATTCACCTAAAATCTCCATAGCGGTTTTTGACTCAAGACCGATAATAGACTGATGAAGTAAAACCTGATTTAATACAGAGCCTAAAACATAACGGCAAGATTCGGTAGTTACAGCCTTTTCAACTGCCTCGGAAATTGCACAACCCAGAGAACCTGTTGTATTAGGGTTTTCGGCTAAAATCTTTCTGCCCGCTTCGGTTGTCATTGATGGTGATGGAGTTACATTTGCATCAAAAACTTCCATAATTGCACGTCTAAAAGGCTTTTGCTCATATGAGCATTTAACCTGAAATACGTCAAGCTCTAAACCAAAATATGAACAAGCTTCTGCAAGAGCTGTACCCCATTGACCTGCTCCAGTTTCTGTTGTCAGTCTTTTAATGCCCTGCTTTTTAGCATAGTAAGCCTGAGCAATAGCAGAATTTAGCTTATGACTGCCTGATGTATTATTGCCCTCAAATTTATAATAAATCTTTGCCGGTGTATCGAGTGCTTTTTCAAGATTATATGCTCTAATCAGTGGTGATGGGCGATAAATCATATATTCTTCCAAAATTTCTTCTGGAATATCGATATAACGATTTGTTGCATCAAGTTCCTGACGAGCTAATTCTTCACAGAAAATAGGATATAAATCCTGTTCGGTGATTGGTTTCAAGGTTTGCGGATTTAGCATAGGGTCTGGCTGCTCTTTCATATCCGCACGAAGGTTATACCACTGTTTTGGCATCTGGTCTTCGGTTAAATACAGTCTGTGTGGAATTTTAGGCATAACAATCGCTCCTTTTATAATAAAAAATTTAAATTTAGCTAACAAAAAAGACTCCTGCCCCATACAATGGGACAGAAGTCTGAAAATTCATCTTCTGCGGTACCACCCAAATTGATGCAAATATGCACCCACTCAAGCAAACGTACAAATCATACGCCTCCCCTTGGTAACGGGCGGGAATCCCGTCTCAGCTACTTAGAAATAAATCTGTTCACCTTGCCCTTAGAAGTCCATTCATATCGGCTCTAAACACCTGCCGCAATCTCACCGCCTGCGACTCTCTGAAAGGCTGAATTCCGAACTACTACTCTTCGTCAACGGTTTATACCTTATGCTTAGCATTATATGCTGATGCTATACACTTTGTCAATAGCATTTTAAAATTTTTATGGGTTTATTTTAATAAAGAGCTTTTTAGGTATTTTTATCACTTTACCTGTGATACAAAGCGTAAAAACGCTTGTTTTCCGTCCTCATTTCGCTTATAAACGCCCGCATGTTCAAGAACTTCGGCAAATACCTTGCCTACTTCTTGCTCAATAATGCCTGTTACATTTTCGGCTGTAATCTGATTATTTTTCATAATCTCATAAGCCCACTCGGCATGTGATGCGGTCAGCTCATCAGCTGTTAAGTCTTCACCCTTTACCATCTTGTCAGCTAAAACTGCAAGCTCTTGTTTTAATCTTGCTGGTAAAACTGCAAGTCCCATTACTTCAATAAGACCGATATTTTCTTTCTTGATATGGTGCAGATGCTCGTGTGGGTGATAAAGTCCCAGTGGGTGCTCCTCAGTTGTAATGTTATTTCTAAGCACTAAATCAAGTTCAAAATCATCGCCTCTGCGACGTGCAATAGGAGTGATTGTGTTATGTGGAGTATCACCAGTGAAAGCTAAAATCATAGCTTCTTCATCAGTGTAATTTCTCCAGCTATTTAGAATTTTATCGCCTAGCTCAATAAGACGCTCTGGGTCTTTTGCGGTCAGTCTGATAACTGACATTGGCCACTTAACAATGCCCGCCTTTACATCATCAAAACCGTCAAAAGAAATTTCGGTTTCAATAGGTGCAGTTTCCATTGCGAATGTATAATGTCCGCCTTGGAAATGGTCATGTGCCAGAATAGAACCGCCAACGATTGGTAAATCTGCGTTAGAACCTACGAAATAATGAGGGAATTGACCTACAAAATCAAGCAGTTTTCTAAAACAAGCTCTATCTATTTTCATTGGTGTATGCTGAGAGTTAAACACTATACAATGTTCTGGATAATAAACATAAGGAGAATACTGCATAAACCAAGGTGTATTATCAATAGTTACTGGTATAATACGGTGGTTTTGTCTTGCTGGGTGGTTTACTCTGCCTGCATAACCTTCGTTTTCTTTACACAGTAAACATTTTGGATAAGATGATGCTGGCATATTTCTAGCTGCTGCAATCGCCTTAGGGTCTTTCTCTGGTTTGGACAGGTTAATTGTTATATCCAGTATACCGTAATCTGTTTCGGTTTTCCACTGCATATCCTTTGCAATTCTATCACGTCTGATATAATTTGTGTTCTGACTTAAATCATAATACCAGTCAGTTGCCTTTTTAGGGTCTTCAGCGTATAAGCTCTTAAACTTTGAGATAACCTCTCTTGGCATAGGTGTGAGTCTGCCCATTAGAGCAGTATCAAATAAATCACGATATACAACAGAGTTATTCTCTAAAAGACCATTTTCAGCGGCATAATCACAAAGCTCATCAAGAGTTTTTGCAAGGTCAATTTCACCTTCGGTTTCTACTGGCTCATAGCTATCCTTTTTTAGCACTTCAAGCAGTGAGTTCGTAGCACATACGGTATCTTCTGGCTGAATTAAACCCTTTTCCAGTGCATAGCGTATAAGATTTGAAATCGCTGTATCAATCATTTTTACGCCTCCTCATATCCATTTGGGTGTGACTGATGCCACTTCCAAGCGGTATCAATAATTGTATGTAGGTCATCATATTCTGGCTTCCAACCTAGAACGGTCTTTGCCTTTTCGCTAGATGCAATTAGCTGTGCAGGGTCACCAGCACGACGAGCCTCTACCTTTGCAGGAATTTCATGGCCTGTTACGCTTCTAGCTTCTTCGATAACCTCCTTAACAGAGAAACCAACGCCGTTACCGAGGTTAAATACGTTGTTATCTCCACCGTTTACAAGGTAATCAAGAGCTAAGATATGAGCCTGTGCAAGGTCACATACATGGATATAGTCACGAATACAAGTTCCATCTGGTGTAGCATAGTCATCACCAAAGATAGAAATTTGAGGACGCTTACCCATTGGCACTTGCAGAATAAGTGGAATTAAATGTGTTTCTGGGTTATGAGCTTCACCGATTTTTGCATTTGGATGAGCACCACAAGCATTGAAATAACGCAGTGCAACAAACTTTAAGTCATGTGCATTGGAAACCCACTTCATCATATGCTCCATAGCAAGCTTGGTTTCACCATAGCAGTTAGTAGGGTCGGTTTTATCATCTTCTAAAATTGGCACTCTTTCTGGTTCGCCATAAGTTGCAGCAGTAGATGAGAAAACAATCTTGTTTACACCATGAGCTACCATGCTGTCCAGCAGAACCTTTGTACCACATAGGTTATTATCATAATATTTTAGAGGGTCTTTCATACTTTCGCCAACCTGAGAATTAGCTGCAAAGTGAATTACACCCTCGATTTTTTCTGTTTCAAAGAGCTTATCTAAAAATTCTCTATCTCTAATATCACCCTGATAAAATCTAGCTTTTTCTGGTACAGCTGCCTTAAAACCTGTTTCCAGATTATCTGCAACTACTACATCACGACCAGCTTCGCAAAGTGCTAAAGCTGTATGAGAACCAATATAACCTGCTCCACCTAAAACTAAAATAGCCATTTTAAAAAACCTCCTAAGATTATAATTAAACCAGAGCTACGCCACCCTGTGGACGAATATTTAGGAAATGACAGCAACCTTCACCGATTACTGATTCCATACCGTTTTTAAACTGCTCCTCTGTTCCATTTGGTACATAAGCCTGTACTGTGCCTGCAAAGCCGCCGCCATGCACACGAACTGCACCCTTACTCGCTAGTAACTTATGAGCGGTTTCAATGGTGAGTGTTACAGCTTGCTGCTCTGGGCGAGATGCACAATAAATATTTTGCAGACGCTCGGCAGAAGAATGACCAGAACGAGTTACACAAGATAAAAATGCATTAAAGTCTTTATTTTCAAGAGCCTCTACCTGTTCGCCCACATGCTTATGGTCAGCAAAGAAATGAATTGCACGAAGTACAGCTCTATCACCTGTCTGCTTACGAATATTTTTGATTTCACTCCAGAACTTATCCTCATCAACCTGTCTTAGATAGTCCTTTCCGAAATATTCTGCAACAGCCTTCATTTCACTTGGAATAGCTGCATATTCATCGGTTAAATCGGCATGGTCTGCACCTGAGTCGATAATGCACAGAGAATAACCAGATTTAGCGAAATCATAATCAATCTTTTTAACAATAGGATTCTCGGTATCTTCAAAATCAATAGCCACCATACCGCCTACTGAACTTGCAAGCTGATCCATAAGACCACATGGCTTGCCAAAGTAAACATTTTCTGCATACTGACCGATTTGTGCTATTTGAACTGCTGTGAGTTTTCCATCACAGAATAGGGAGTTAAATATAACACCGATTAAAACCTCATAAGCGGCAGAAGATGAAAGACCAGAGCCACCTAAAACGGTTGAACTGATAACTGCATTAAAACCCTTAACGTCATAGCCTAGCTGTGTAATTCTAGCCGCTACGCCACGCACTAAAGCGGCTGATGTTTCTTTTTCATTCTCTTTGATTTCAAAATCGCTTATATCAATAACTATTTCTGGATAACCTTCAGATTTAATGCGAACAGTGTTTGTACCGTTTGGTGCTGCACAAGCGATTGCATCAAGGTCGATTGCACCAGCAAGCACACAACCATGCTGATGGTCCGTATGGTTGCCACATATTTCTGTTCTGCCTGGGGCAGTAAACAGACCAACTTCTGTATCTGCACTAAAAGCTGCTTCATAGCTTTTTACCAGCTTGTCAAGACGAGTTTTTAACTCATCTAAATTTGTTTTTGCACCATATACCTCATAAAAACGGTTATCAAGCTGACCATTTGAGATTTTCTCTTTCAAAACATTTAACTGCATCATAATTTTATCTCTCCCATAAAAAATTTTTATTGATGCTAACCAGTTTGCTCAAGCAAAGCATATCATCTTTTTAGTAAAACTTCAATAGTTTTCACTAAAATCATTAACAAAAAATATATTCATTTTTTATGCATATCAACAACTATTTGCCTTTTAAACAATAAAAAATGCATATGCCTAAAATTAGACAAATGCATTTTACTGTTATTTTATCATATTTTACTAACACTTTCACGTTCTACCAAACTGGAAGGAACAACTATTTTAATCGGCACTATTCTTTCTTGCTCTTTTGCTCTGCGAATTAGCAAATCAACTGCTGTTTGACTCATCGCCTCTACATGTGTACTTATACTTGTAAGCGGTGGCTCGGTAAGCTCTGAAAGCGGTGTGTCATTAAAACTTATAATTGATATATCTCTAGGCACTTTTATATTAGACTCACGAAAAGCTCTCATTGCACCAAATGCCGCCTCTTCGTTAGCCGTAATAATAGCTGTTGGAAGTTCTTTACCTGATTTTAAATAATTTGTTATTATATCATGTGCTGCTTTTGCTGTCATTTTAGCCTCTAATAGCAAATCATCATTAAATAAACCTTGAGCCTTCATATAGTCAATAAAATATTGTCTTCTTACCTCTGGTGCTGGACGTTTACGTTGGTCAAGCTTACGGTCTGGCCCTAAAAATCCGATTTTAGTATGACCTGATGATATTAGTGCATCTACTGCCTGTTCAACACCTAAACGATAATTTAATACAACCGAATCAAATTTTAATTCATCTGGTGCAGAGTCAAGAAACACAATGTTTTTACTTAAATTTTGTAATGCCTCTATTTGTATTTCTGAAAAAATACCGATTGCAAGCACACCATTTATTTTTTCAGTGCCTACAATTTCATATTTGGAATCCGAAAATACTGTCTGCACCATAACACAGCCCATATCCTGCATACGTTGAGCTGCATGGTTTTTAAGATATAAATAATATGGGTCTTCAAGCTGTTCAGCTGGAGAAAGCATTTCAGCAACTGCAAAACACATATTATTTTCTTTAATCACACGCTGTTTTATATTTGGTTTTTTATATTGCAGCTCACCTGCTGCCTCTAAAATCTTACTACGAGTTGCATCACTTACATTCATTGTAGGGTCATTATTTAGCACTCGTGAGATAGTAGTTATTGAAAATCCTGTATATTCGGACAATTCCTTGAGCGTTGCCATTTTGTCAAACCTCTATTTTTTCTTATATATTTGAGCAAAACCGTTTATATTATTTTCAGTATACATAATTATTAGGCTGTATGCAAGGATTTGTTATAAGAAAAAGACCGTATTCAAAAGAATACGGTCTTTTTAATGGGTGCAGGGACAGGACTTGAACCTGCGACCTCCGGGTTATGAGCCCGACGAGCTACCAGCTGCTCTACCCTGCGATATAAAACACTACTTAACAGTGCTAAATTATAATAGCATATAATTTAGCACTTGTCAATACTTTTTCTAAATTTTATTTTATTCTATATACTTTATCCTATTTATTTGATATAATCATATAAAATGTATTAGACAATCTATCCATATGCTTTGTGGAGGTGTTATATGATTTTTAATTATTTATTATATATATTCACCAATATTTTATTTATAGTTGAAAGCGGTATGCGTACAAATATTTTTTACAATATACCACAAAATAAATTAATTTCTTCTTATATTATACCTTACTTTTTTATAACACTTATACCATGTATCTCATTATTCTTACCGTTATTTCCTTTAACCTTCTTTTATTTATCATGGCTAGCAATTTGTTTATTGCAAGACAAATTATCTCCTATAGAATACCATAAAATTACCGATTATGCTAAAATTAGATTTATTATCTTTTCAAGTCTGCATATTTGTGTGATTGGTGCTATATCGCTTATAACAACTTATACATTCACTGAAATTCTTAGAAATCCATACACTCTTTTAAGCTGTACAACAATTGCTATGATTTTATTTATTGTAATGAAATTTGTACTTCTAACTGTTGATAAGAGCTTTCACTTTGTCTTATATAAAGAACAAAAGAAAGATTTTAGATACCTTTATTATTTTTTACATTTAAGTATAGCAAATATTTTAATTCAAAGTGTGCTTTTTAGCCTGTCTATTGATGCTTCTGTTAACTATCTTATGTTATCTAATCTAGTTTCTCTTCTTCTACTTGCAAATTACATTTTAAATTTATCTATGATTTTTCAAGTAGAACACGCTGAAAGCTCATTTTCTACACTAAATTCATCTTTAAGCAAGGCCGACAACCGTATAAAAGAACTTAAAGCAAACGCTCATTTTGATGCCCTTACAAAAGCTAATTCACGCCTTTATTTAATACAAGAAGCCACAAGACTTCTTGATTATCAAATATTGTTTTCACTTGTATATATCGATTTAAACAAACTTAAATATATAAATGATACTTTTGGTCATCAGGCAGGAGATGAGTATTTACGTGATTTTTCAAAAGCTATAACCCAAAATTTAAGAACAGAAGATTTCCTGTCTCGTTTTGGTGGTGATGAATTTATAATTATAATGCCTAATTGCACTCGTTTTGATGCAGTTTCAAGAATTAATACTATAAGAAAAAATATAAAAAAATTTAATGATAATTTTTCATTCAGTGCGGGCATATCTGATTCTAATGAAGCTTCTACATTAGATAATATTATTTCTATTGCTGATAAACGTATGTATGAAGAAAAAATGGAAAAGAGGCGAAGTAAAAAATGATAGATATATTAAGCGTACTAGCTGTGCTTTTATATACCTTTGGTACATTCGCTTTTTGTTATGGCTTTACCACTATTTGTTTGACTTTTTTAAATAGACCACTAAATCATCAAAGAATAATATATACTTTTATATTCTTTTTTATAAACTTTATAAGCTTTATTTTCTGTAAATTTATAGACCTCGGCATTGTAATAAATTGGATTATATTTCTATTCATTGCTTTTATTCAAACATTCTTTATTTTAAAAGCTGAATTTTATGCATCAGCTTTTCTATCTTTGCAAGCTAGTTTATGTGGTCTTAACTCAAATTTATTTAGTCGCTCTTTGCTCTCAATTATCTTAAATATTCCTTTGAGTTCTGTTGGAGATTTTGATTCCAACCTAGTTGTAATCCCTGTTATTATAAGCTTTTTAACATGTTTTTCTATATTCATGTATTATTCTAAAGAAAGACAGATTAAACCTATTAGACGTATTCTTCAAACACCAAGACATTTAAAATCACTTCTATTGACCATGGCCATTCTTTTAGCTTATCTTTTACTTCAAAATTTTCTTTATACGAGTGATAAAAATACTATTTCTTTAAAAATTTGGAGTTTGCTTTCGTGCATCTATATATCTTTCGGTTTCTTATGGTCTATAAAATATGCTGTTCGTTTTAGCTATCTTTATTACCTTGATGACCAAAATATAAATTTAAGACGTATACTACACGATTACGAAAAACAAGAACAGAATCTCAAGCAAGCAAGTGATTATGATTCTTTGACTGGTATTTTAAATCGCCGTGCAGGTGATAATTCATTAAGTATTCTTACCGAAAGTAATATAGATTTTAGTTTATGTCTTATTGACCTCGATGGTCTTAAGTATGTAAATGATAATTTAGGTCATCATTATGGTGATATATATTTAAAATCTGTTGCAAATTTATTAAAAGATAGTTGTCGAAGTAATAAAGACATTTTATTTCGATATGGCGGAGATGAGTTTGTAATAGCTTTTGTTGAAATGTCGACTTATGATGTATGCGTTCGTATGCAAAATGTGTTTAATGAGGTTGTAAAATTAAATGAAACATCTGATTTTCCAATGAGTATAAGCTATGGTATCTCTAATGATTATAATTTATCCTTAGCTGAGCGGTTGGAACAAGCAGATACTTTAATGTATGAAATGAAATCTAAACATAAAAAAGAAAATCCAAACTTTATAAGAAATTAAAAAATCAGGCTGTATAGATTACAGCCTGATTTTCTTATATTTTTATTCCATTTACATATTTTGCATATATAGCTCTATCTTCTAAATAGTATGCTATTCTTTCAAGCCTATCTGTAAGCTTAAGCTCATTTATATTATCTAAATTGCTATCATCAAGCACAAGTGCATCAAATACATATCCCTTTTCAAGCTTTCCGACTTTACCAAAAAAACTACCAGAGCCTGCTGTTGCAAGATAAAAACTTTCAGCAAAAGACAAAGGTTTTGCATTTTCATCTATAAGACGCATATATAACTTACTCATACCAATAGCATCTGTTATAGCTCTAAACATAGATATATTAGCACCACCCGCTATATCAGTGCCTAAGCCTATATTTAAATCATTATCAAGATAATATCTTACAGGTGCAATTCCACTTGCAAGGTTCATATTAGACTGAGGACAATGTGCAATATAACTTTGTGTTTGTTTTAAAAGTTTAATTTCTTTTGGTGTGCAATAGACACAATGAGCAAATATACTTTTATTTCCCAGTAAATTAGCTTTATAATAAGTATCAGCGTAATTTTCAGCCTCAGGACATAGACTTTTTACCCACTCGATTTCACTTAAATTTTCACTTAAATGAGTTTGCACAGGCAAATCATCTCTAATTTCGCCGAGCATTTGCATTAAGTCATCTGTGCAAGAAGGCGTAAATCTTGGGGTTAATATCGGCTTGCAATTTTGAAATTTACTTACACTTTCAAGCCATAATTTAGTGTTATCAATAGAAGATTGTGCATCTTTTTCGCAAAGGCTGTCAGGGCAATTACGGTTCATATTAACCTTACCTACAAGCGTTATAAGCCCCGATTTATTAAGCATATCCATAAGCATATATGTCGCCTTGTTATGCACCGTAGCAAAAATACAAGCTCTTGTGCTACTGCTATTTTTAAGTGCCTCTACAAACGAAGTATACGCCTTTTCAGCATATTCTAAATCATTATACTTGCTTTCCTCAGGGAATGTGTATGTATTAAGCCAGTCTATAAGTTCTAAGTCCATACCTAAGCCTCTAAAAGCATATTGTGGAGCATGTATATGTAAATCTGTCATACCAGAGATTATAATTTTATCTTTATAATCTACAATATCAAGATTTTTATACTGGTCTGGCAAAGATTTAAAAATACCGTTTATAACACCATTTTCACATACAAGATAATGATTTTCGTATGTTTTTAATTTATTTTTGCTTTCACTGGTTATGAAGTTACCTTTTACTACAAAGTTAGCTTTCATATTATTATAGCATATGAGCTCTTAACTCTTCGCCAGATAATGGTGATAGGTAAGCTGGTGCAATATCAAATACAGTCTTAGCACCGCTCATTCCCTCCTGAGCCATCTTATAAGCGGCACGAGCATAAGCAACAAGTACAGAACCTGTAAACTCTGGGTTTGAATCAAGCTGTAAACGGTACTCGATTAAATGCTTGTTACCATCTTTAGTTTCACCTGTGCGAATTACAAAACCGCCATGAGGTAAACCTGCATGGTCTTTTTTCATTGTTTCTGCATCAATAAAATGTACAGTAGTATCATAATCGGAGAAATAGTTCGGCATTTCCTTGATTTCTTTTTCAATTTTTGCAATATCTGCACCTTCTGCTGCTACAACAAAAACTTCACGAGTATGCTTCTCACGAGTTGTAAGCTCTGGATTCTTACCATCACGAACAGCCTCTAAAGCTGCTTCAACAGGAATAGTATACTGACGAGCATCTAAAACGCCCTCAATACGTCTTACAGCATCTGAATGACCTTGGCTAACACCACGACCCCAGAAAGTATAGTCTGTGCCTTGTGGCAGAATACAGCCTGCATATAAACGATTTAATGAGAACATACCTGGGTCCCAACCACATGAGATGATACCAACAGTGCCAGCCTTCTTAGCCACCTTATCTACATTTTCAAAATGTGTAGGGATATTTGCATGAGTATCAAAGCTATCAATTACATTGAAAAACTGTGCAAAATGTGGTGTTTGATGTGGTAAATCGGTTGCACTACCACCACATATAATCATAACATCGATTTCATCTTTCATCTTCATTGCATCGTCCACATGATAAACAGATGCAGATTCTGTTGCAATCTTTAAATCTTCTGGATTACGACGAGTAAATACCGCTTTTAACTCCATATCTGGGTTTTGTGCAATAGATGCTTCAACACCTCTGCCAAGGTTACCATAACCTAAAATACCAACACGAATTGACATTGTTATATAACTCCTTTAAAATAAAACTTTTAGTTTACTATAACATTTTTTTGCTTATTTTGTCTAGTGTTTATTAACAAGACTTATCCACAGACTGTGCAAAAAAATGTGTGTTTCTTTATTATTGACTACACAACTATAATCTAGTAAAATCATTTTATATACTAATATATCAAATATGAAAGGATAGGAAAAATGGAAACCTCTAAAGCTGAAATTCAGGAAAATAAAATGGGGATAATGCCTGAAAATAAGCTACTTTTAAACATGTCAATCCCTATAATGATAGCGATGCTTGTACAAGCACTGTACAATATTGTAGATAGTATCTTTGTTTCTCAGTTGAGTGAAGACGCACTAAATGCAGTATCACTTGCATTTCCAATGCAAAATTTAATGATTGCTGTATCTACTGGTACTTGTGTTGGTATGAATGCATTATTATCTAAAAGCCTTGGCGAAAAAAATTTTAAACAGGTTAAGCTTGCTGCAAATAACGGACTATTTCTATCATTTATGAGTTTTATTGTTTTTGCACTTATTGGTATTTTTGGTTCAAGAACATTTTATCTTTCACAAACAGATATATCTGGTATTGTTGATGATGGTACAGCATATTTAACTATTTGTTTAGTATTTTCGTTTGGTTTGTTTGGTCAGATTTGTTTTGAACGACTTTTACAGTCAACTGGCAGAACATTCTATACAATGATAACACAAGGTACTGGTGCTATTATCAATATTATTTTTGACCCACTTCTTATCTTTGGTATTGGACCATTCCCTAAAATGGGTGTAGCTGGTGCTGCTGTTGCGACTGTAACTGGTCAGATTGTAGCACTTATTATTTCTGTATTTATAAATCATGCAAAAAATCCTGAAATTGAGTTAAGTATAAAAGGATTCAAGCCAAATTTAGATACGATTAAAAGAATTTATATGGTCGGTATACCTAGCATAATAATGGTATCTATTGGCTCTGTTATGGTTTTTGGAATGAATAAAATTTTAATTTCATTTACATCTACTGCTACAGCTATATTTGGTGTTTATTATAAACTACAAAGCTTTGTATTTATGCCTGTATTCGGTATAAATAATGGTATGGTACCAATTATTGCATATAACTATGGTGCAAGAAAACCTCACAGAATAAAAAAAGTCTTAAAACTTGCTATTATGTATGCATGCTTAATTATGTTTATAGGATTTATAATAATTCAGATAGCACCAACTATGCTTTTAGGTATGTTTAATCCATCTGAAAATATGATTTTACTTGGTGTACCTGCACTCAGAATAATAAGTATAAGCTTTTTACTAGCTGGATTTGCTATTATATCATCTTCATATTTCCAAGCACTTGGACATGGTATATTTAGTTTATTGGTATCTATACTCAGACAGCTGTTTGTATTATTACCTGCCGCTTATATATTAAGTAAACTTGGTGGGCTTGATACAGTATGGTGGGCATTCCCTATTGCAGAAATTATGAGTGCTAGTTTGTCAGCATTATTCATAAACCGTATATACCACAAAGAAATTCGTCCATTGGAATTAGAAAACAAGTGATAAAAAGACGCACTGAAAATAATATTCAGTGCGTTAATTTATATATTTATAATCATCAAAAAAACCAGTCCTTTATGGACTGGTTTTAAAGTATATGGAGCTGTTAAACAGATTCGAACTGT
>CALWMO010000005.1 GCA_944381965.1 uncultured Butyricicoccus sp.
ATAACAAGTGTTGGATATATTATGGAAAACATAAAACCGCTGAGAGATAATAAAATTAGTGTTTTCTCCCCACCTATAACGCCTGTAAAAAACATTATTGCGGCTATAAGTGAAAAATATCTGAGCGATTTAAGCACACCTATCTTATCAACAAATGCACCTAAGACAAGTCTACCTATAGTTATTAAACCAAAGAAAATAGATGTATATGTGTTAGCTATATTAGCGGTTAGATTTAAACCATTTGTAATATACATAACAAGCCAGTTTAATACACCATGTTCAGCAATAAAATAACAACCCATCATTATAACCATAATTATAAAATCAGCTGAAAAAATCTTGTTTTTTACCGATATTTTCTCTTTTTTAGTTTTATTTCCGAAACTCATAAAAAAGCTCAAAATAAACGGTATTAAACCGATTATAATTAAACCTAAATTTACTTTATGCCATGAATTAAAATCTACTGCAATATTTCCAATAACACTTTGGGAAAGACTTGTGCCTATGCCTTGAATAAAAAACAATAGATTTACAAGAAATGCAGGTGATTTTTCAAAGATAGTAGGTGTAGAAATATTTATAGTTGTATTAAGAAGGGTAGATGTTCCCATAGCAACAAACATACCACAAAGTAAATAACTATAGGAGTCAGTAAGCAAGAATAAAAGCTGTGACAGTATCCAAATGATAATAAACATTTGAAAAGCATACTTTGTGTTCATGCGGTCGATTACATTCCCGCCAATAGCTAAAAATAATAAATTTCCGATATAACTTATAGTTACAATATTAGAAAGACCATTTGCATTTAATGAAAAATGCTCTGTAAATATAAATGAGAATACTCCACGCATTGAATCATTTGCACCAAGAGCAAACATTAAAACCGCAAATGAAAAAAAGATGGTTTGTTTAGATTTAAGCATCTGAATAGATTTCACCCAATTCTGAGAGAGAGTTAAATATATAATTAGGTTTTATTTCACTTTTTTCCACATCTTCTGTGGTTGCTTCACCAGTTAAAACAAGTGCGGTATCAACACCAGAGCGATGACCACACATAATATCTGTGTAAATTCTATCACCTACAATCAGTGCATCTTGTTTAGTATATTTATTATTTTTTATAGCAAGGTCAATAATTGTAGCCTCGGGTTTGCCTATAAAATAAGGTTTTCTTTTAACTGCGTGTTCTATCATTTGACAAATAGCACCGCAGTCTGGTAAATATCCAAATTCAACAGGGCATACTAAATCGGGATTGGTTGCAAGAAAGTCTATGTTTTTATTTAAAAGTAGTTTGCAAGCACCTGAAAGTTTGTCATAAGTTAACTCATTATCATATGATATAAGCACACATTCTATGTTTTTATTTTGGTAATCATTAGTTATTTTAATATTATTTTGTTTAAGCTCGGTTATAAAAGACTTGCTTGCAAGCACATAGATAAGCTTATCTTTATAGTTTTCTTTTAAATACTGTATTGTGGCATAACCAGCGGTTATAAAATTCTTTTCATTTGTGCTAATACCAAGCTTTTTAAACTGATTTATATAATCATTAGTGCTTTTAGTTGCATTATTGGTGATAAAGATAAAATCACCATTGTTTTCTCTGACCTTATATAAAAAATCCGATGCACCATCTATTAAATTTTCGCCTTTGCACACTGTACCGTCTATATCAAGCAAAAATAGCTTTTTATTCTTTAATTTCATTTGAGTTCACCTCTTTTTTTAAGTGCAATATCAGGATAATTTGTGATAATAGCATCTATATTTTTATTTATAAGCCATTGCATATCATCTGGATTATTTACCGTCCAAACTCTGATGTCAAGACCAGAATTTATATAATCATATAAGAAATTATCCATTTTAAGATGATATACAGGCGGGTGAATTGCAGGAATATCAGCATTTTTAATATAGTTTACAGTGTCTAATACTACATCGCCAAATAATAGTGCGGTATTAGCTTTTTTATCAAGATTTTTTATTTTCTTTATGCTGTAATGATTAAAAGAAGAATAAATAACTCTATCAGACATATCTGCATCATAAACAAGTTTTAATACTTTTTCTTCAATATTTTCATACCAGATTATACTTGTTTTAAGCTCAATATTAAGCATTAAATTTGTAGGCTTTAAAAGCTCTAAAACCTCTTTCAAAGTAGGAATTTTAGTGTTTTTATAGCCTTCAATATTATTATCAAATGAAAATTCTTTAAGCTCGGCTAAAGTATAATCTTTAACAAAACCAGTTTTATTGCTAACTCTGTCTATGGTTTCATCGTGTATAACCACAACTTCACCATCTTTGGTGAGTTGTACATCAAGTTCAATACCTTCTGCACCTTGCTTAATTGCCAGTTTAAAAGCCTCAAGTGTGTTTTCTGGTGCATAACCGCTTGCACCTCTATGAGCATAAATTTTTGTCATTTTAATATAATCCTTTCCATATTTGTTATAATAGCAAAACAAGGCAGTTTGTCTGCCTTGTTTCACTGGTATAATACAATTTATTAGCTATTTAATAAGTTATATTCTTCAATCATTTCATTGATTGAGTTTGCAAGCTCGGTAACAGTAGTAGGAATATCAGTGTCACCATTTAGCATACCCTCGATTTTGGACTCAACTTCTGCACGAGCCTCTGGGAATACGCTTAGTAATGCACCAGTGTATTCTGGAGAGGAGTCATGCAGCTGGTCAATAGCTGTCTGGAACTGAGGATACTCGGCAATATTTGATTTAAATACTTCTTGCTCGTGAGCCTCGGTAGTTACAGGGAAGTAACCAGTCTGAGCATTCCAGAATGCCTGAGATTCAGCAGAAATTAAGAACTTTACAAATTCCCAAGTTGCACGAAGCTTTTTAGGGTCATTGTTGTTAAGTGCCCATAGAGAAGCACCACCGATAGAAACGCCGCCCTCATCAGAGTCAGTAACAGAAGGGAAGTAAGCAGTACCAACTTCAAACTTACCGTTTACATCTTGCAGAATTTGCTTTAGGGAAGCGGTAGAACCAAGAGTGATAGCAGATGTACCAGCGGAGAACTCGGCAATACCAGAGTCGCCACCCTTACCTACATTTGGAGCATAACCAGCATCGTAAAGCTCTTTCCAAACAGTCATAATATTTTCAGCACCGCCGTTTTCATCAAATACAACCTTAGTTGCAATATCATCACGACCATTGCCATTATCTACATAATCAAGACCTTGTTTACCTAAAAACTGCTCATAGAACCAACCATAGATACCAAGGGAAATAGCCTGTTTTGCACCGCCTTCATTCATTAGCTTATCACCGATTTCCAGAATACCTTCAAGACTAGTTGGAACTTCGGTTATGCCAGCCTTTTCAAACATATCCTTGTTATAATACATAATAGGAGTAGAGGAGTTAAAAGGCATAGAATAAAGCTTATCATCAATAGTGTAATACGCAAGTAGATTTTCTTCAAGCTTAGAGGTGTCAAAGCTATCAGCATCAATCATATTTTGCATTGGAACAGCCCAACCAGATTCAATCATAAAACGTGTGCCGATTTCATAAATCTGAACAAGGTCAGCACCAAGATTACCCATTTGAGCACTCTTTAATTTGTTGATAGAGTCATCATATTCGCCTTGATACTGAGCTTCTACAGTTATACCGAATTCATTTTCAGAGTTGAACTTGTCAACAAGTGCGGTTACAGCTTCACCATTTACACCACCCATAGAATGCCAGAATGTGATAGTAGTACCACTAACTTCAGAAGCATCAGCCATTTGTATGGTTTGGTTTCCAGCTTGGTCAGCACCGCCAGTTGTGTTTGTGGTTTGACCACCACAGCCAGCAAGTGTACCAGCCATTAGTGAAAATGCGGTCAGTGAGGCTAAGATTTGTTTTTTCATTTTTTGAATCTCCTTTTTTATCCTTTGACAGCTCCAGAGAACATACCCTTGATAAGCTGTTTTTGACCTAGAATGAAAATTAAAATTGATGGTAAAATTACCATTACAACACCAGCGATTGTAAGAGGTATGGATTGTGAGTCTAAGCTGTTAAGCATACTTAAACCAACCTGTACAGTACGCATTTTATCAGAACCAGTTACAAGAAGTGGCCACATATACATATTCCATGCATTTATAAACGTATAAACACCCATTGCACCAATAGCTGACTTTGTAAGTGGCATTAAGATAGAAACAATAAATCTTAAATTTGTACAGCCGTCAAGTTTTGCTGACTCATAAAGAGATTTAGGGAATGTCATATAAAACTGACGGAATAAGAATATACCCATTGCAGAGGTCAAAGATGGCATAATTAAAACCGCATAAGTGTCTAATATACCCATTTTTGCAACTGTCAGATAGTTAGAAATAATTGTTGCTTCACCTGGAATCATCATTGTTGCCATAACAATCATAAACAGCACATTTTTAGCCTTAAAATTAAGGAATGAAAATGCAAAGGCGGCAAGTGAACAGGTTATAATCTGACCGATAGTTATACAGCCTGCTACTAAAAATGAGTTTAAAATAAATCTAACTAGCGGGATATTGTTAAGAGCATCAGTAAAGTTAGAAAAAGTAGGATTTTTAGGGAAAAGGTTTAACTCTGTGGTGAAAAGCTCACCAGTTGGCATAAATGCAATACTTACAGCATAAAGGAGCGGTAATAATATAATAAGTACAACTAAAATATTAAGTAAAAGCCTTAATCCTGTGCGGATTCTACGTTTTCTAAGCTGAATAGCACTTTTTTGTCTTTTAAGATTTTCCAGCTTTTCTTTGGAAATATCATAAGACTTTATCATGCTGTTATCTTTTTTTAATGTCATTTGTGAATCCATTTTTAATATTTAACTCCCTTCTTTTCGATTTTAAACATAATCAGAGTTATAATCATAATGATAATAAATAAGATTATGGATTGTGCAGCTGCATCACCGAACTTGTAGTTAAAAAATGCATCTCGATAAATTGAATATACAATAACATTTGTGCTTTCAGTAGGGCCGCCTTCGGTCAAAATCTTAATCTGACCAAAAGACTGGAACGCCTGAATAATATTTACTACAAGAGTATAAAACAGAATTGGTGATAGGTTTGGAAGAGTTAAAAAGAAAAACTGCTGAACACTGCTTGCACCATCAATGCTTGCACGCTCATAGATTGTTTCGTCAATATTTCCAAGACCTGCGGAAAAATATAGGAAGTTAATACCACTATTAAGCCAAGCTGTTAAAAATGCTACACAAAATAAAGCGGTGCTCTTATCATTAAGCCAGTTGATATCAAGCCCTAACAGCTTATTTACAATGCCGACAGATGGGTTTAACATAATGTTAAATATCATAGCTGCAGAGCTTGAAGCGATAGCCATTGGCATGGCATAAGCTGTGCTAAAAAATCTGATTGCAGGGAAGTTCTTATTACATAAAACAGCGGTGACAAGACCTAAAAACATACTTGTAAAAACTACAATAACGACAAAGATTATTGTAACTCTAAGGCTGTTTTGAAAACTCGATGAAGTTAATAAATCAATATAGTTTCCAAGACCTACAAAGATTTTAGCTTCACCCATGTTATTGGTTTTATAAAGGCTTAGATAAACCGTTTTAAAAAATGGATAAAACAGAAATACGCAGAAAACCAAAAAACTAGGTATTAAGTAACAATAGGGAAATGCCTTTTTCTCCATAATTTAATTATTTTCTCCTTTGTAAAAAATATTTTGCTCGGTTTGACTGTCGAAAATATGAATTTTATCAGGGTCAAAATAAATGTTTATTTTATCCCCAACTTTAGTTTTATCGTCATGTGAAACACAAATGCTGTTTTGTTTACCGTCTACAGTATAATAAAGGAATGTATGAGCACCGTGCATTTCTCTTGACTCAATGACAACTTCCATTCCGACAGTATTTCTTTCAAAGCCTAATTTTTTAGCTTTATCATATGTATAAACATCTTCCGGTCTTACACCCAAAACAACACTTTTATTTAGAGCTTTTTTAGCCGCAATATCAGCTTTTTCATCACGCAAAATAAATTTTTTACCGGTTGTCATTCGATTAAAATATAAAATAACATCATCATTACCCATATGAACTTCAGCATTGATAAAGTTCATAGATGGAGAGCCTAAAAATCCAGCTACAAATAGATTTGCAGGATTGTCATAGATTTCCTTTGGAGGAGCTATTTGCTGAACAATGCCAAGTTTCATTACAACAATTTTTGTACCAAGAGTCATAGCTTCGGTCTGGTCATGGGTAACATATAAAATAGTTGCACCTAAATCATGGTGAAGTTTTGCAAGCTCTACTCTCATTTGTGAGCGAAGTTTTGCATCAAGATTTGAAAGTGGTTCGTCCATTAAAAGTACTTTAGGTTCTCTAATAATGGCACTGCCGATAGCAACTCGCTGTTTCTGACCGCCAGAAAGCTCATTTGGACGTCTATCAAGTAGATGCTCAATTTCAAGCACCTTTGCAACCTCATGTACACGCTTATCAATTTCATTTTTTGGAACTTTTCTGACTTTTAATGAAAAAGCAATATTTCCATATACAGTCATGTTAGGATAGAGTGCATAGTTTTGGAAAACCATAGACATTCCTCGGTCTTTAGGTTCGGAATAGTTGCTAAGTTCTCCATCAATCCATAATTCACCAGAGCTGATTTCTTCAAGTCCTGCTACCATTCTAAGTGTGGTTGATTTACCACAGCCAGATGGGCCAACTAAAATTACAAAATCTTTTTCTTCAATTTCTAGGTTTACATCTTTGACTGCATAGAGTTCATTATCGTATTTTTTACATATGTTTTTTAGTACAATTTCTGCCACATATATGCCCCTTTACTTGATTTTTTCAACGGAAGTAATTTTAACATCTGTTTAAGGTGAAAATCATCAAGAAGCAGAAAAATAAAGGTAATATATTGTAAAAAGAATAAGTAAAAATTTAGAAAAAATTTGCATAGTAAAAATATGTTATAGAGTGAAAAATTTACATAAATAAAGAACCGTACAAGCATATTACTTGTACGGTTTTTATAATAGGTATGTGTAATAAGAGGGTTAAGTTATACTATAATCTAGAGTGTTTAAATCACAATCAAGCTGAATTGTGTTATCATCTTTAGTCCATTTGATAGTGAATTTGCTGCCTTCGCCTGTAAATTCAACATTAGAATCAAAAGCAAATGCAGGGTGAGTGTATCTTAACTTTAAAAGCTCAAGCTGTTTTTGTACAACCGGATTTCTAAGTCCGTCCTCAATCTGCTGTTTTGTTAGATTGGTTCGGTTAATTTCCTTGTGACCGTCCTTACCAGCACGTTTTACAGCCTCATAGTCGTTCTTGCCACAGAATAAATCTAAATACCAAATCTGAGGTTTTGCAGGCATAAAGAGCTGAATTGCACGAGCGAGTAACATCTTTTTGTCATCTTCACCAAGTGCACTATAATAAGTTGCATTTACTTGATAATATACATTTTTAGCACCATGTAAGTCTTTAACACGACCACCACGAGATACAACAGTATCAATCAGACTTTGAATTTTTTCATCTGGAATTAAGCCTTTAAGGTCTAACAGAGGGATACCATCATGGCAACCAAGCATATTTACAACTTTTAGCTTTTTGGTGATTATATCTTCTGCCCACTGCTTTAAATGCTCGCAGTTTTTGCTTTCAAATGCATCTATAAGCAACCCTGGGAGGAAGAAGTCATATGTCATATAACCTTCATTTGCCACTTTTTCGTGAATTTTCTCGCCATAGCTTGCATGAATTTCTGGTAAAAGCTCAAGGTTATATTTTTTAGCAAGAGAATTTACTTTTTCCAGTACGTCCCATGTTGAGTCGTTTAAGAAGTTCTTTTCACCTACGCCCTTTGGAGCGTAAGCAAAAGCGTCTAAACGTACAATGCTTGCACCATACTCAGATAGTTGTTTTAAAGTGTTGTCATAGAACTCCCAAACCAAGTCGGATTTAATGTTTAAATCCATCTGACCGAGGTATTCTCTTTGACCTTCAAGCCACTCACAAACAACAGTTTTATATTTATCAAACTGTTTAAAGTCAATTTCTGATGGTTTAATATCATTATCTAAGCCATTTATAACTATTTCATGGAGTTTTAAAGCTGTTCCATACTGAATACCTGCAATTTTCATTAGCTCCTGCACGGTTGGCTTTTTATAAGAAACCTTCTGATAAAATGTGTTCCAGTATGGCACATCTTTTCCGTCTGGCATACGAACCATCAAAATTGGAAGTCCAGCTTTTCTAAAGAACATCTTCTTTAAATGTTCATCATATGGCTTGATGTAGCCTTCTGATGTCATTTCGCCGTTATCCTTCCAAAATTCGTTCCAGTTAATGAAAAAATCTTTATACTTTGAGTTTTCACCGTTTTTGATTAAATCTTGGAATTGTGGGCTTAGCACAGATGCATGATTTAAAATGAAATCCAGTTTTAAATCAATACCTAAGTTTTGCAGTTTTTCTAAATCTTCAGCTTTTGCAAATTCATCGCTTAAATTATAGTCAACAACTGAAAAACCTCTGTCTAAATCGGTGTTAAATACGCTAGGCAGTATATAAAATGAGCCGAAAACGTCTTTTAGCTCTGGTTTGCTTAAAAATTCTACAATATCGCCTAAATTTTCGCCAATGCTGTCTGGATAAGCGTTTAACATAGGATTATTTTTCATAAATTAAACGCCTCCCTCTGCCATTTGTTTGCGATACTGTGAATATGTTAACAGTTCACCGCTTTTGGAAACAATAATCTGAGCCTTGTGAGCCTGTGACTCTAACTGACGTTGCTCGATTTCAAGCACCATTGTTACAAATGGGCTGTCAACTGCACCATCACGGTTTCTGCTTCTTCTATGCTCAAGTGTTTCCTGTGGTGTGCTGTTTAGCAGAATTGGAATATCTACACCAGTGTATTTATCGCTGTTGCCGTGTGTCCATTCGATTATTAACACATTTTTATCTGAAAAATCTACTAAATCATACCATAAATCAAGCTCGGTTCTGCCCATACGCTTGAGGTATAATTCATTTGCACCAGTCTTAAACTGCTTAATAATTGCGGAAAGCTCTGCAAAATTCTGCTCGTTTTCTGTGCCTAGATAGCCAGAAAGAGCCTTTTTACCCTCGTTTTGATATGTTTCAAGCCAAGTGTGTTCTGTGCAAATTTTAGGGTCGCTGTCGGTGTCGTTTGCTTGAAGTTCACGCAAAATAGCCTTTGTGTTTTCATTATAAAGACCGCTTGCAACCAGACCACGAACCGCACCATGACGGAAAACACGCACTCTTTCAGCGTCATTTTGAGCTGGTATTCTATGTGGGTAATTGTCACCACTTAAAATATAGCTACCAATACCTGATTTTTGCAAAGCTGTGCCTAAAAGGCTTGCAGTTTCGCTTTTACCTACGCCACTGCCACCACAAACACAGATAACAGCTCGATTATATGGGTTATTAGCCATATATTTCTTTAGTTTTTTCACTAAAACAGGGAAAATTAAAGCCGCTTTTTGTTTGTGAGAGTCGTTTATTTCGATTTTATCTCCTGGCATATCGCCGTGCATAATATCGTTTGTGATTTCTGGAAAATCTACTAAATTTGAAAGGATATTCATTATATCTTGCATATTCTCACTTCACCTTTTTACAAATTAAATGTAACTGATAAGCTTTATATTCTCCATTTATAGGTTTAACTGGAAGTCCAGCGTTCATAAGTGTGCTGCCAAAGTATAAATTGCCGTCAAGTTCATATTCGCAGTCAGCATTTAGACCACGAAGTTTGACATACTGTATAGGTGCGTTACAATGTGTATCATACTTAACTATTTGTACAAGAGTTTCGGTTTTATCCTCGGATACAAACTGCCAAGCCACTTTATTATGGTCTTTTTCACAATTTGTTAAGCGATAATATTGGCCATTATGGAGCAGATGCCAATATTTTTTATAATTTTCGATTTGGCTTTTAACTTGCTCTTTTTCTTCATCAGAAATTAGGTTTAAGTCAAGCTCATAACCAAAGCTACCAGCCATAGCAACAATACCACGAGTGTTGAAATCAACAATACGACCAGTTTGATGATTAGGAACAGTAGAGACATGACTGCCCACAGTGCTTATAGGATAGCCAAAAGATGTACCATATTGAATGTGAAGTCTGGAAACAGCATCTGTGTTATCACTGCACCAAATTTGTGGAGAGTAGTACATCATACCAGCATCAAAGCGACCGCCACCGCCACTACAACCTTCAAGCAGTATATTAGGATAGCGAGAGAGCAAACGCTCCATAAAATCATAAACACCAAGCATATATTTATATAAAATTTTGCCTTCACTTGGGTTTCCCTTAACAGCACTGTAAACATCATTTATACTGCGGTTCATATCCATTTTTATATAGGATATTTTTGCATCATCTATTACCTTGAAAATACTGTCACAGATATAATCTACAACTTCTTTTCTGGAGAAATCTAAAACAAGCTGATTTCTGCTTCTAATAGGCTTTTTATTTGGAATAGTAAATGCCCAATCTGGGTGATTTCTATATAAATCACTGTTCTCATTGACCATTTCTGGTTCAATCCAAAGACCAAACTTCATACCTAATGAGCAAATTTTCTCAGAAACTTCCCTTAAACTACCCTGTAATTTCTTTTCGTTTACCCACCAGTCGCCAAGACCTTGGTTATCATCGTTACGAGAACCAAACCAGCCATCATCTAAAACCATCATTTCAACGCCTAGCTCAGATGCTTGTTTAGCTATATTATACAACTTTTCTCCATCAAAATCAAAGTATGTAGCTTCCCAGTTATTGATTAGGATAGGGCGGCGTTTTAGTTTATATTCACCACGACATACATTATGTCTGATAATATGATGATATTTATGAGAAAGAGCTTCAAAACCGTTACTGCTGAAACACATAATAACTTCAGGAGCTAAGAAGCTTTCATTAGGCTCTAAATCGTAGTTAAAACGCTCGGATAATATGCCCATAGACAGACGAGTTTGACCATATTGGTCTTTTTCGGCTGTACACTCGAAGTTACCGCTGTAAACAAATGACATACCATAGCAACCACCAAAATGCTCGGTTGTGTCGTGCTCAGACAAAATAACAAATGGGTTATGCTGATGACTAGAAGTACCGCGTCTACTGCAAATTGAGAATGCACCATGCTCGATATGTGTACGCTCCATAGTGCGTTCACCAGCGTGACGTCCATGGAAATGAATTAAATCAAAATCACCAGTTAGAAAATCAAGATTTGCAGTGAGTGCCTTTGAAAGAGTGACTTTTTTATCACTGCCGTTTGTAATTTTTACAGCACGAGTGATAATATCTTCATCTTCAAAAACGCCATAATAAAGCTGAACTTTTAAATCAAGACGAGTGTCAACCAGATTTATAATAAGAGTCATAGCCTTATTATTATCAGAGTAAACGGCAGGTAAACCATTCAGGGTGTATTTACCCTGAATGATTTCATATGATTGGGCTCTTAAATCACAGCCACTTGTATTATTGCTGTCTATAACATCAAAAGCGGTTTTGCGATAGTCACCTGAGCCGTGGAAAGGATATTCCTGAGATAAAACATCAAGTGAATATGTTCTGTCATTTTCAGCCTCATAGGGATTGCCAGAAAATCCTCTGTCCTGATATTGTACAAGATAGCTTGTGTCATTATCCAGTTTCTCACCATAGTAGTTATGAAGTAAGAAACCAAACTTATCTATTTTCATTTGATAAGTTGTATTTTTAGTATTAAGAGAAAAAATCTTGTTTTTCTTATCCCATAAAATTGCCATAAAATTTCCTCGCTTTAGTTATTTGCCGCCTGTCATAGCAACGCCTTCGATAAAGTGACGTTGGAACAGAATATAGAGAATTAGCATAGGAGCCATTGCTAAAATACTACCTGCCATAAGAACAGGGAAGTTAGTTACAAACTGACCATTTAGAGTAGATAGACCAGAAGAAAGGGTCATCATATTAACATCAGTATTTACAATCAGAGGCCACATAAGGTCGCCATAAGCAAACACCGCAGTAAATATAGCAATAGCTACAATACCTGGAACGGTAAGAGGTAACATAACTTTTGTAAATGTCTGCCATTTTGTGCAGCCATCAAGTTGTGCAGCTTCTGCAATCTCGTCTGGAATACCCATGTAAATCTGTCTTAAGAAGAAAGTACCAAAAGCACTAACCAGACCAGGGAATACTAAACCGAAGATGCTTTCTGTAAGCTCAAATTTAGCAAGCATTTGATACTGTGGAATTAAGAAAATCTGAGAAGGTAGCATCATTTGAATAAGTACCAGACTGAATAACGCTTTTTTGAAAGGAAATTCAATCTTTGCGAAAGCATAGCCAGCCATAGAGCTAAATACAACAGCACAAACTATACGGAAGAAAATCATTCGTGCGGTATTCCAATATAGTTTTGGGAAAGGTAAGCTTTCCATAGCCTGTTTAAACGCATCTAGTTTCCATTCACTAGGGAAAATTACAGGAGGAATTTGCATAGCTTCTGTATTTGTTTTAAATGCTGTTAAAACCATCCAAACGAATGGGAACAGCATTGTAATAGCACCGATGCCAAGTGCAATATAAACTAAGATATTTACTTTGTTTATAGGTTTTTTCATGCTGTCGAACCTCCTATACTTCGTAATTAACCCATTTTTTCTGACCGATAAACTGTACTATGGTTACAATACCTATAAGAAGTACAGTCCAAACGGCTATTGCAGAGCCTAGACCCTTGTTACCAGCTATAAAGCTTTCACGATAGAATAAATACATTAAACTTTGTGCATCTGTAAGAGCAGGGTTTGCTTGGTCTACCATCATGTAGATTAAGTCATATACTTTTAGAGATGCCATAAGTCGCATAATAAGAACAACAAATAGAGTAGGGGATACCATTGGAACAGTAATGGTGAAGAACTGCTTTATTTTGCTTGCACCATCAAGGCTTGCTGCTTCATAGTAAGATTTTGAGATGTTCTGAATACCGGATAGAAGTAGTATTGCATCATAACCTAGAGAACTCCAGATAGAAACAATAGCACATGTTATAAGTACAATTTTAGGGTCGGTAATCCATTTGATATCTGTGCCAAGAACAGAGTTAATAATACCAAAATCAGCATTGAAAAGCCATTTCCAAACCATAGCAACCGCAGCAGGTGCAACTACCATAGGTAAGAAGTAAATTGTTCTGAAAATACTTCTGCCTTTAATTTTGGCATTTAGTAGCACAGCAAGTATAAGTGCAAAGAAAATACCTACTGGAACGGTTAAAACACAAAACCAAACAGAGTTCCATGTTGCCTTCCAAAACTCCCCGCTTGAAAACATTGTGATATAGTTTTCTATTCCAGAGAATTCATACTTACCAAAAGCTTTCGTTGAAGAAAGGCTCATTATAATAGTTTCGATAAATGGATAAATATTTAAAACAATAAGTCCTAGTATGGTTGGGAATATCATTAGATATCCCCAAAACATATCACTTCTACTTTTCTTGCCTATCTTCACAAGAAAACCCCCTTTTCAATAATTAACCAGCACTTGCCTCGTCAATAATTTTTTGCATATTTGCAAGACCGTCCTTAATACTTACTTGCTTAGAGTAAATCTTTAATAGCTCATCGCTTACCTTAGTTTTCCATTCAGGACGGGAAGCATTATTTACACTCTGAACGCCATAATCAAACATTTCAAGAACAGGGCTAACATCAATATCATAGCCTTCAAAAGCACTAACCCAAGTATCTTCTAGACCTTCATATGCTGGAATAGCAGCACCGCTTTCGCCTTGTATGCGTTGACCTTCTTCAGAACCGAAGAATTTAAGAACATCTTTTACAACATCTAGATTTTTATTATTTGCACCTGTTGCGTAGCAAAGACCATTTGAAATAGTAGCACGACCATCACCAGAAGCTGGGTTAGGAGCCTTTGGAAGAACAGCTACTTGTAATTTGCCTTCAAGGTCTGGGTTATTCTGGAGGATAGGTAAGAAGTTCCAGTTACCTTCAAAGTACATAGCACCCTGACCAGAGATAAATGCAGTGCCAGGAGCTTGCTCACCGAAGTATGCTTGGTCTGGACACCATTCATTATCTTGTAGACCAATGTAGAACTCCATAGCTTCCTGAGTTGCTGGCTGGTCAAAACCTGCCTTTGTTTTGTCATCATTTAGGATATAGCCGCCATTCTGGTAAACAAAGTTCCAGTAACCTAGCTGGTCATCTGCATAAGCCATGTAACCATATTTACCAGTCTTATCATAGATTTCCTGAGAAGCAGATACTAGATTATCCCAAGTCCATGTATCATCTGGATATGCAACACCAGCTGCGTCAAAGATTTCTTTGTTATATACTAGACATACTACGTCTTTATCTTTTGGAACACCATAGAGCTTGCCATCGCTGCCTTGTGCATTTTGTAAAGAAATATCGGAGAATTTGTCTGTTTCTACAATGTCGCTAACATCTGCTAACATACCGCTGTCTGCATATTTAAAGATTTCATTTGTATGCATCCAAAAAATATCAGGGAGCTTGTTGCCAGTTGCAGCAGCTTCAAGCTTTGTCCAGTATTCATTCCAACCTGCAACTTGAACTTCAATATTAACATTTGGATTTTTCTCTGTGTATGCATCGCACATAGCTTCCATACCAGGCTTTTGTCCTACGTCCCAAATTTGGAAGGTAAGATTTACTTTACCGTCAGCCGAACTATCAGAACTACCACAAGCTGAGGTAGTTAGTACCATGCCTAGTGCTAAAGCACCTGCAAATAGACGTTTTAGATTTTTCATTCTGATTTCCTCCTTAATAATCAGAGTGAATAAAAGCCACTCTATTCAATATTACTAATTTTCTTCTCCTCTTTTTGTATATTATGCACTATCTACAAAAAGTCAATCTGTAGTATGTGTATATTATACTTTATGCACAAGAATTTGTGAATGCTTTTATTCCACTTTTTATATCTCAATTTGATACTATGTTGTTAATTATATTGAAGTCGAATTACATTATGGTATATAATATAATAAATATAGTATTTTAAATAAATTTTGGAGGTGTGAAATATATGTCGGATAAGGGACTCAAGTTTCATGTTTTTTCAGATGAACGTTTTGTAGACCTTAACTTATATCAGTTTGGTTATGAAAAATGTGCTCCACTTCACTCATATGGGCCATATGCTCGTAATCATTACTTATTTCATTATGTAATTTCGGGAAAAGGATATTTTCGTTCAAATGAGCTTTATGAAGTTAAAGCAGGTCAAGGATTTTTAATAGAGCCTAACCAAATTACTACATATTTTGCAGATGAAAATGACCCATGGGAGTATGCATGGGTAGAATTTGATGGACTTCGTGTTAGAGAGAGTTTACAGCTTGCGGGACTTAGCATAAATCAGCCTATATATACACCTATAAATTCAAAAGAAGGTGCATTATTATTAAATGAAATAATGTATATCGTTGATAATGGAGCAGAAAGACCTATGCTTATAATAGGTCATGCATTTATATTTTTAGACCAGCTTATGAAGTCATCTGCCACACAAATAAAGCGAACAGGTAAAAGATTACGAGATTTTTATATGAAAGAAGCACTTTCATTCATAGAGCAAAATTATCAAAATGATATATCTATTGAAGATATAGCATCTTTTTGTGGACTTAATAGAAACTATTTTGGTAAGATATTTAGAAATACAATGGGAAAAACTCCTCAAGAGTTTTTATTGAGCTATCGCATGGCAAAGGCTGCACAGCTTTTGAAAGAAACTACATTTTCGGTTGGAGCGATTGCTTCCATGGTAAGCTATCAAAACCCGCTTCATTTTTCTCGTGCATTCAAAAATGTATATGGTTGTTCACCAAGAAATTATAGACAATAGAAAATAAAAACCGCTGCTCATTAGACAGCGGTTTTATTTTTTAATTTAATTTAAATCTAGAAACAAGGTTTTTGAGCATTTCAGCTTGACCAGAAAGTTCTTCACTTGCAGCGGCAGATTCTTCAGCAGTTGCAGAGTTAGTTTGTACAACACTCGCTATTTGTTCTGTTCCTTGAGTGATTTGGGAAATAGAAATATATTGTTCTTGAACTGCTTTAGATACATCTTCCATACTGCTAACAGCCTTACCAGCAGATGATAAGACATCTTCTACCGCAGTGATTACATTGTCCATCATCTCAGAGCCACCTTCAACTGCTATAACGGATTTTTCAATCAGTTGTTTAGTAGCCTTAGCAGCTTGGTCAGATTTAAATGCAAGGTTTCTAACTTCGTCGGCTACAACAGCAAAGCCTTTACCAGCTTCACCTGCACGAGCTGCCTCTACTGCTGCATTAAGTGCTAGAATATTAGTCTGGAATGCAATATCTTCTATGGTAGATATAATTTTGCTAATTTCTTTTGATGAGCTAGAAATATCCTTCATAATTTTGCTGAGATTAATAATAGCTTCATTACTTTGCTGTAGTTTTGAACCAGCTTCATTGGATACATTTCTTGCATACAAAGATATATCAGCAGTTTTTTTACTTGATGATTCTATATCGCCTATTGTTGCAGATAGTTCCTCAACAGCACTTGCTTGCTCAGTAGCACCCTGTGCCAAAGCTTGTGAACCATTAGCAACTTGGTCAGCACCTATGGCAACTTGGTCAGAAGCTACTTGAATTTGTGATAAAATATCACTTAGATTGTCTGTAATTTGCTTTATACTTGGCAATAACTGTTGATAGTCACCTATATAATAGTCTTCGTTTTTAGATTTAACTGTAAAGTCACCATCAGCCATTTTGCCAAGCAGATTTTTTATATCTTCTATTAAATTATGTAATGTGGTTATTATATGGCCTGTTTCTTTAACAAGAAGTCCAGTTTCATCATTAGATTTGACTTGTGGCATAGGGGTTTTGAGGTCACCCTTTGCGAGAAGTGAAATACGTTTAACACAATCTTCAATAGGCTTGCCAATAGCAGAAGATAGACGAACACTTATATAAAGTCCAACTAAAATTGCTATAATAATGAGTAAAACTGTTGCAATAGCACCTTGATAAATAGAACCCATAAGGTCAGACTTTGGAACACCAAGACCTAAACTCCAACCGTCAGTATTTTCAATAGGTGCATATGCAAGAAGTTTATCCACTCCATTTATTGAGTATTCGCCGGCACCACTTTCACCTTGACGCATTTTTGCGTGATAATCAGCTAGGACTTCTAACTTGGAATCATTTTTTGATTCATTTTCTATATTTTGTTTGCAAACAACGGAAGTATCAGGGTCAGCTATAGTATTACCGTTAGAATCTATAATATAAGCAACACTATTATCTGTAACATTTACTGATGCTACAATATCGTTTAAGAAGTTTTCATCAGGAACGAGATATACAACACCAACAACCTCACTAGATGGCACACCATCTTTCCAGAGAGGAGCAGAAACAATAACAGTTAGTTCATTTGTTACGCTACTTCTTACAGGAGTAGAAACATAACATTCACCATTTAATGCATGTTTAAAATATTCTCTGTCTGAATAGTTATTGCCATCGAACAAGCTTTCACCTTGTAAGTTTAGTAGATTTCCACGAATCATATTGTATTCTTTGGCATAATAGTCTACTAATTGTTGTTTTTCAGCAAGACTTACAGTTGAATCACTTAATTTTGCAATGCTACCAACTGCATTAGCTGCATATTTATATGCAGTTAACTCTTTTTCAATTCTTGATGCTGTGACTTTGGAAGTTCCTTCTATTGATGTCTTTAACATAGACACCGAACTAGAAAAACTTATAGATATGCTAACAATACCGAGTATAATCATACTAATGGCTATTGTTAATATCATCCCAAGTCTTATTTTACTTTTTATGCTTTTCATGAAGCACCACTCCCATATATATAAGCTTCTTATAAATATCGACATTTACTTTTGAAAAATAATAGTATTTTATTTAAAATATACAAAAAGTTTGTCATAATACGGAGGTTTTCATATTCTCATATTGATTAGCAAACACTGTTTACAAACACTTCAATACTTTTTTATTTATAAAAATCTAATATTTAACATATATTTACTTTAGAAAATTAAATTAGGAGGTAAATTTTATGTTATTGGCATCAAGTTTACTTATGAGTGCTATTTATTTGGTTTTAAGAGTACAAGGTAACAGTTTTCCTAAACCTCTTAATGCTAAACAAGAGCAAGAATATGTAGAGAAAATGTTAAAAGGGGATAATGAGGCAAAATCAAAGTTAATAGAGCATAATTTAAGGCTTGTAGCACATATAGTAAAAAAATATTACTCTGACCCTTCAGACCAAGATGATTTAATATCAATAGGTACAATAGGTCTAATGAAAGCAGTAAACAGTTATAGACCTGAAAAGGGGGTAAAGCTTGCAACTTATGCTGCAAGATGTATAGAAAACGAAATACTAATGCATTTTAGAGCAAACAGAAAATCAGCAAATGAAATTTCACTTTCTGAGACATTAGACCATGACGGTGATGGAAATTCACTTGAACTTATGGATATGATAAGTTGTGAGGATGAAAATTTAAAAAAAATAGATAATAATGATGAGTATAATGAACTTTATAAATATATAAAGACTAATTTACAGCCACGAGAACAACAAATTATAGCTTTAAGATACGGTTTATGTGGCAAAGAACCTCTTACACAAAAGGAGATTGCATCAATATATAAAATATCACGCTCATATATATCAAGAATAGAAAAAAAGGCATTACAAAAACTTGCAAATGCATTTAATCTTGAAAAATAGTGCATTTATTGACAAGATTCTACTTTTTTCTTAAAATATAAATATATTTTATTAAGGAAGTTTACATGTAATGGGATTATTAGCGATTTTAAAGGGTGAACAACCAGGAATAATTGCAAGATTATTTAATTATAAAAATTTAGGGCAATTTGGCGAATATATGACAGAATATGCACTTAAAAATAATAATTTAAAAGGCGAATATATAGTTTTAAAAAATGCATATGTGCCACTTAAAAATAAAAGTACAGAAATAGATTTGCTTATGATACATGAAAAGGGTATATTTGTGTTTGAAAGCAAAAATTATAGCGGGTGTATATTTGGTAAAGCTGATGAGCAAAATTGGATTCAAAAAATGCCAAATGGAAATAAACATATATTTTATAATCCTATAAAACAAAATAATACCCATATAATGGCACTTGCTGATTATTTATCTTTACCTAATGATACATTTACATCATATATAATATTTTCTGAGCGTTGTAAGTTAAAAAAAGTGCCACGAAGTACCAAAGAAATAGTTATTTTGAAAAGAAATAAAATGCTTAAAAAGCTTAGAAAAGAACTTAAAAATCGTGAAATTATATATACAAAAGAGCAAATAAAACAATTTAAAATAAAATTAAGACCACTTACAAATGTTTCAGATGAAGTTAAAAAACAACATATACAAGATATAAAGCAAAAACATGATAATAATATATGTCCGTTTTGTGGCAGAAAACTTATAAAAAGAAATGGTAGATATGGATATTTTGCAGGCTGCACAGGTTATCCAAAATGTAAATATACAAGACAAATTGACAAATAATAAAATAAGAATATAAATGTAAAATCATTCATAAAATAATTATGGGTGATGCAAATGCAATTTATCAAACGTTTTAAGCCGTATATAATCGCAATATTAATAGTAGAGGCTATTGGTGCAATTTCTAGCTGGCTTACTAGAGCGGGAGTGGATAGATATATTAAAACGGTTATAAAACCGCCACTTACACCGCCAAGTTTTATATTTCCTATTGTATGGGGCATTTTGTTTGCTCTTATGGGTATAAGTGTGGCTAGAATTTGGCTAAAACCTCAGTCTGATGACCGAAAACAGAGCTTGATTATTTTTGCTATTCAGCTTGCTGTAAATGTTATTTGGACTCTTGTTTTCTTTAATTTACAAACATTTGGCGTAGCTTTTATAATTATTTTATTGCTTTTAGCACTTATTTTGCTTATGATATTATCGTTTAATAAGCTTGATAATTTTGCTGCAAAACTTCAAATACCATACTTTCTTTGGGTGCTGTTTGCAGCATATTTAAATATTTCTATATTTTTATTAAATTAAAATCAGTATCTTAAGGCATAATAGTTTCAAAAAACTATTATGCCTTTTATTTTTTATTTTTTGTGTTATACTTAATCTATTAAAGACAGTGTTTTTAGGACGGTGTAAGATTATGTATAAAAAAATCACACTTCCAAATGGAGTAAGAATAGTTACAGAAAAAGTTGATTATGTTCGTTCGGCATCTATTGGAATTTGGGTGGGAAATGGTAGCAGACATGAGCCAAAAGGTCTAGGCGGTATTTCTCATTTTATAGAGCACATGATATTTAAAGGTACAGATACTCGCTCTGCACATGATATTGCAGCTCAAATGGACGCTTTAGGTGGACAGTTTAATGCTTTTACAACAAAAGAATGTACATGCTATTATATGAAGGTTTTAAATACTCATATAAAAGAGGGTATAGAAATCTTAGCGGACATGTTTTTAAATTCTAAGTTTGCACAGGAAGATATAAATCTTGAACGTGGAGTTGTACTTGAAGAGATAGATATGTATGAGGATAGTCCTGAAGATTTAGCAACAGAAAAGCTTTTTGAGAACTGTTATGAGGATAGCTCACTTGGAAGTCCTGTACTTGGAACAAAAGATACACTATCTAAAATGACAACAGATGTGCTTCATGATTATATGAAAAGCTCATATCGTCCAGAGGATACTGTCATAGCTATCTCAGGTATGTTCGAGCAGAATGATTTAGATTTTATAAGTGATTTATTTTCTCATATGACTGGAAAGGGTAAAAATGAAATCACACCTGCTATATATAAACCTAAATCCATGGTTTATAAAAAAGATATAGAGCAAAATCATATATGTATCGGCTTTAAAAGTGTATCTATATCATCAGATGAAAGATATGCAATGCAAATTTTATCATCTATGCTTGGCGGAGGTATGTCATCAAGACTTTTCCAAACAGTAAGAGAAAAAAACGGACTATGCTACTGTATATATTCATTTAATGCAAGTCATATTGATACAGGAATGCTTTCTATTTATACCGCCCTTGGAAAAGAAACAGAGGAAAAAGCAATAAAATTAATTAAAAATGTTATAGATGATTTTTCACAAAATGGCATAACACAAGATGAGCTTTTAAGATGTAGAGAACAAATTAAATCAAATGTGCTTATGGGACTTGAAAATACAAGTGCTAGAATGCATCAAATAGGCAGGGGCGAACTGTATCTAGGAAGGCAAATAGAAACAGATGAGATTATACAGAAATATGATGCAGTAACAACCGAAGATATTTTAAAGCTAGCTAGAAGTGTTTTAAATTTTGATAATGTTGCAGTAAGTGCTGTTGGTCAGGTATCAGGTGAAGATTATTATCTATCTATGCTAAAATAAAAAATATTGATTTTTTGCAGAAATATGTTGACAGAGTAAAACCTGTGTGATATTATATATAGGCAGTCAGCAATGATGCAAAATGCGCCGATAGCTCAGCTGGATAGAGTGTTTGGCTACGAACCAAAAGGTCGGGGGTTCGAATCCCTTTCGGCGTACCAGAAAACGTATTGTTTAGGCAATACGTTTTCTTTTTTTGTTTTAAATTTACAAAAATTAAATATATATGATACAATTTAGATATAGCTAAATATTAGCATCAAAGCGATTAAAAGATTTGCAAGGGGGTATAACAATGCACAAGAAATATCTTTCTATATCAACAGTTGATGTATTGATTTTTATGGCTATAATTTTATACTATATTGTTTCGCCCAAACATCTTGGAAATCTTCCGATTGGAATAATAACTGGAGCATGTATTCTAGTACAAATTGTAATGCTTTTTCTTTCTTGTAAAAATGTTTCAACAAGTGGCTTTAAATTAAATAGTATAGCTTGCATAGTAATCGAAGTTTTTTCAATTATAGCAATGGGATATTTTTTCATTGTTTGGTTGATGGTTATTTGAAATTAATAACTATAAAAAAATAAAAAATTTTTCTTGACTTTATATTATCATATGTGATATTATATTTAAGCGGTCGATTGACGGCAGTAGAAACGCGCCGATAGCTCAGCTGGATAGAGTGTTTGGCTACGAACCAAAAGGTCGGGGGTTCGAATCCCTTTCGGCGTACCAGAAAATCTGAATCTTCATTAGAGAGGATTCAGATTTTTTGTTTTTTATGTACCGAGGTGATATAATTTGAAAAAGAAAGTGCTAATTATAATATCATGTATTATTATAGTTTTAGCTGTGGGTTTTGGAATTTATGTGTCTGATTATTATCATGCGGATAAAACTGCACTTGCTGTATTAAATGAGCAAGGAGTTAAAACAGAAGGTAATTTAACTATTTTAACACCAGAAAATCAGACTGATACAGCTATAATTTTTTATCCAGGTGCAAAGGTAGAGCCAGAAGCATATTTACCTATTTTAGATAAATTAAGAGATAAGGGATTTATGTGTGTTTTGGTGCATATGCCTTTTAATATGGCGGTTTTAGATGCTAATGAAGCAGAAAATGTAATAGAAAAATTTGAGCAAATAGAGCATTGGTATATAACAGGTCATTCCATGGGAGGTGCAATGGCATCAAATTTTGCATCAAAGCATAAAGAGCAAATAGATGGCTTAATACTACTTGGTGCATATATCTATGGTGATTATTCAGATGATGATACACTTACTGTTTATGGCTCACTAAACAGTTCTGTTGAGGAAAATATAAATTATACTCAGAATATAGTTGTAATTGAAGGGGGAGGCCATGCGGAGTTTGGAAACTATGGTGAGCAAGATGGATATCAAAAAGCAACTATTTCAGCAGATGAACAACAAAAGCAAACTGTAAATGTAATGTATGAGTTTATAAATAGTAGAAAATAAACACTTGTAATTTATATAGGAAATAGATATAATAATACTATGTAATTTTATGAGGAGGTACTCTAAATGGTATTACTTGCAGCTCCAGCAAGTCCACAGACGTATGTAAATCTTTTAGGTAGCATTTTGCCACTTATCTTATTATTTGTTGTATTTTATTTCTTCCTTATCCGTCCACAGAAAAAGCGTGATAAGGCTGAAAAGGAAATGCGTGATTCCATCAAAGTAGGCGATGAAATCTCTACTATTGGCGGTTTTATTGGTAAGGTTGTAAGCATTAAGGACGATACTTTAGTTATCGAGTCCACTGCTGACCGCACAAAGTTAAAGCTCTATCGTTGGGCGGTTCGTGGAAAGGAAGCTTCTCCTGCTGATAAGATTGAAGAAAATAAAGAAACAAAGTAATATTTGGTATACTTCCTTCTGTTAGAGAATAAATTGCTTTAGGCGATTATTTTCATAGGAGGGGAAATAAATATGAAAAAACATGAACCAACTTCTGCTTTGCAAGTGCTTGCAGTTCCAGTTCTGGTTGGATTTGTAGCTACTCTTGTACTTATGGCCATATGTTCTGTTATAATATGGCTTGGTAAAATGAGTAGTACGCAAATTTCAATATTATCGCTTATATGTATTGGAATGGGAAGCTTTTTCACTTCTTTGATAGCTGCTAGACTTGCCGGACAGAAAAGATTAATGTGGGGATTTATAGCGGGTTTATGCCTTTTCGGGTGTATAGCCCTATTGAGTCTCGCTTGGCTAGGACAAACTGTGGATTTTATGCGTGTAGCAATAAATTTTGCAGTTTCCATTATAACTGCTATTCTTGGCTCATTGCTCGGTGCGAGCATGAAGCGTAAGAGATATAAAAAATGAATGGAGGAATTGTGCCATGAAACACATCAAGACATTAACTTCTGCAACTCTTAAGCAGACTGCAGCTCATGGTGGTTGTGGTGAGTGCCAGACTTCTTGCCAGTCCGCTTGTAAGACTTCTTGCACTGTTGCAAACCAAAAGTGTGAGCACAACAAGTAATTATTAAACTTGTACGAAATACTGCGAGGTGCATAAGCTTGTACCTCGCAGTTTTCTGCGTTTTATAAATAGAAAGGATAAATTATGATTCATCGTTATTCAAAAAATGGTATCAATTTTCTTTTAGATGTAAATAGTGGCTCTGTGCATGTGCTTGATGATATTAGCTATGCAGTAGCGGGTCTGATAGATGAAAATATGGGCGAAAATTGCCCTGAAAATGTTGTAAGTGAGCTTTCTCAGTATAATGCTGAAGATGTTAAAGCCGCTTATGCTGAGCTTTTAGAGCTTAAAAAAGCCGGTCAGTTGTTTGCAGATGACGATTATATTGATGTAAGCCGTTATATCCCAACTGATGCACCTGTAAAGGCACTTTGTCTGCATGTTGCACATGACTGTAATTTACGTTGTAAATACTGTTTTGCATCAACCGGTGACTTCGGTAAGGGCAGAAAGATTATGCCTTTTGAGGTTGCTAAGAAAGCTATTGATTTTGTTATCGAGCGTTCAAAGGGCAGAAAAAACATCGAGCTTGATTTCTTTGGTGGAGAGCCACTTATGGCTTGGGATACAGTTACTAAAACTGTTGATTATGCCCGTTCTCGTGAGGCTGAAACCGGTAAAAAGTTCCGTTTCACAATTACAACAAATGGTTTACTCTTAGACTCTGATAAGATTGATTATATCAATGAAAATATGGATAATGTTGTATTATCACTTGATGGCAGAGAAGGCGTAAACGATGAGTTTAGAAAAACTGTAAATGGTGGCGGTTGTTATGATATAATCGTGCCTAAGTTTAAAGAGCTTGTGGACAAGCGTGGCGATAAGGATTATTATGCTCGTGGTACTTTTACAGCTAAAAATTTAGATTTTGCTAATGACGTTGTACATATTGCAGATGCAGGTTTCCCAAGCCTGTCTGTTGAGCCTGTTTCCGCTGATGATGGCTGTGGTTACGAGCTTACAGAGGAGCAACTGCCTACTATTTTTGCAGAATATGACCGTCTGGCAGAAATCATGCTTGAGCGTAGAAAGAACGGAAAGAGATTTAGTTTCTTCCATTTCATGGTAGACTTAAACCAAGGTCCATGTGTTGTTAAACGTCTGCGTGGCTGTGGTGCAGGTTATGAATATGTGGCTATCACTCCAGATGGTGATATTTACCCATGTCATCAATTTGTAGGTAAAGATGAATTTAAACAAGGTAATGTACTAGAGGGTACATTTAATCTTGATATCGCTCATCAGTTTGCAGGTATGAATATCTACACCCGTGAAAAGTGTAAGGATTGTTGGGCTAAATTCTATTGTAGTGGCGGTTGTAGTGCATCTAACTATAATTCAAATCATAATATGAATGAGCCTTATGAGCTTGGTTGTAAGATGGAGCGTAAAAGACTTGAGTGTGCAATCTATCTGAAAGCCATGGAACAAATGGAAGAAGAATTGTAATAACAGCCAAATGTTTGTAAAAAACATGATTTTATTTGCAAACATGGCTTATTCGGTCTTATAATATACACAGTTATATATCTTTTAAGAGAGGGGGGCGTATCATGGCACATAAAATCAGAGTTTCCTTCTTGGGTGAAGGCGAAACCCTTCCGGCTATTGTTCATGCAGTTTTAAAAGACTGTGTAATTCCACCAGAAAACATCTTTTTGTCTGATAAAGATACAGCTGTTAAAGAGCAAAACCTAAAGCAAAATGTTGTATTTTGTCCAGATGATATGGACGTTGTAGTTAAAGGTGAAATAGTTGTGGTTACAGCACCTAAAAAATTAGAGCTTGCATCTGCACTTGCTCCTATAAGTGGCTGTACCAGAGGTAGAATTGTAATCGCAATTTGCCCAGATATTACCTGTGATTATGTTTTAGAGCGTGTGTCAGGTGGTACTACTGTATTGGCTGTAAAACCTGTTTTAGATAACAGTAAAAAGCCAGTAGCAACTTTAGAATTCTCTGAACAATTCCCTCCATATATGCGTACACCTTGTATGGATATCGTGGCTAGTTTGTTTGAAATTCTATAAGCATAAAATTTAGAAACCGAGAATATCTTGTAATATGCCAATCTTAGGAGGAGCGTATGAAAAACAGGAATATTCTCGGTTTTGCTTTGTTTTCAAGGCTTTGGAACACACCAATTTTTATACTTTTTATCGCTTTATTTATATGTGGCGGTATAGCTGGCAGTATAACAGGTCAGCTTACATCAATAAACGATACATCTATAATTAAATCATTTGCAGATGCTATTGAAGTTAATTCAAAAATAGCACCAACTTTTTTAGATGCAGTAAAGGCTATGTTAAGTGCTTTATCATGGCAGATTTTAATTATTGCTTTAGGGCTTTTAAAACCTGCTGGTTTGTTTATATGTATGGCTCTGACTATCAGAGGTTTTATACTTGCATTTTCTGCATCAGCTTTGTTTGGTGCATTAGGTGCAAAAGGCATTTTAATAAGCTTATGCTCTAGCGGACTTACATGGGTTATAACTGTTCCATGTTTGATAACAAGTGCAGTCGCTTGTTATATGTCAGCAAAACAAGCACCAAAAGGGAAAAGACTCTCATATTTTTATGTACTTAAAAGTCAAAGAGCAGTATTGTTTGTTTGTATATTAATTTCTATGTGGGCAAGTGCTTTAAGACTTCCTATTGCTTATTTAATATTACATATATAAAAAAACTCCTCGAAATTAAATCGAGGAGTATTTATTTTATAACCTATGACCATCTTTATCAAAAGTTTTTCTAAGTGCTATTTCAGTTGGAATGATTGGAATTAAAATCGGGAAAAGCTGAATTATACATAAAATACCTCCAACAATTCCTATTATATCTTGAGATTTACCGATAACAAATAACATCACAATAATACATATTGGCAGTGTAATAATACCAAGCTTAAACCATAGATTTCCAAAATAATGATGAGCAAAATTCCAAGTGTCTTTATTTTTCATAGACATTGTTGTTCTATAACCGAAAATATAGTTTATTTCTTTAGGTGCTTTTTTAATGAAATATTTACCCCAGAAAATCATTGTTAATGGAAAAATTAGATTTACAATAAGCATAAAAACCCAGAATTTCATTTAAAACACCTTATTTCTGCTTTTTATATAAAAGATAGCTATAAACACTAGGCACAATACAGGCTATTATTAAAACTACCCCTATTACCTCAGAATAAAAATATTCACTTGGCACAAGAGCATAGAATAATATAATAATTCCAGCTGTAAAGAACATTCTACCGCCTAAACGATGGGTTTTAGTCCAGTTTTCATCACTTGACATAGTCCAAGGGGTGCGTATACCACAAAACCAGTTAGAACGAAAACGAGGCATCATATTTCCTATAAAAGCAAATAGTATACCAAGAAGAATACATGCTAACATAGGTACATTTAATGTGTGAGGTCTAAAAGCTTCTATAATGCAAAAAGCGGTTACAAAAAGCATAAAAAGCATTATAAATACTTGAAAGCCTTGATAAGATGAGCTAAATTTATTATAATTTTTCTTTTTAGGGTCAATTTTGGGCAGTAATGGAAACATAACAGCAAAGCCAATGGTCATAATAGCTATTATAAACAAATTATATTTATCATCATAACGAACATTTCCGTTAGAACTCCATTGCATTGGCACTTTATCGGGTAGTTTTGAATAAACTGCTAACACCAAAATAAGAGGTAACAGTGAAAGAATTGATATAAAAATTTGTATTTTAGTTGTTTTTTTCATTGAAATCGCCACCTTTAAGAGTGTAAAACCAGCCGAGAATTTCATCTACAACTGTCATATTTAATTCGTGGGTTATATATTTTCCTTGTTTTTCATCTAAAACAAGACCAGCCTCCTTTAGTATAGAAAGATGATGTGAGATTGTAGCATTAGATACTGAAAAATGCGTAGCAATTTCGCCCGCAGTTAGGGGAGAAGTACGTAAAAGCTGTAAAATTTCACGCCTTATCGGGTCAGATAATGCTTTAAATGTTAATTGAAATCCCATAATATATCACCTCCGAGAATATTTAGACGTCTATCTAAATGTAATATAAAACAAGTTCGAGTCTTTGTCAATATATATTTAGATAAATATCTAAATATTATAAAAGGCGGATTATTCCGCCTTAATAACTATTACAAAGCCAGTTAAATATTTGTGTTTGGTCGGTCTTATTATCCATACAAATTCCGTCAATCATGCGTTCTGGGTGCCACTGCACAGCTAAAATAGGCAATTTATTATGCATAATTGCCTCTATAACTCCATCTTTTGAGTATGCAAGTGCAGAAAAACCATAGGCAAGTCTACCGATTGCCTGATGATGATAACTATTTACTGTTATTTCATTGCCATAAAGCTTATTTAAAAATGTATCGGGCATAAGTTTTATTTTATGTGAGCTGTTGTCATGGTTTGGTACATCTTGCACTAAATCTCCGCCAAAGAATACATTTAACACTTGAATACCTCGACAAATACCTAAAATTGGTTTTTTCTTAGCACAAAAAGCCTGAATTAAAGCAAATTCTTCTGTGTCACGCCTTTGGTCTGGTGGTGATGATTTTATATGCTTTTGCTGACCAAATAAATCAGCCGATAAATCACCGCCACCAGAAAGAAGTAAACCGTCAAAGCGGTCAGCAAGTAAAGCTTCATCACCGTTTAAATGTGAACAAGTTGTTATTCCTAAGGTGTTTAGTGTATCACCATAAAGCACAGAAACCGCTTTTCTTGCACTCATAGAGTTTTCTTGTGTGCCACTGCTTACAAGTACCACATAATTTTTTTGCATTTAAATAGTCCCCCTAATTGAGAGTTATTATTTATAAATAATAACATATACCGTATGGCAGGTTTGGCAGAAATAAGGTAAAAACATTTGCTTTTATCTGAAAAAGTGATAAAATATATTTAATCGTATCATCTAAAGTGAAGGGAATGATTTTATGCTTAATGAAACAGCGGTTAAACTTGGAAAAACTCGCTCAACAATAAGAGAAATCTTTGAATATGGTAATAAAAGAGCTGCCGAAGTGGGCAGAGAAAATATTTTTGATTTTTCAATCGGAAATCCTAATGTTCCAGCACCAGATGCAGTGCAAGATATAATAAGAGAGCTTGTTAATACCGAAGACCCTGCAAAACTGCACGGTTATACATCTGCACAAGGTGCACCAGAAAACAGAAAAGCTATTGCAGATGATTTAAATAAGCGTTTTGGTACAAATTATAATGAAAATCAGCTTTATTTAACTGTTGGTGCAGCCGCATCGCTTACAATTTCATTAAATGCTTTAACTTCATCTAAAGATGATGAATTTATTGTATTTGCTCCATATTTCCCAGAATATCTTGTGTTTATTGAACAGGGGGCAGGTGCTAAAGCTGTTGTTATTCCTCCAAGAGAACAGGATTTCCAAATTGATTTTGATACTTTTATAGATAAAATCAATGAAAATACCAAAGGTGTAATTATAAATTCTCCATCAAATCCAAGCGGTGTTGTATATACAAATGAAACTATAAAAAAACTTGCTGAAATTTTAAAAGATAAATCAAATGAGTATAATCATCCAATTTATCTTTTATCTGATGAGCCATATAGAGAAATTGTATATGATGTAGAAGTGCCTTTTGTAGCAAAGGAATATGACAGAACTATTGTGTGTTACTCATATTCTAAATCACTTTCACTTGCAGGTGAGCGTATAGGCTATATTTTAGTGCCTAACGTAGATAAATTTGACGAAATTTATGCTGCTGTTTGTGGTGCGGGCAGAATGTTAGGTTTTGTAAATGCACCTAGCTTATTTCAAAAAGTCATAGCTAAATGTACAGGCATGACATCGGATTTATCCGTTTATGCTGAGAACAGAAAATTATTACTTGAAGGCTTTGAAAAAATGGGTTATTCTTGTGTAAAACCAGATGGTGCATTTTATATGTTCCCTAAGAGTTTAGAGCCAGATGACAGAGCTTTTTGTGAACGTGCTAAAAAATATGATTTACTTTTAGTACCAGGGTCAGATTTTGGTGCAAAAGGACATGTAAGAATTTCATATTGTGTTAAAACAGAAACAATTAAGAGAGCATTGCCTTTATTTGAAAAATTAGCAGAAGAATATAGAAAATAACACTAAAAAAGACCATTTCAAAAATTGTTCTGCCCCAAATTATGCAGACAGCCGAAAAAAGACCTATGATGTAGAAATTGAATATTAGATTGCAAACTGACT
>CALWMO010000006.1 GCA_944381965.1 uncultured Butyricicoccus sp.
GGTGGAAACGCTTCTGACTCCCGCTTGTTGTTTGTCGAATGTTAAGTTATTAAAGCAAATTTCAAATGGAGGAAATTTCTTATATGAATGCCCGAAAACCTAAAGGCAGTAAACGCCCTAGCCTAATGATGCGTAGTCGTATATCTGTGCTTATAGCTGTACTTGTATTTTTATGTTTTAGTGTTGTAGCTGTGCGTCTTTTTTGGATGCAAGTAGTGAAATATGATTATTATAGGGAGAAAGCTCTCAATTTCCAGACAAAAGACAGTATTATTGAGCCTAAACGTGGCACAATATACGATAGAAATTACAAAGTTCTTGCACAATCTGCATCAACACAATCGGTACTTATAAATCCTAATGGACTTAAAACATGGGTTAAAAACCAAAATAATAATCTTGAACAAAAGCAAGAAGAAGGTGAAGCTGTTAAGCTTTTAGAGCTTGAAGAAGTTCAAGAGAAAGTTGCTCAGATTTTAAGCGATAATCTATCACTTTCTTATGATACTGTTTTATCTAAAGTGCAAAGAGTCGACCGTCAATCAATGGAAATAAAAGGTCAAGTAGAACAAGATATAGTTGATAAGATTATTAAGGAAATTGAAGATGCAGGTATAAAAACAGGTGCATATTCATCTGTTTATACTGAACCTGATACTAAACGTTATTATCCTTATGGTTCTTTTGCTTCTCAGGTTATTGGCTTTATAAATAGCAGTGGCCCTGTTGGTGGTATTGAGCTTGAATATAACGATATTTTATCTGGTACAGCGGGCAGAATTGTTCGTGCACAAAACGTAAGTAATTCAGATATGCCTTTTGAGTATGAACAATATGTTGAGGCTCAAGATGGCGGTTCAGTTGTTTTAACTATTGACGAAAGTATACAGCATTATCTGGAAACACATATTGAAACTGCTCTTGCAGATAACCCACAAGCTCGAGGTGGTGTTTCTGGTATCGTAATGGACGTTAAAACAGGTGAAATTTTAGGTATGGCTAATATGCCAGATTTTGATATAAATGCATATAGCACTATTGAGAAAGATAATTTATACTATAATGAGCTGAAGGCTGAAGTTGAGAGTTACTTTACTGAAAATGGTATAAATGGTGAAGTCGCAGATGAGTATTTATGTGAAGGTAAATGGGCAGGTCTGCCAAATGGTATGAGCGATGAACAGAAAACTGAGGTTGATACACTTCGCACAGCCAAATTACAAGCAATGTGGAGAAACCATATTGTTTCTGATACTTATGAACCAGGTTCAACCTTTAAGCTTATGACAGTTGCAACTGCTTTAGAGTCACAGGCAATAAGCACAGAGGATACTTTTGTTTGTAATGGCTCCATGATGGTTGCAGGCTGGAACAAACCTATTAGTTGTCATAAAACCACAGGTCATGGAACTCAGACACTCACAGAGGCTCTTATGAACTCATGTAACGTTGCTATGATGCAAATTGCTTTCAAAACAACACCTACAACTTTCTACGAGTATTTTGAATCCTTTGGTCTTATCGGAAAAACAGGCGTAGACCTTCCAGGTGAAACAAATAATACTTCTCTTGTCTATACCGAAAAACAACTTACAGATACTCCTTCTCACCTTGCAGTATCTTCTTTTGGTCAGCGTTTCAAGGTGACTCCACTTCAAATGATATCTATGGTTTGTGCTATTGTTGATGATGGAAACCTTAAAACTCCACATATTGTGCGTCAAATTTTAAATGCTGACGGTTCTGTTCGTGAAACAACTCAAACCGAAATTGTTCGTCAGGTTATTTCAGAAGATACATCAGAATTTATGCGTCAGGCTATGGAAGCAGTTGTTTCTGATGGTACTGGTAAAAACGCATATGTTGCGGGATATCGTGTAGGTGGTAAAACTGCTACATCAGAAATTGAAAAAAAGCGAGATGCACAGGGCAATGTTATAGATATTGAACCTCGTTATACAGCATCATTTATTGGTGTTGCACCTATGGATGACCCACAAATTGCTGTTTTAGTTGCAATCCATGACCTTACAGAAAGTGCTCCTCATGGCGGTGGTGCTATTGCTGCTCCAGTAGTGGCTAGAATTTTAGAAGATGTACTTCCATATTGGGGCATTGAGCAGAGCTTTGATGAGGAAAACGCTGACCGAATCGAAATTCAAGTATCAAGCGTTATCGGTAAAACCGAAGAAGAAGCTACAAACATACTTGAAAACCTCGGATTTACCTATAAAACTATCGGTGATGGTGATACTGTTACCGACCAAGTGCCAAGTGGTGGCGTTAAAATACCAACTGGCAGTCAGGTTATTTTGTATATGGGTGGCGAAAAGAGCACAGAGCTTGTCACTGTTCCTAATGTACTTGGTGAGCACCCAGATACTGCACAAAGTAGATTAAAATCTAATAATCTGTATATGCGTAGAACAGGTATTAAGAGCAGTCAAACAAATTCACAGACTCAGGCAACTAGCCAAGACCCAGCAGCAGGTACTCAGGTTCCTATTGGTACTGTTATTACTGTATCATTTGAAAATACAACAGGTGTAAGTGACCGTTAAAGTATTAAATGAGGTAAAATTTTATGAAATTAGCTAAACTTTTAAAAGATATTGAAATCTTAGAAAACAAACTGAATTTAGAAACAGAAATTTCTAATGTGTGTTATGACTCACGAAATGTAAAAAAAGGAGATTTATTTGTTGCTATTCGTGGATATGCGACAGATGGTCATAAGTATATTGACAAAGCACTAGAGCAAGGTGCAGTCGCTATTGTCTGTGAAGAAGCAAACGAAAATATTCCAGCTGTTATCGTTAAAAACTCAAGAAAAGCACTCGCTCAAATTGGTGCAAACCAGTTTGACCACCCAGCACAAAAGCTCAAAATGATTGGTATTACAGGTACAAATGGTAAAACTACCACAACATATCTTGTAAAACATGTGCTTGAGAGCGTTGGTGCGAAAGTAGGACTTATTGGCACAAACCAAAATATGATTGGTGATGAAATTATGGAGACCGAACGCACGACTCCAGAGTCTTATGAGCTGCAAGCATTATTTGACAAAATGGTTAAAGCAGGTTGTACTCATTGTGTTATGGAGGTTTCCTCCCATTCACTTGTCTTAGATAGAGTTTATGGTGTACCGTTTGAGGTTGGAGCTTTTACCAACCTCACTCAAGACCATTTAGACTTCCATAAAACTATGGAAGAATATCGCAAAGCTAAGGCTATACTGTTTACTATGTGTAAAAAGGGTATATTAAATATGGACGATACTGCAAGCGAGAAAATTATGCTTGATGCAACCTGTCCTATTATCACTTATTCTGCACATAATGACAGTGCCGATGTAGTAGCTAAAAATGTTGAACTCCATGCAGACTGTGTTAAATTTGATGTAAACACAGAAAATGAAAAATCACATGTAAATTTAGCTATCCCAGGACAGTTTACCGTGTCTAATGCACTGACTGCTATTGGAGTATGTCATGCTCTTGGTGTATCACTCGAAAAAATCGCTGAGGCACTTAAAACCGCTCATGGAGTAAAGGGCAGAGTTGAGGTTGTTAAAACTGATACAGATTACACTGTGCTTATTGATTATGCTCATTCTCCAGATGGTGTTGAAAATGTGCTAAAGGCTGTTCGTGGATTTACAAAGGGCAGAGTTATTGCATTATTTGGCTGTGGTGGCGATAGAGATAGAACAAAACGCCCTAAGATGGGTGCTATTGCTGCAAACTTGTCTGATTATTGTATAGTAACCTCAGATAATCCAAGAACAGAAGACCCTAAACTGATTATTGATGATATTATCGAGGGTATGAAAGATAGCAAAACCCCTTATGAGGTTATTGTAAGCCGTCCAGAGGCAATTTTTGCCGCTTTAAAAATGGCTAAAAAAGATGATACTATTGTACTGATGGGCAAAGGTCATGAAACTTATCAAGAGATAAATCATGTTAAGCACCATATGGACGAACGTGAAATAGTAGCAGAATACTTTAAAAAATAAAAAAGGGAAAAATCCTAGCTTAAAAAAAGCAGGGTGGAGGGTGTTACATGGAGAGCTTTAAGCTTTCACAGGCAGCTAAATGGACAAATGGGCAAATCTCTTGCGATACCGAAATTTTGTCTGTGTCTAAAGACTCACGAGAAATTCCAGATAGCTGTTTATTTCTAGCAATTAAAGGCGAAAATTTCGACGGTCATGATTATATAAATAAAGCGATAGAAAATGGTACAAAGGCAATTTTAAGTCATAGAAAAGATGAAAAATATTCCGTGCCTACGCTTTATGTAGATGATACAAGACAGGCGATTTTAGACCTTGCAGAAGGTTATAAAAAACAGTTTGATTGTCCGCTTGTTGCTATAACAGGTTCAGTCGGCAAAACAACAACAAGAGGTTTAACCGCCTCTGTCGTATCTCAAAAATATAATACTCATGCCACAAAGGGAAATCTAAATAATCAGCTTGGTATGCCACTTACTTTATTAGAGCTAAATCATAAACATGAGGCGGCTGTAATTGAAATGGGTATGTCTGGCTTTGGTGAGATTTTATCAATGGCTAAATGTGCAAAACCAGATATTGCAGTTATAACAAATATCGGTACAGCTCATATTGAGTTTTTAGGCTCAAGAGAGGGCATATGTAAAGCTAAAATGGAAATACTGGACGGTTTATATGAGCGTTCTGGTACAGCCGTTTTAAATGGTGATGAACCGCTTTTATGGAATAAAAGAAATGAAATAAAAGCTGATGTAATCTGGTTTGGAATGGAAAATCCAGAATGTGATGTAAAAGCAGAGAATATAATATTAAAAAGTGACAGTGTAGACTTTACACTTGTTTACAAAGATATTAAAACCCCTGTAAAATTATCTATTGCAGGTGTGCATAATGTTTCAAATGCACTTGCAGCAGCTGCGGTTGGTTTTAAACTCGGTATATCACCAGAAAAAATAGCACAAGGTATATTTGAATATACGCCAGATGGCAGACGTCAAAAGCTCTATGAGAAAAATGGGTTTATAATCTATGAAGATTGCTATAATGCTAGCCCTGACTCTATGAAAGCGGCTTTAGCTGTGTTAAGCTCACAGAAAAAAGGCACAAAATTCGCTGTTTTAGGTTCTATGTTGGAGCTTGGGGACTATACCGAGCAAGGACATATTGAAACAGGTGAAAACGCAGCTAAAAATGCTGATAAGCTATATTTATATGGCGATTATGCTGAATTTATGGCAGAGGGTGCGAAAAAAAGCGGCATGTCAGAAAGTAATATTCATGTGTTTAGCACACATGAAAAGTTAGCCGATAGCCTTAGAAATGAGGCTAAAAAGGGCGATGTGCTTTTATTTAAAGGCAGTCGAAGCATGAAAATGGAGCAGGCACTTGGTCTGTTTCTGGGGGAGGAAGTTTAATTTATGAAATTAGCGTTAATAGCAGCAGCTATTGCATTTATTGTAACAGCGGTTATAGGTATGCCAATTATAAATTGGCTAAGAAAAATGAAGTTTGGTCAGAAAATCCTTGAAATTGGCCCTAAATGGCATATGAATAAACAAAATATACCGACAATGGGCGGTTTTATGTTTATAATCGGTATAACAATAAGCATGATTATAAGCTACTTTATTTTAAGTGCTGGAAAAACACAAAATACATTTTCAATGCCACTGTTTTTCTCGGTTTTATTTATGGCTTTTGCATATGGTTTAGTTGGTATGATTGATGACTGGGCAAAAATCCGTAAAAAACAAAATGCAGGTTTAACACCTATGCAAAAACTGCTTTTACAAATTGTAGTTGCCGCTGTTTTTATATCGCTTTTAAGACTGGCAGACGGGCAAACAGGTGGTCTATGGATTCCAGTTTTAGAGAGAACAATTCAGTTTAATTGGATTATCTATATGATATTTGCAATTATTGTGGTTGTTGGCTGTGATAATGCGGTAAACTTAACCGATGGCATAGACGGTTTGGCTGCAAGTGTTACTGTGCCTGTTGGCATTTTCTTTGTTTGTGTTGGTATTCATCAGCAAAATATAGGTGTAATTGCATTCGCTGCGGCACTTGTAGGCGGTTTGCTCGGATTTTTAATCTTTAACTTTAACCCTGCAAAGGTATTTATGGGCGATACAGGTTCATTATTCTTAGGTGGTGCGGTTGCAGGTCTTGCTTTTGCTTGTAATCTTCCACTGGTACTTTTGCCTATTGGTCTTATTTATGTATTAGAAACATTATCTGTTATCTTACAGGTTGGTTATTTTAAAATCAGTCATGGTAAAAGACTGTTTAAAATGGCACCTATTCACCACCATTTTGAAATGTGTGGTTGGGGTGAACGTAAAATAGTTTTTATTTTCACTTTAGTTACAACTATTATGTGTGTTTTAGCGTGGGTACTGTTCAAAAGTGCTTTTTAAGGCACTAGCGAGCAGTATGGCTCGCAAAGAAAGGAAAATTCATGCCTAAAAAATCTTCACTTATCTATGAACCAGAACAAACGCCAGAGCCTAAAAGGCAGCGTAAACCAGTTAAAATTCCAAAACCTAAAAATCCCTCACAATCTGAGATTGCACGAAAACTTCAAATAAAAAAAATAGACCTTGCAACACTTGTTATAATTTTTGTGTTAATGACAGTAGGTCTTATAGCTCTTTTTAGTGCAAGTTATCCAACTGGTCTTTATAGATTTAATGACCCATTAAGATTTATAAGAAATCAAACCATATTTGCTATAATGGGTATTTGTGGAATGCTTTTTATTTCTGTTATTGATTATCATATTTATGGCAGATTTTACAAATGGATTTATGGATTTGGTGTGGCACTATTAGCTTTAGTTTTACTTATTGGTGTAGAACACAACAGAGCAACAAGATGGCTTGCAATACCATTTATAGGCGAATTTCAGCCTTCTGAGATAACTAAAATCGCAATGATTATTGCATTTTCATATTATGCATCTAAAATGGGCGATAAAATCCGCACATATAGAGGCTTGTTACCATTTATAGGTGCTTTTGCTGTAATTGCAGGTTTTCTTGCACTTCAGCCTCATATGTCAGCGATTGTAATTATGTTTATTATTGCTGTTAGCATATTATTTGTAGCAGGCATAAAAATCTGGTATTTCTTCCCAATAGGTGCTGCGGGTATTGGTGCATTTGCTGTTGCCTATCAGATGCCTATATTCAATCATGTTCGTGAACGTATAGCCGTATGGCTTGACCCATTTATTGATTTACAGGACAAAGGTTATCAGGCTGCTAATAGCTTTGTTGCTATTGGCTCTGGTGGCTTTTGGGGACTTGGTTTAGGTCAAGGCAGACATAAACAGCTTTATCTGCCAGAAGCACCAAATGACTTTATTTTCTCGGCATGGTGTGAGGAGATGGGCTTTGTAGGTGCGGTTATACTTATGATTTTGTTTGGTTATCTTATATATAGAGGTTATGTTATAGCAAAAAATGCAAAAGATAAATTCGGTTGTTTAATTGCAGTTGGTATAACAACCCAGTTTGCTGTGCAAACACTTATGAATTTATTTGTTGTAACAGGTGTAATGCCAGTTACAGGTGCAAGCTTACCACTTTTCAGCTATGGTGGTACAGCACTTATTATTCAGCTTTGTGAACTCGGCATATTATTAAACATTTCAAGAACTATGACGCATAAAAATTAGCAAATTAACAGGGGGCAATTATGAAGTTATATATTACTGGCGGTGGCACAGGCGGGCATGTTACACCTGGTTTAGCTATTGCAAAATACTGTGAGCAAAAAAGAAAAGATACAGTCGTTCGTTTTGCAGGCACATCAGGTGGAATTGAATCTCGTCTTGTGCCAAGAGAAGGCTATCCGCTTGATATTATTGAAATAAGCGGTCTTAGAAGGTCTTTTAAGCCAGATGCCATTATGCATAATTTTAAAGCTGTAAAACAAACTTTAACTGCTCAGATGAAGGCTAAAAAATTGCTTTTAGAGCATAAACCCGATTGTGTTATAGGTTGCGGCGGATATGTTAGTTTTCCAATTGTAAGTGCAGCACAAAAGCTAGGCATCCCTACAATTTTACTTGAGGTAAACGCACTGCCAGGGGTTACTACAAAAATGCTTGCTAAAAAAGCTGACAAAGTTCTTGTATGTTTTGAACAAGCTAAAAAGCTATTAGGTGATAGTGATAAAATTTATATGACAGGTTCACCTGTTAGAACTGAAATAGTCTTTGCCGACAGAAAAGCCGCAAGAGAAAAAATGAAACTCAAGGAAGATGACCGTTTAGTTGTTTCATTTTGGGGCTCCATGGGTGCTAAATATATGAATGAGCATATGGCAGATATGATAACTAGAGAAATTCGTGAAGGAGTGTCTTTTTATCATGTGCATGCAACAGGTTCAGCGGCAAGTAAATGGATGCCTAAAATGATTCGTGATAAAGGTGTTAACCCAGATGCAAATCCTAATATAACAATTACAGAATATATCTATGATATGGCGGATAAACTTGCGGCGGCTGACCTTGTGCTATGTCGTGCAGGTGCTGCAACTATAGGTGAAATTTGTGCACTTGGCAGAGCCTCTATTATGGTTCCATCACCTTATGTAGCAGAAAACCATCAAGAGAAAAACGCAAGAGCTTTAGAGCATCAAGGTGCATGTGAAGTGTTACTTGAAAGTGAAGCAAACGGCAATCGTATGTTTGAAATGACAAAAGCACTTTTATCTGATGATAAAAAGCGAGAACAAATGGCAAAAAATGCTGCAAAACTTGCAACACTTGATGCAGGAGAAAAAATATATCAGCATATTTTAGATGTTATAAGAAACTAAAATAAATATATGCCAGATAGGAGGAAGTCTATGGTAAATCAAAACTCTACAACAACAAAACAAAACTTGCCCAATAAACCGCCATCTGGCAATAGAAAAAGACCTGATAAGCCAATGAGCCGCTCAGAAAGGCAAAGACGTAAGGTAAAACAAAGTTTTAGAAGGAAAATATCAGCTAGAATAGCATTTTTAATTATGACTCTTATTGCAGCTTTTCTAGCTGTTACTATATTTTTTAAAATAGATTCCATAGAGGTAACTGCAACTGAGCATTATACTGAGACTGAACTTATTTCAGCTTCTGGCATAGAAATAGGTGATAATCTCTTCACATTTCGCACAAGTTCTATAGAGAAAAAACTCTTAGAAAAATATCCATATTTAGCAAGCGTAAGTGTTACTCGCTCTCTTCCTAGCACACTTGTTATTAAAGCAGTGGACTCTGTTCCAGCAGCAGCTGTAAACCTAACAGGTGGTGGATATTGTCTTATAGATGAAAATGGCAAGCAGCTAGAGCAAATATCAACTGCTCCAGAGGGCATACCAACGGTTACAGGTGTAACTGTAGACAATATGACAGAAGGTAAGTATCTAACCAATAATTCAAAATCTGAACTTTTAGTAGATATAACAAAAGTATTAAAAGAAAAAAATATGATATCCGATGTTAATTTTATAAATGTTTCATGTATAACAGATGTTAGAATGAGTTATCTTGGCAGACTTGATGTAAGACTTGGACAAGCAGACAAGCTAAAGGAGAAAATACAGATGCTTATACATATAGCGGAAAATGAACTTTCGCCATCAGATATTAATACAATTTACCTCGAAGACCCAGCCACTGTTTACTGCCCACCGACAACATTAGAAAAAATTCAGCAATCTGCATTACCAATTTCAGATGTAAATGAAACGTAAAATGCATAAAATTTTCATATAAATTATATTAGAAATAGCTTATTATGTGAAAAATGAGAGTATTTATACCTGATAACATACTGTGCATCTGCAATTTAAACAATTTTTCATAAAACGGGTATTTTTTGTTGCAAAATCTGCCCTAAGGGGTTAAAATTATAACGATAGAGTGTGTAACTCTCTAATGACAACAAAACGGAGTTTTATCAGTTTTTTATACGGATACATAAGAAGAATAACGGAGGACGGCATCAATGAGCTTTCAGTTTGAAGAAACCATGGACAATGTAGTAAATATTAAGGTCATCGGTATAGGTGGCGGCGGTAATAACGCTGTAAACCGCATGATTTCAGGCGGTATGCAAGGCGTTGAGTTTATCGCTATTAACACAGATAAACAAGCATTAAACTATTCTCAGGCAAGCACTAAAATACAAATCGGCGAAAAGCTGACCAAGGGACAGGGTGCAGGCTCTAACCCAATGGTAGGTCAGAAGGCTGCTGAGGAAAGCAAGGACGAAATTCAAGCAGCACTTGAAGGTGCACATATGGTATTTATCACCGCTGGTATGGGCGGCGGTACTGGTACAGGTGCTGCTCCTGTTGTAGCTGAAATCGCACACAATATGGGTGCTTTAACAGTTGGTGTTGTTACCCGTCCTTTCGCTTTTGAAGGCAAAAAACGTATTGACCAAGCTCTGCAAGGCATAGAGGCTATGCGTGAAAATGTAGACTCTTTGGTTATTATCCCTAATGAACGTCTAAAGCTCGTTTCTGAGCAGAAAATTACATTTAAAAATGCTTTCGATATCGCAGACGGTGTTCTTCGTCAGGCAGTTGCTAACATTTCTGACCTTATCACCGTTCCAGGATTTATTAACCTTGACTTTGCCGATATCAGCAGCATAATGAAAGATGCTGGCTTTGCTCATATCGGTACTGGTAAGGCAGCCGGTAAGGAAAAGGCTATTGAGGCGGCTAAAATGGCTATCTCTAGCCCACTTCTTGAAACTTCTATCGAAAACGCTAGAGGTATTATTCTTTCTATCGTTGGCTCTGATGATATCGGTCTTGATGAAGTTGATGCAGCAGCTAGTATGGTTCAGCAGGCAGCTCACCCAGAAGCACATATTATCTTCGGTGCATCTATTGATGAAGAACTTGACGACGAAATGCGTGTAGTTGTTATTGCTACTGGTTTTGATAATGTTCCTAACTCGGCAGTAGGTACAAGCCCTGTTGTTCCTAAGCAGCAAAATAACGCTACTCAAAGCCCATATAACAATGCAAGAGATAATGCAGTAAATAATCAGTCCGCTGAGACTGAAAAGTCTGCCGAGTCTGTTGACCCATATGAACAGATACTGCGTATTTTTAATCACGGTAAAACTCTGTAAAAAAGTAAAATGCCCTTTGAAATATAAGGGCTATTTTTACGGTGAAAAATAGAAAATTAGTAAATAAATCTTAACATAAAAAGGGGGTATTACGCCGTGGGTGCGGATCCTTATAGTAGCATACAACTAAATAAATTTGCAAAAACGGCGGAAATACTCTGATTGTCCGCCGTGGAAAGGCGGAAAGATATGATAGAATGTTACAAGACTATAAACGGCAGAGTTCTGCCAATTCCAACTATGGAGTCGGGTTGCTGGATAAACATTGTTCACCCAACGTCAGAGGAGCTTGAAAGAGTTGTAAAATGGACAGGCGTGGAACATGATTTCATTTATGCTCCACTTGACCCAGAAGAAAGTTCTCGTGTGGAAATCGAAGAAGACCAAGTTATGATGATTGTCGATATTCCAACAATCGAGAAAGAAAAGGAAAGTGAGGAAGGTTCACAGATTTTCGGCACACTTCCTATGGGTATTATAATTTTACCTGAAGTTGTTGTTACCGTTTGTCTGCAAGATACTGTCGTTTTAAGGTCTATTGCTGAGGGGGCAGTTAAAGATATACATACTGCTCTTAAAACTCGTTTTGTGTTCCAGATTCTGCTGCGTGTCGCAGGTAGATTCCTTAAAAATCTGCGACTTATAGAGCGAGATTTTACAAAGATAGAGCGTAGACTCTACGACTCACTCAAAAACGAGGAGTTAATTCAGCTGCTTGGTTTATCTAAATCTCTGGTTTACTTCTCAGCATCTTTAAAAGGCAATGAAGTGACTATGGAAAAAGTTCTTCGTGGTCGAGTGCTTAAACTCTATGAGGATGACAGAGATATTCTTGAGGATGCACTGATTGAAATTCGTCAGGCAATAGAAATGTCAAATATTTATTCAAGCATTTTGGCAGGTACTATGGACGCTTATGCATCGGTAGTATCAAATAACCTAAATATTATAATGAAGGTTTTAACCGTTATCACCATTATTATGACCATACCGAATATTATATTCGGTTTCTATGGCATGAATATAGATGGCAATGGTTTACCATTAGCCGCATTCTGGTGGCTGCCTGTGCTTATGGCGGCATTAGGTATGACGGGTGCTTGGCTATATCTAAAAAAGAATAATCTAAACTAAAAACAAAGGCGAGGTTAATTTATTTTAACCTCGCCTTTATATATGTTTCCAGCTCTTTTAAATTTTTAGGATAGCTAGTGTTATTATTGCTTATGCTCTCATAAAGCCTAATAACAGTCGGTTTTTCAAGATTTGTTTTATTAAGCACATAATCATTTGTAAAAATATCTATCGGTTTGGATTGCATTATAACTTCGCCATCAGAAAATAAAATTATTTCGTCTGCCCATTCGTAAGCGTAATCAACATCATGGGTTGACATAATAACGGTTAAACCTTGGTTTGTGAGCTTATCTATAATTTCACGCACTATTTTTATATGTTTTGGGTCAAGTGATGAGGCAGGCTCATCAAATATAATAATTTCTGGTGACATTACGAGTATATCAGCTATTGCAACTTGTTTTTTTTGCCCTCCACTAAGTGCATGGGTCGGTTTTTCACAAAAGCTTTGTATATTAAGGGTTTTTATAATATTATCTACTTTCAAGCGTGTTTCTTCTTCTGAGAATCCCAAGTTTAACACACCGAAAGAGATTTCCTCATAGACACTTGCACAAAAAAGCTGATTATCTGGCTCTTGAAACACTATTCCGATTTTACTTCTTAAATTTAAAAGGCTTTTTTTATCATATTTAATCTTTTCATTATGAAAAAATAAATTTCCCTTACATGGCTTTAAAATACCCGCACAACACAGAAAAAAAGTGGATTTTCCGCTGCCATTTGCACCCATTAAAGCGATTTTTTGACCTTTTTTTATGCTTAAATTCACATTATTTAATGCATAATTATCATTTTCATCATATGAGAAATATAAATTTTCACATCTTAAAATTGTGTTCATAGGAAAAATTTACTCCAAATACTAAATATCAAAAGAAATCCATCAAATAAGGTAATCATAATTATATGTTTTGCTTTAGGTTTTGCCTTTTTGCTTGATAAAATATTTATTGTGTCATCATAACATCTAGCTTGCATTGAAATATACACATTTTGTGAGCGTTTTATGGCTTTTAACATAAGACTAGAACCAAGTATACCAAATGATTTAAGTGAAGTTTTATAATTTATATTGCCAAGACGTGCGTTTTGTGCTATCGAAATAGCATAAGCGGTATCAAGCAAAATAAAAATAAAACGATAAATAAGAAGCATAAGCTCTAATATGATTTTAGGGCATTTTAACTTTTTTAAAACAGATAAAATATCCATTATAGTTGTGGTAAAAGCTAAAAAATACAAGCATGATACAGCCGAAAGTGATGTTAAAATTAAATTTAACGCATAAAATATATTGTTTTTATTTATGGTTATATAAAATGGTTTAAAATCAAAAATAATTGCTATTGTACTTAAAAACAAAAATGCAAGAGGAATAGATAAAAATTTTAGATAACGGAAAACAGGGATTCCGCTTTTTATAGTAAGAATCCCTGTTACTGCTAAAACTATAATAGCTGTTACAGTAAAGCGACTAATCACACAAATTAAAAGCGTGATAACTGCAAAAGCAAATTTTACCTCAGCATTTTCATATCTAAGCTTTGAATTATAACTAAGCTTATCAATAATCATATGAAAATACCTTTTTTATTTAGTCCATTTTTTACGCTCAACTAAACGACCCATAATAAAGGCGATTATTCCGACACCTATGCCGGTTTGTACACAGAAAAATAGACTTTCCACTTCTGATGGAAGTTCTCTGCCTAAGATTTTTTCTAAAATAGGTGTTTCCCATGGAGTGTATTCGGAGTTTACTTGCTCTACAACTGTGCCAGCGGCATCATCTGCACCGCCAAACTCAGCATTTTTTAATACGAAAAGCGGCACAAGTGCAATAAGAATAATGGCGATTATAGCCGCAATGATTTTCTTTTTCATATCACTTAGCCTCCCTTAAATAACCAATGTCCTTTAGTTCTGGTGCAGCGTAATTTTCAAGACCTATTACTACTATAACGGTTATTATACCCTCAATAATGGCAAGTGGCACTTGAGTAGGTGCAAAGATTACTAAAAACTTGGAAAAGGCATTTAAAAAGCCTGTGTCTGCATTATGTGCGATTGCAAGCTGTAAAGCTGTTATACAATATGTAAATAAATCACCTAAACATGCCGCAATAAATATAGTAGCCTTTTTATTTATGTTTAGTTTACTCAAAGCTTTATAAATTCCATAACATACAAAAGGCCCTGCAATAGCCATAGAAAATGTGTTTGCACCAAGGGTTGTTAAACCGCCATGTGCAAGTAAAATGGCTTGGAATAAAAGCACAATAAGCCCTAAAATGGATACAGAAGATGCACCAAATAAAATAGCACCTAAACCAGTGCCAGTCATATGTGAACAACTGCCTGTAACCGATGGTATTTTAAGAGAAGATATAACAAAGATAAATGCACCAGACATTGCAAATAAAGTTATTAAATTTCTGTGTGCATCTAACTTTTGTTTTATGGATTTAAGTCCATAAAAGAGAAATGGAAGACATAAAACTCCCCATGCTACGCAGTAACCGGCAGGGAGATAACCCTCCATAATATGCATAGCTCCAGCTGTTGGTGTGATGCTTAGAAAAACAGCCATTACGCAGATAATTCTAAACACTAGATTTTTTTTGCTCATTTTCATTACTCCTTTCTTTTAATGCCGAAAAAGCAAAAAAGCCTGTTAACATATAACAGACTGCTAGGAGAACAAGAGGGCATTAGAATTGAAATTTACAGCCGACCTGTTCTTACATATGGTTATCGTTCGTGACCATATGTAAATCGCATATACAAGGCAGGTCTTCTGACTTGGGTATCATCATTATACTTTGCCTTCCCAGTTGCCCAGTGACATAATTAAAGCATAACTTCTCCCTTACAGCGGCGTGACCGTGTGAGATTTACACTCAGCTTTCCTATTCTCTTGCAAAAAGCAAGCACCATTGTATACTCAATTCTATGAATATAATATTATATATAATTATAGTTTGTCAATAAGAAAAAAGCTGGATATAAAAATACCCAGCTTTATTTACATATCATGGTTAAATTAGTGTCGGTTAAAAAGTTTTTAAGTGAAAACAGCATAACTGCATGGTCTATGTTTTGGCTGTTAACATAGGTGCTAAGTGGCTGTTTAAAATATCTTGCATCAAATAGATGAATTTCTGAGAAATATGGCATTAAAAACGGTACTAAACTATCTGCATAAGAATCTCTGACAAGCAGTAATTTTCCGCCTTCATTGCCTGTTCTTAAAATTGCAAGCGGTTGATTGCCACCTAAAAACACTGAATATTTATCTTTCTTATCCAGATATGAAAAATCATAGAGCGAGCCTTCTTCCGGTGAACCATTTCTCCATGACTCAACATAGGTGTTTCCTTGCTCAACATAAATATCAATGCTGTCAGGTGTTACAGAGCGTACACCAGAGGAAGAATACAATGTGCCATTAAAATCCTCTGTAACCGTCTTAACATTAAAATCCTCAAGCGGCGCAATCTGATAACCCATTGACTCTAAAAGTGTTTTAGCTCCATAATATGCACCAAGACTTGTCCAGTGATGGTCAGTTCTATAATAAATATACTCATCTTTGTGTTCATGCATTATAGCACTCATATTTATCATATTGACATCACTATTTAAGTTTTGTGATATTGTGGATAATAATTTTTGCTGATTTGCAGTAGGTGCACCATTTGGCAGAGTGTCCTTATATACATCTGTTGCAGTTGGCACAAGTGCAAGGGATAAAGGAATACCAAGTGCATTTGATGCATTATTTACTGCTGTTATATTAGTGTTAAATTGCTCAGTAGGTTCGTCCATACGCTCTAAAAGCATATCGTCGGTTAAATAAGAGCCATTAAATTCTTTTTTTCCAATTAGAGCCTCTGTGCTGCTTTTTAGTGTTACACAGCTATCACGAAGTATAAACTGGTCAGATAAATATTTTTCTGTTTCATCGTCCAGATTTCCACTAAAGAAATTTTGTAGAGTAAAAGCGGGTTTTTGTGCGAGTGTTCGGTTTTCAATCTCTGAAAACTCTTTGTCTGGTATAAGGAGTGTACTTGCAAGCCCAAAAATCATTATACCACCAAATAAAATAACATTGATTTTATCATTTAGTTTGCTCATTATAAAAATTCACCACCTAAAATCTAAAATATAAGAATGGGTTATAACTATCAGATACCAAGAAAGAAATTGTTAAAGCTATTCCGCAAACCATTAAAATTGAGCTTAAACTATCTCTTGCTTTTTCAGGAAGTTTATTAAATAATTTTTTAGGCAGAGGGGTAGCGGCAATAACTAAAATAATAAAAGTAGGTAAATAACTTATTAAATAATACTCGGTCATAGCATTAAATAATGGTGCATTACCGAACATTTTTGAAAGATACTCCATGAAATATTGAGGAGTTGCAAAAATTGCCATGGAAATGACAACTAAAATCAGTGTATATATATGCTGAATAAAAGTAGGCAATTTAGGCAAAAACTTCATAAATATTTGCTTTTCTAAAATTAAAAGCACACCAAAGTATATACCCCAAACAAGAAAGTTCCAGTCAGCACCATGCCAAAAACCAGTTAGTGCCCAAACGACCATTATATTAAAATACTTTCTAAAACCGTTTACACGATTACCACCGAGCGGGATATAAACATATTCACGAAACCAACTGCCAAGTGTCATATGCCATCTACGCCAGAAATCAGTTATAGACTTTGCTATATATGGATAATTAAAGTTTTGTGGGAAAGTAAAACCTAACATTCGACCTAGACCACAAGCCATATCACTATAACCTGCAAAGTCAAAATAAATCTGGAATGAAAAGGCGATTGCACCAAGCCAAGCACCGACAACAGATAAATCAGGATTTGTCTGTAAAACCTCCCAGAGCTTGCCTATGCTATTTGCTAATAGAACTTTTTTACATAAACCAACGGTGAAAAGTTTTGCTCCTTCGCTTACATCTTTTATTCTAGGCTTTACGCCTTCTGTAAGCTGGTCAGCAATATCCTTATAACGCACAATAGGACCTGCGATAAGCTGAGGGAAAAGTGTTACAAACACACCGAATTTAACAAGATTTGTTTGCCTTTGAGCTTCTTTTCTATAAACGTCGATAGAATATGACATGGTTTGGAATGTGTAAAATGAGATACCGAGAGGCAGTGGAACACCTAAAACAGGCAAGCCAAACTGAGAGGCTAAAAAGTCCCAATATTTAAAGAAAAATAGCAGTGCTAAATTAAAAATAACCGATGATGCAACAAATTTTCGTGCAAGTTTATCATTATATCGGTATTTTTCAATTAAATAGCCATGTATATAATCAATCAGTATAGATGCAAACATTATAATTATATATTTAGGCTCGCCCCAACAATAAAATATAAGGTTAGCTATTAAAAGCATAGGATTTCTAAGCCATAATGGACATATAAAGTATAATGCAAGCGTTATAGGCAGATAGGCAAATAAAAATGTCATACTGCTAAAAACCATATATAAAAAACCCCCTATAAAAAAAGAGCGGACAGCAAGCCCGCCCTCTAAATGAAATTTACTTGGTCATTGAGTTAAATGTTTCAACAGCACCAGCTGCATTGTCACCGATTACAAACAGCACATAATTGCCATTAGCAACAAGTTTATAATTTTTAACCAGTTCATATTGCTCTGGAAGATACTGTTTCCACTGTGCATCAAGGTCTGCTTGACGTTTTAGCATACCATTTTTAACTGTGTCAACCTGACCGTCAGCTGCCTTTACAACAAGGTACTCGGTAGCCTTGACACTCATCATTGGCATTTTACCGACAAATTCGGTCATGCTTGATGAACCAATTCCATAATTTAAAGCTACGTCATCAGCAGTAAATGACATAAAGTTAGCATCAACACCAAGAGCCTTGTCAATAGCTGCTGCAATATCGCTTAAAGCAGGGGATTTAGCTGGGGTTTCTGGAGCTGGTGTAGGATTTGAAGGCTGCTGAGGTTTAGTTTGAGTGTTATTGTTGTTTGCTGGAGGGGTGACAGGTTTTTCTTGTGGTTTGGTTGTTGGTTGTTGTGCAGTTTGGTTCTGCTCTGGCTGTGTAGTTACAGTTGACTCAGCTGGAGGAGTTGAAGCAGTACCATCGGTATTAGTTGAGCTTGTAGCATCTTCACTTTTATCTGGTGTGCTTGATGAAGAATTGTCTTCGGATACATCACCAGCAGATGAGCTAACATTTGAATTTAAATTTGATTTGTCATTTTCGGTTTTTTGACTACCACAAGCAGCTAGACCAGCGGTTAACATAGCAATAGCTAATAAAAATGCAATTTTCTTTTTCATAATAATCTCTCCTTTTTCATAATAATCTCTCCTTTTTTATAAGTAAAAGATATTGTTTTTCCTTGTTCTGTTTGTATAGACGAGAGTAAATTTATAAAGTTCCATAAAAATAAAAATTCCCACATTAAATGTGGGAAAAATTTTTTATTCGCTTGTTATGCTAATAGGAGCAGTAAAAGGTGTATCATAGATATTATGCCCTGTTTCAAGTGGCTCACCATCAACGGTTAAAGTGATTGATGCAGGTTTAAAATATTCCCAAACAGTATTTATAAGACTGCCAAGCATCATGGTTTCACCTGTTGAACCTGAATTTAAAATACCATCAGCAAAAGCCTTGTTAAGGTCAAGTGTGACAGCAGGGGCATCATCTTTAGATACAGACCATTTTTCCACTTCTGTGCCAGCGGGCAAAGCTTTTTCAGTTACAAGTGCCTGAACAAGCTCAACCATTGGCTCATCATTTTTTTCTATTTGAACCTCTTTGATAACTAAATTTTGTGCGTTTTCATCAGGTAGATAAATAGATACTTTTTGGTATTCGGTTGCAGGTGTGGTTGTTTGTATGTCAACAGTCGATTTATCAGGTTCACCATTTTGCGGCATACAACCAGATGTAATTGTAAGTGTGCAGGCAATTACTAGAGCTACTGTTCTTTTTTTCATTTTAACCACCTCATTTACATAAGCTCTTATCATCTATGATATTTTATCATGCAAAATTTAAAATTACACCTAAGTATATATTATTGTAACCTATATGAAATCAATTACTTTAAATTGTAACGTTTGAATATTTTCCAGAATGGTACACCATGAAAGAAGAAAGCTCTAAGTATCCAGTAACCGCTTGCAAGAAATGTAAAAAGCCAAGATGGACAAAAACTTACTGTTGTATAACGAAGTCCATGATTTTTAGATTTAGTTATGCTTTTTGCAATTTTTTTTAAATATAATAACATATTAAGGCTAAAAATAAACCAAAAGAATATAAATCCAAAAGCATTCCAAAGTAGTGAAACACCAAGAGTATGGAAATGAAAAGCAAGTGATAAAATGCCTAAAACAGCAGATATTACTGCAATAGGTATATTCCATCTTAAAACACGATGCATTTCACCTGCACCTAATCCAAGTCCCCCACAAAAATTAGTGTGACTGTGATTACACCATATTTTAATCATATTGAGTCCAAGTTCACACTGCTCACCTTCATAAAATCCACAGTTTAATAGTGCATAAACATTAAGCTCTTTTGGAACAAGATTTTCAAGCCTTTGTAAAAGCTCTAAAACATGTGAAGGCAATCCATCAACATATAAAGGGGTTACAAAAACAAGATTTTGTGCATTTTCAAGCTCGGAAAGTATTTTTTTATCATCTGCACCGCCTCGATAACTTATGGTAACAGATTCGCCTTTAGTAAATAGCTTTGTTGTTCCAAGTAAATAACCAGACATGCTGTTTTTCTTTTTGGGGGTCAAATTTATAAAAACCGTTTTCAAATTATATCCTCCAATGTACATATATTTTTATCAATAAAGGTTACATTACATTCTTTACAGTTCATATTTATAGCCATAGCGTTTGCGGAACGTTTAGCAAGCTCTTTTTCCTCATCAGAAAGCTCAGAGCAGTCATAAAAAGTTATATAAAAAGTAGGTTTTGTATCATATCTTACTGCATGATGCATTCTGCCGTGACGTTTTGAGAAAAACGGAAGTATGCCAGAAATACTACGGTCTAGCACTTTTTTAACTGGTGCAGAAAATCCACCATAAGTTATTTTACTTATAATTCTGACAGTTTCTCTGTTTGTAAGCATTTCGCCTATGCCTTGTTTACCGTCATGCATTACACATTCACTTGGGGTTTTAACCCAACACCCAAAACAGCCTGTGCATCTTGCTATGCCTTTAGGTGCATAAACCATATCTACATTTTTTGGTTTATCTAGTTCTATATCTGTAATCCAGTATTCGTTCATTAAATCACTCCTCTATATATCAATTATATCATAGTTTTTTGCTATAAAATATTTTAACAAATAAAATTTAATTTCATTTGATTGATTATTCGCTAAAAAAGATAATATTTGCATATTTTTTAGCTAAAAATGTATGTTTTACTATTGAGTTTTACAAAAAATTCACAATTCTATTGACAATGTAATTTGTGTGTGTTATGTTACTTTACAGTAATAAAATTCATACCGACAAAAGAAGTTTGTAGGAAAAGAGCATAATAAAATTTATGCTTGCCGAAGGAGTAACACTCTCAGGTGTCATGTTAATGACGAGGACTATAAACAGATGTGGCTCTGGAGAAGCTCATAAAATGAGTGCCGAAGGTGCAAGGCGTTAAACTGACGCTAATCTCTCAGGCAAAAGGACAGAGTTTGAAAAAATTACAGGTGTAGTGTAATTTTTTCGATTTCCAAGCCAAGTCATGCTTTTTGCGTGGTTTGGTGTTTTTTTTTTCGTCGGCACGGGTAAGAAAGGAAATCAAGTATGGAACAATTAACAACACAAATTAGTATGGTTAGCGACTTTATATGGAATAACTTATTGTTATTTCTGCTGGTCGGCACAGGCATCTTTTTTACAATCCGCACACGTTTTGTGCAGGTTCGTAAGTTCGGTGAAGGTATGCGTCGTATGTTTGGCAGCTTTTCGCTAAATGGTGAACAGGCTAACCATGAAGGTATGTCATCATTCCAAGCACTGACAACAGCTATTGCCGCTCAGGTTGGTACAGGTAATATTACAGGCTGTGCAACAGCTCTTTATTCAGGTGGCCCAGGAGCTATTTTCTGGATGTGGGTTTCTGCTTTCTTTGGCATGTCAACTATATATGGTGAAGCAGTGCTTGCTCAAAAGTATAAAACAACAGATAACACAGGTCATGTAACTGGTGGCCCAATTTATTATATCAAGGCACGTTTTACTGGTAAGTTTGGCAAGTTTTTAGCAGGCTTTTTCTCACTGGCTATTATTTTTGCACTTGGCTTTACCGGTAATATGGTTCAGTCAAATTCTATCGGTGCGGCTTGCTCAACAGCGTTTGGTATTCCTAAAATTGCTATTGGTATTGCTTGTGCAGTTATTGCAGGTTTTATTTTTATCGGTGGTGTTAAGCGTATCGCATCTGTAACTGAAAAGCTAGTACCTATTATGGCAGCTTTTTATATTATCGGCTGTGTTATCATTCTTATTATAAATCGTGAAAATTTAATTAGTGCTATACAGTCTATTTTTGTTGCAGCGTTTGACCCACAGGCTATTTTAGGTGGTGCGGCTGGTATCTCTGTGAGAGAAGCCATGCGTTATGGTGTTGCTCGTGGTCTGTTCTCTAATGAGGCTGGTATGGGTTCAACTCCTCATGCACATGCTCTTGCAAAGGTTGAAAAACCTCAAGACCAAGGCGTTATTGCTATTGTAGGTGTATTTATTGATACATTTATCGTGCTAACTTTAACTGCACTTGTTATTCTTACATCTGGTTTACTCGAGCCAAATGTTAAGGGTGCATTGCAAGGAACTTCACTGGCTCAAGCAGCTTTCCAATCTGCATTTAGTGGTTTTGGTAACTTTGGTAATATATTTATCGCTATTTGTATGCTGTTTTTTGCATTTTCTACTATTATTGGCTGGTACTTCTTTGGTGAAACCAATGTTAAGGCATTATTTGGTAATAAAGCGACAAAGATTTATGCAGCTATTGTTGTATTGTTCATTGTTGTGGGTTCTACTTTGGAAGTTGAGCTTGTTTGGAAGTTATCCGATTTATTTAATGCACTTATGGTATTTCCTAACCTTATTGCTCTACTTGCATTGTCTGGCATTGTTGCAGCAGCGGCAAAGGGTAAAGATATAATGAAGTAAAAATATAATCTCACCTGTAAAAAGCAGGTGAGATTTTTTGACATTTAGAAATGTAAGTGTTATCATCAAAAAATATAAGAACAGGGGTGATAGTCTTGACTAAAAGACAAATGTCAGAGTCATTTAGAATAGGTGCATTACTGGCGATAATAGGCGGTTTTTTTGATGCATATAGTTATTTATGCCGTGGTGGTGTATTTGCTAATGCACAGACTGGCAATATAGTATTACTTGGAGTAAATATAGCAAATGGGAAAATAAATTTAATAGGGCATTATCTAGTGCCTATTATCGCCTTTGCACTCGGTGTATTCATAGCTGAAGTTATGAGAAGATTTTTCGGGAAATATCAAAGTAAATTTCACTGGCGTCAAGCAGTGGTGTTAGTTGAGATTTTTTTGTAATGATAGTTGCATATCTGCCGCAAAAACACAATATGATAGCAAATACACTTATTTCTTTTATTTGTGCATTACAAGTAGAAACTTTTAGAAAGGTGCATGGAAGTGCATTTGCTACGACCATGTGTACAGGTAACTTACGTTCTGCAACCGAGCAAATAGCAAAATATTATATAGACAAGGATAAACAAGCGATTAGTAAAGCTATAAAATATTTAATGATTATATTTTGTTTTATAATCGGTGCTATTATTGGTGTGTTTGGAGTTAAATATTTTAGTGAACTTTCGGTTATAATTTGCTCTTTAGTGCTTGTGGTTGTGTTTATTATGATGTTCTGGGAGAATGAATTATAATATATTTGAAAGACATGGTTTTTCCATTTCGGGCAGATGAATTAGCATCATATTAAGCTCTTTAATTTGTACAAGCGAGTCATTTTTATCCCGATTTAAAACAGCTTGATTTGCACGCTGAAATAATCGCTCTATATCATCAATCTCATTGTGTCTGCAAAGACTGCTAAGTTTAGATGAGCTTTCAGACCAATGATTGTAAACTTTTTGCATTTGCTCATTAGCTGATAAAAAATCATTTTGAGTTATAGCTTTAGAGGCTTTTTGCAAATGTTCGGATAGTGTATTTGTTGTTTTATCTATATAGTTATATGATAAAAAACAAGCTGTTACAAGAAAAAATAATATAAAACAAGCAGCTATTACTCTTCTCAAAATTAGCACTCCTTTTTCTGAATAAACTGGTTTCCGCAGTCGTCAAGTGTCATTAGAAATACATCAGATATAGACGGTATATTTGCTTTTTTAACACGTTTTTCTATATCTTCTCTATCTAAATTTAAAAGACGTAAATTTCCGTTTATAATTTTACCATCTGATATAACTATAAGCGGAAGCCCGCTAGGCTGTGGCTCATATCCTAGCATTTCAGCTGTCACAGGTTGATATTTTGGATAAAGCACATAAGAAAGCTGACCACTTGGCTCAATAACACCATATTTTACCTCGGCAGGTGAGGAGATGTTATTTTGTCTTAGAGCTTCTAAAACCTCATCTGTTGTAAGTCTAAGGTCACTCATCTTTTTTCGTTCAAGCTTACCATGGCGTATAATTACAGCGGAGCGACCATTAAAAGCCCTTCTGGCTTTTCGGCTTTTAAGGCAGATAAAAGAGGTTAAAATCTCAATCGCAACTAGGCAAAACATCGGAATTACACCAGCAAAAAGCGGTACTGTTACATCTTGCATAGGAATTGCTGCAAGCTCTGAAATTAAAATTGTCACAACAAGCTCACTAGGTTCAAGTTCACCAATCTGTCTTTTACCCATAAGCCTTAAACCTATGGTCACAAGAAAATATAAAAGAAGTGTACGGATAAGCGAAATCGCCATATATAAAACCACCTTAATATACACAAATTTTATATAGTATTGCCTAAAAATAGGTAAAATATGCGGTTTATATATTGCTAGTGTAAAAATAAAAGAATATAGTTGACAATTTAAAGCAGAGTGATTATAATGAAAATAATTACAGATTATAAATGTGATGACCGAGTAAGTAACATAATAACTTGAGTTTGCAGAG
>CALWMO010000007.1 GCA_944381965.1 uncultured Butyricicoccus sp.
ATTGTTGCTCCTGCTATTGCTGCTCAGTTTGATGATTGTTCACTGGCTCAGGTTGCTACTGGTATCCGTAAGCTTGGATTTGATTATGTTGTAGAAGCTGCTATGGGTGCTGATATGGTAGCAGATAAGGAAGCTCAAGAGCTTGCAGAAAAAGGCTTTTTAACTTCTTCTTGCTGTCCGGCGTTTGTTTCTTACATTGAAAAGCATGTTCCTGCAATGAAAGAGCATGTGTCACATAACCTTTCACCAATGGCTGAAATCGGTCGCTATATCAAGGAAAACTCTGAAACACCAATCAAGACTATTTTTATTGGACCTTGCACAGCTAAGAAGGAAGAAAAGTTCAAGCCAACTGTTGATATGTGGATTGACTGTGTAATTACTTTTGAAGAATTCCAAGCAATGATTGACGCTCAGGAAATCGACCTAAAGACAATGGACGAAACTTCTGTAAATGATGCATCTTACTTTGGTCGTGTATTTGGTCGCTCTGGCGGTCTAACCGAAGCTGTACTTCAAGTTGCTAAGGAAAGAGAAATGGACTTTGAGGTTAAGGCTGAAGTTTGTAGCGGTATTGAAGAATGTAAGATTGCACTTCTCAAGGCTAAGGCAGGTAAACTAGATAAGAACTTTATCGAAGGTATGGCCTGTGTTGGCGGTTGTGTAAGCGGTGCAGGTAGCCTTGTTCACGAGCTAAAGAGCAAGGTTAAGGTTGACCAGTACGGCAAAAAGAGCGATAAGGAAGGCGTTGCTGACGCTATCAATCAATATAATGTCGATGATATGTAATTAAAAAAATTATGGCTTTGCTTAAATGCAGAGCCATTTTTTTCTTGAAAAAGTTTAAACTCTGATTTACCATTAGTAAATGGGAGGGTTAAAAACTTATGAATATTGTTGGCAGATTTGCACCTTCACCAAGCGGGAGAATGCACCTTGGAAATGTGCTTTGTGCTATGCTTGGATATTTGAGTGCAAAAAGCAAAGGCGGAGATTATATCCTTAGAATAGAGGATTTAGATAATATTCGCTGTACTAAAGAAAACTCAAAACAGGTTTTAGATGATTTAGATTGGTTTGGTATAAAATTCGACAATATAAATTTTATAAAAACTGATATTATAAATAATAAATCAATATATCAAAGTGAACGTACAGACGTTTATAAGCACTTTGAGCAAATTTTAAAAGATAAAGGACTTGTTTATCCATGTTTTTGCACTCGTGCAGAACTTCATACGGCTAGTGCACCGCATTTGTCAGATGGCAGAGTTATTTATACGGGTACTTGTAAAAAACTAACCGCTCAAGAGATAAAAAGTAAAACACGCAAACCTGCTGTGCGTGTAGCTGTACCAGATATAAAAATCAGCTTTATAGATGGCGTTATAGGCAAATATACAGAAGATTTAACGACTGAATGTGGTGATTTTATTATAAAACGCTCTGACGGTGTATATGCGTATCAGCTTGCTGTTACGGTTGACGATGCACTTATGGGGGTTAATGAGGTTGTAAGAGGGCATGACCTTATAGGCTCAACGGCTAGGCAAATTTGGCTGCATGAGCTGTTTGGATTTAAGCCGCCTAAATTTTATCATATGCCGCTTTTGGTTGCACACGATGGCAGACGCCTAAGCAAAAGGGATAAGGATTTAGATTTAGGCGTTATAAGACAGCATATGAAACCAGAGAAACTTATTGGAATTTTAGCTTATACATGTGGTTTAATAGATAAAAAAGAAGATATTTCGCTTTATGAGCTTATAAAAATATTCTCGTGGGATAAAATACCAAATAGGGATTTAATTTTATCAGAGCTTTAAAAAATATATTGAATTTATAGAGTAATAGTTGTATTATAAATGTTAGAAGTGACTAACCAAGGCTTATTTAAGCCTTAAGTATAGAAAGGAAATTAAAATGACAAAAATTGATATTATTTCAGGTTTTCTGGGTGCTGGCAAAACAACACTTATTAAAAAACTGATTGGTGAGGCTTTAAACGGTCAGAAAATTGTGCTGATTGAAAATGAATTTGGTGAAATCGGTATTGATGGCGGTTTTCTAAAAGATGCAGGCATTGAAATTACAGAAATGAATTCTGGTTGCATTTGCTGCTCTTTAGTGGGTGACTTTGGCAAGGCTTTAACCGAGGTTATCGAAAAATATAGCCCAGATAGAATTATTATCGAACCATCAGGTGTAGGCAAACTCTCTGATGTTATCAAGGCTGTAAAGGACGTTGCAGAACATCAGCCTGTTGTGTTAAATAGCTTTGTAACCGTTGCTGATGCGATTAAATACAAAATGTATTCTAAAAACTTCGGTGAGTTTTTCTTAAATCAGATTGAAAATGCAGGAGCGATTTTCTTATCACGCACACAAAACCTAAAGGAAGAAAAGCTTGCACAGTGTGTACATGCCCTACAACATCACAATCCAAAGGCTAAGATTGTAACCACTCCTTGGGATAGCTTAACAGGCGAGCAGCTTTTAGGCGTTATGGAGGACAGCCATACACTAGCAGAGCAAATGTTAGAAGATATGCACCACAAGCATCAACACCATCACCATGAGCATGGTGAAACTTGTTCTTGCGGTTATCACCACGACCATGAGCATGAACACCATCACCACGAGCATGGCGAAACCTGTTCCTGTGGTCATCATCATGACCATGAACATGAACACCACCATCACGAGCATGGCGAAACCTGTTGTTGTGGTCATCATCACGAGCATGGACATCATCATGCAGATGAAGTGTTCCAAAGCTGGGGAATTGAAACCCCTAAGAAATTCACCGAGCAACAGCTCAAGGATTGCTTAACCGCTCTTTCGGATATAACTCTTGGCACTGTACTTCGTGCAAAGGGTATTGTTCCTTGTGCAGATTCCAGCACTTGGTTACACTTTGACTATGTGCCAGCTGCACCAGAAATCCGTTACGGCAGTGCTGATTATACAGGCAGAATTTGTGTTATTGGTGCTGACCTTGATGAAGAACGTTTAGCTGAGATTTTCGGCGTTTAATTTTTGGAGGCGAAAAAATTGGGTATTCCTGTATATATATTTACCGGTCTATTAGAGGGCGGTAAAACAACATTTATGAAAGAAGTTTTATCAGACCCAAACTTTACAGAAACTGAGAAAACATTAATTGTTCAGCTTGAAGAAGGCATAGAAGAATTTGACGATGATTTTCTAAAAAAATGCAACTGTTCACTTATTGCATTTGATGAAATAGAAGATGTTACCATTGCGGCACTTAAAAAGGCCGTAAGTGATAATAAAGCAGACAGAGTTATGGTAGAGCTTAATGGCATGTGGAGTTTATCAGAGTTTGTAGGTGAGTGTATGCCTGCAAACTGGGAGCTTTATCAGGTTGTAGCCGCTATAAATGGTTCTACATTTGAGCTTTATTCTGCAAATTTAGGGCAAAGAATGTTTGAGCATATCACAAATGCAGATTTAATTGTATTTAATAGATGTACTCAAAAAGACAAGGACTATCTGCACGGCCGAAATATTAGAGCAATGAACCCAAGAGCTACTATTTTCCTTGATGATGTAGATGGCAACTCGGAAGATTATAGAGATAATATGGTTATGCCTTTTGATATAGAGGCAGATGAGATTGATATTTCCGATGAAGATTTTGGTTTATGGTATGTAGATGCAAGCAGTTCACCAGAAAAATATGAAGGAAAAACAGTTAAATTTAAATCACATGTGTTTATCAGTGATAAACTGCCAAAGGGACTTATCTTTACTGGTAGACATGGCATGGTTTGTTGTGCAGATGATATAGCATATCTTGGTTTTATATGTGAAACAGGTGACAAATTCAGCCAGATTAAAAGCAAAGAATGGTATAATATCACAGCTAAAATTCACATCGAAGAGCTTGAAATATACAAGGGAGCAGGCCCTGTTTTAACTCTTATTGATATAGAAAAAGCTACTCCACCAAAAGACGAAATAGTATATTTTAATTAAAAAATTAAGCCTCTAGCATATGCTAGAGGCTTTTTTATCACATTTTGTCTACTATTGCATTTAAAACTTTGCTTGCAACTTCGCCAGCAACACTAGAACCGCCACCGCCATTTTCTACAAGTACAATAAATGCATATGGGTGAGTAGGGTCATCAATAAAACCTGTAAACCATGCGTTAGGACTTAAACCGCCACCAACTTCTGCTGTACCAGATTTTGCACAAGTGCCAGCAGGGAAACGACTTGCACCATAAGTTTGTTCGACATTGTTTCTCATCATTTTATGAATTTGCTGAGCAGTATCAAAATTTATAAGATTACCAGTTTTTTTATTAGTTGAAAGATTAGGAATAATAGTTCCGTCAACCGATTTTATAAGCTTAGGCACTGCTGCTTGACCACCAGAAGCAATAGCTCCCATATAAGTCATCATGGAACAAGGGTTTAATGCATCTTTGCCTTGACCTACACCAGACCATGCAACTTGACCGGCATCTTCACCTACAAATGAAAATGTACCCTTTGCTGTATTTATACCATCAACTGAAATGCTTGAAGTAAGACCAGCAGCATCTACATATTTTTGCATTGTATCTCCACCAATTTCAGCGGCAAGCTTACCAAATACACCGTTACATGAATTTGCAAAAGCAGATTCAATATCAAGTGTACCATGTGCATGAGGACAGGTTATTTCTATACCGCCTACTGTTGTACTACCAGTGCATTTAAAAGTTCTGTCATAGATATCAGGTATATTTTCAATAGCTGCATTTAAAGTAACAATTTTAAAAATTGAGCCAGGGACAATGGCAGAGGACAGAAAACGATTTAAATATGCACCGTCATACTCGTCACTATCCATATTTTCTGGTACATTTTCAGGGTCATAAGTAGGAGTGGAAACCATACATAAAATTTCGCCCGTTGTATAATCATATACGCCTACTGTGCCTTTTTGACCACCCAGAGCATTATATGCCACTACATTAAACGCTGCATCTATTGTAAGAGTTAATGTTTTTTCTGTGCTAAATGGCGATTTACTGCCTGTTAAAATATTATATCCAGATAATTTATCTGAAAAAGCATGTATAGCACCTGTGCCTATACTTCCGGCTTTATCACCAACTGCATGAAGTGTAGCTTTTCTAACCGTTACATCATCATAATAATGTCTACCAGAGCTATCCACACTTGAAAGAATATCTCCATCTCTATCTTTTATAGTGCCTGTGCTTGAGTATAAATGCTTATTTGCAGGGAAAGATGCCCAATCACTGCCATAACGCACAAAGCGATATCCGAAGGTACATATACCGACAAATAGAGCAAATGCCAAGATAAGACAAATCATTGCTCGTCTTTCAATCTTCCTCATAATCGTCCTCCATATAGTCGTTATAATCCTCTGTATAATCGGTATAATTGTCTATTTCGTCCTCTTGCTTTATCTGCTTTCGGCTAGGTAACTTTACAGCAAAGCTTGCATTTTGTCTTGTGTCTGTTGCCTTTAGGAAAGCAAGCAGTCCCCAAGCAGAAAGCATAGCCGAACCGCCATTAGACACAAATGGGAAGGTTACACCTGTAAGTGGTAAAAGGTCGACTGCACCAAATACATTTAAACAGGTTTGTACAACCATCATAGAAGATGCCGCACAAGCAGCTATAGTATAAAAGCTAGAGCGTCCAGCTCTGCAAGCACGAACAGAAAACACTGCAAGGGTTATAATACATAAAATCGCAAGAAAAGCGATAATAAAGCCAAACTCCTCACAAAGCATACCATAAACAAGGTCAGTATCAGCGGCAAATACACCTTTAAGCCAGCCATTGCCCGCACCTACACCGATAAGACCGCCAGAAGCAGATGCTGACATAGTTCTTACCTGTTGGAAACCAGAATCTGAGGCATGCTCCCAAGCATGACCCCACACAGCAAAACGTGCAGCCACATGTGCTTTAAGCTTTAAAAGCATCATACCGCCTATGCCACAACCAGAGCAGATAAGAGCCAGCGTTGCCCAGTCACCAGAACGCATAAAAGCAATTACAAGGAAGGTAACAAAGAAAATAAGTGCAGTACCAAAGTCATTCATAAGGGCAAGACAACCGCCACACATACCAGTAAGCACAATAAACAGTGTTAAATTTCGCTTTTTAAACAGGCGGTCGAGTGTAGCTGCACCTGCGAAAATATAACAAATTTTTGCAATCTCTGATGGTTGTATAGATATAGGGCCAAGCTTTAACCAAAGTTTAGCACCATATGCACCAGTACCAGCTACAAGTGTTATTGCAAGCAGACCTATTGCACCAGCTGCCATTATCCAACGGATTTTTTGAGCATTTTCAAGATTTCTAAGTATAAAACATAAAATCATGAACCCAAATAAACCGCCAAGCATAGTTAAAAAGATTTTTAATAAATCATCAGGATTTGTCGAGGCTGTAACAGACAGACCAAGTGTACAGAGAAAGAACGCTATAAGCTCCATTTCAAACCCTACACGACGCATTGCTCTAAAGGTTAAGCAATAAATCCACATAGAGGCGGTTAAACCTAAAAATACAAGCGGGATATTTACGGTGGCCTTTTCGCCCATGCTTACAATAAGCTGAATGGCTGTGAAAACTTGAAACATAGTTAAAAGTACAAGCAATCCCCAAGGGGATACAGGGCGAGTTTCTTCAGCTCTTAATTGTCGTTGACTGCGTTTTTCGCTGACTGTTAGTGGCAAAAACACAGTTTCAACGCCACCAAAAGAAACTACATCGCCTTCTTCCAGAATGGCATCACCGTCAACAGTGTAGCCATTTACAGTTGTTCCGCCTGTGGAGTCTAAATCGTAAAGAGTCCATTCTCCTTTATCATTACGATTTATTGCTGCATGTGTTCGGGAAATTGATGGATAACTTAAAACAATATCATTGTTTTTAGCTCTGCCAATTAAATTTTCCCAGTGTGTGAGTGGTACACGTTCACCATTTGGCAGACTTATATAAGCCCATGTTTCTGGAATATGTGGAACGGTTAAAAGTGAACGTATAACAGTTAAAAGAATTAAAAGTGCAAGCACAGGTAAAACAAAACGAATTACAGTTGTATACCATATACCAAGCATAGGATACTCGGCTGCTGCACCTGTTATTGCATCAAGCACAGTTTGAAGTGCATTTGTAATAGTTTGCATTATTTCCTCCATTATCTGTCATCAGGGAAAAGCTGGTCTATATTAGCTGCGGTAACAGGAATATATTCATGCCATTGTATGCTGTTCATATCGGCATTTGGTGTATTTCCGCCAAGCATATTCATAATTTCATTTACTGCACCCGCACCTTGGTTTTCAGGATTTTGATATACAGTAAAATCTATCCGACCATCTCTAACAGCAGCTCTGCCTTCGGCTGTGGCATCAACTCCGACTATTGGAATGCCAGAAAGGGCATAACCTGCTTGAGCTAAAGCATTAGCGGCACCTATTGCCATGTCATCATTTGCAGCTAAAACCGCATCTATAGTTGGTTTGGTTTGCAAGAATTTATAAAAATCTGATTCTGTTTTTGATTTATCCCAATCGCCTGAGCTTTCAAAGATATAAAATGGCATAAGCCCTGCATTTGACATAGCTTCTTTTGCCGCATCTATTCGTATACTTGAAGTGAAGTTGTCACTTTCTCCAGAGATAACAGCTATTGTGGGTGTATTATTATTTTGTGAAATAAAATATTCACTTAAAAACTCACCTTGTAATCTGCCAGCATCACCTTCTTTGCCACCTATATAAATTACATTTTGTTTGCTTTGCAATATATTATGTTCGCTAGGTTGGCGATTTACAAATACAACAGGCATAGTGCCGGCATTATCCAGAACCTGTTTTCCAGCCGTATCATCACATAAAACAACTATAACAGCTGCATAACTGTCGTTTGCCCATTGTTTAATTTGCTCGGTTTGTGTTTTCTGGTCATTGTTTGCAGATAATATTTCAAGCTCTACATCATGTTCATTAGCAGCTTTTTGAGCTGAGTCGCATACGCTATTTAAAAAGGTACCTTCAGATGGAATACTCATTCCTATTTTGATTTTGGGGTGATTATTATTAAAATCGTACATATCAAAAATTACCGTGTTTTGACAGCCACAAATTATTATTATAAGCGTTAAGCTTAATATAACTTTTAAAAATTTTAGCATATATAGCATCTCTTTCTATATTAGTAATATATGTAGAAAATGAATTAGCTTTTTTGTTTATTATAGCATATTCACTTGTTTCTGCATATCATATATAGCGAAAAAAGATTACTATAATGAGTTATTTTACCATTTATAAGCCGAACCCGACAGAGTTACTTTCTGTCGGGTTCTGTAAATTTATTTTTTTAGACGCTTTCGTAAATCTTCAAGAGTTTCATTAAAACGAGTTGATTTCAAAGTAGGATTGCCTTTAATCATACTCTTGCGTAAAAAGTGCATTTGTTCAACAGTTTTGTCCATTTTTTGTTCTGCGGCTGAAATGGCATCTTCAAGTTGTTCACGTTTTTGCTTAACCATAGAGGAAAGCTCATCGCGTTTTTGTTCAGCTTGGTCTGCAAGCACCTTTTTCATTCTGCGTACTTCAAGTCGCATCTTATCAAGCTCTGCAAGACTGCGGCTTAAATCGAAAGCGGTCTTAGTAGATGCTACAACGTCGGTTACAAAATACACGCTTATAATAATAACAGTAAACATGAGTGGTACTGCATTAAATTCACCTAATAAATAGTCAATAGGTGGCTGGAATACCGATACTAAAAGCACACTAAGCACACCCCATGCAAGTGATGATTGAAGGCATATTCTGCCTTGGAATTGGAATTTATGCTCGGAATAGTCCCAATACTTAACATGGAAGATAGCTTCCATTAAAACACCTACTATATATTCAAATATAGTTGCAACGAACACACCTGCAAAATACACCTTTAATGGGTGAGAATGCAGTGGCAAAGCAGTATAAAGCATTATAATCGCACCAAAACCATAAATAGGGAGCATTGGCCCACGCAAAAAACCTCGGTTTACAAGCCTTTTTTGCTGAAATGATACTACACAGCATTCAAAAATCCAGCCTGCAAAGGCATAAATATAAAATATTAAAAGCCATTGTGTAAAGCTATAATTCATTTTTAACTCCTTAAATTTATATGAGGTATGTTTTAACAACCGGAATACGTCTTAGTATTAAATATACAATAAAACTTAAAATTATATTTAATATTGACATAGCTGGAATCATAAAAAATGCATTGCTATTTATTGTTATATCTATAGACCTAAAAATAATATTGAAAAAATCATGTATTAAATAAATACAAAATGAAGCTTTGGCTATATTACTTGCAAAATTTGTAAATTTTAAATTGTTTGTAAGATTAGAACTATGTTTTATAAAGCCATATAAACCATAAGCCATCATTAAAACGGTAGGTGAAGCACCGTCCCATAAAATCAGCCTGTAACTTGGTGCATAGTTTGAAAAATAAATCATACCTATAATTGTTGCTATAACACCAGAAATGAAAATTAATGCATAAAATCTAGGTTTTTTGCTGGAATATCTATTCATATAGTCACCAAGCATTGTATAGCCTATTGAACCATAAGTGAAATTAAGTATCCATCTTCTTGGTATACTCGCAATAGATTGGAATTTAGGGTACATAAGGATAAATGGATATATTATAGTCACTATACTCCATATAACAAGTATATATTTATATGTTTTTATATCTAAATACTTACAAAGCACTTTTGTTGCAGGTAAAAACATATAAACTATAATCATTATATGTAAAAAATAAAGATGAAAATGATGGTCAAAGAAAAGTATACGTTTTATAGCTTCTTTAATCATTGACATATAAAATGTCCCATTTGATATTGCTATAAGAATAGAAAACGCTTCATATGCACTTGCCCAGAAAAAAAGTGCAATGATTATTCTAGCTATATTTTTTGTGTATAGATTTTTTATTGTTATCTCTTTTTTAGGATTTAACAAAAGTGCACCACTACACATGAAAAATAATGGAACAGCACTTCTAACAAAACTACCCCAAAAAATTGTAGAATACCAATTTACAGTGTTAATCTGGAAAATCTCTATTCCTGATGCTAAAGTATGTATCATCAACACAAAAAATATTGCAATCGCTTTTAAAATATCTACCGAATTATCTCGAGTTTGCATTTTATCCCCTCAATCAAAAATACTAAAAGCCTTCTGCTAGATGGCACAGTCCAGCATAAACTCCATCTTTTTTTATAAGCTCATCATGTGTACCTTTTTCAGCTATACCGTTTTCGGTTAAAACAACAATTAAATCAGCCGCTCTAACAGTTGAAAGTCTATGGGCAATGGTCAAAACAGTTCTGCCATGGCTTAATCTTTGTAAGCTTTCCTGTACAAGTCTTTCAGATTCATTATCAAGAGCTGATGTAGCTTCATCAAGTATAAGTATAGGTGGATTTTTTAAAAATACTCGTGCGATAGATATACGTTGTTTTTGACCGCCAGAAAGTCTTACTCCACGCTCTCCAACATAAGTATTATATCCATCTGGTGTTTTCATTATGAAATCATGTGCACCAGCTTTTTTAGCAGCTTCTACAACCTCTTCATAGCTTGCATCTGGTCTGCCGTAGCGTATATTATCGTAAATAGTACCAGAAAATAGATAAACATCTTGCTGAACCATACCGATTTTTTTTCTTAAATCGGCTTGTTTTACTGTGCGTACATCTATGCCGTCAATGGTAACACTACCGCCAGTTACATCATAAAATCTAGGTATAAGATTGCAAATGGTCGATTTACCGCCGCCGCTTGGCCCTACAAGTGCTACGCTTTCTCCGGCATGGATTTTTAAGTTTACATTCTCTAAAACTGGTGTATTTGGGTCATCTGCATAGGCAAAATTTACATTTTTAAGCTCGATATCACCGTTTACATGCTTTAAGCTCTTAGCATCTTTGCTATCCTTAATATCTGGCTCAACGTCCATAACTTCAAAAAATCTATCTATACCAGTAAGTCCACGCTGAAATTGTTCGGCAAATTCTACAATGCGGCGTATTGTTGCCATTAAAGTTGAAATATAAAGTATATATGCCATAAAATCCGCAGGGGTTATTATGTTATTTAGCATAAAAAATCCGCCCGCAAGTATAACAGCTAGATATAAAAGACCGTCAAACGCTCGGTTTGTCGCACTAAATGCACCCATTAAACGGTAATTTTCCTGTTTTATTTCAAACCAGTCATCATTACCTTTTTTAAATTTATCAATTTCCATTTGCTCGCCTGTAAAAGATTTTACAACTCTTATGCCAAGCAAGCTATCTTCTACTTGTGCATTTATTTCGCCAACTTGAACTCTATTTTTTCTGAAAGTTGCTAGCATTCTATGGTTAAATTTTGCAGAAAAATATATCATAAATGGAACTATTACAAAAATAATAAGAGTAAGTGGTATATTTATTGTACATAAAATGATAAAAGATACACCGATTTTAAGACCAGCTATAAAAAACTCCTCGGGGCAGTGATGTGCAAATTCCGTAACATCAAATAAATCTGATGTTATTCTTGCCATAAGCTGACCAACTTTGGTGTCTGCGTAATATCTAAAGGATAGCTTTTGTAAATGTGTGAAAAGGGCAGACCTCATATCGGTTTCTATTTTTGCACCCATAATATGGCCTATATTTGCCATAAAATATGTAGCTAGGACATCGATTATTCGCAAAACTAAATATATGCCTGCAAGTTTTAATATAAATTCGGTTGTCATGCCAGATAGGTCGTTTATGCCTTGCTGTGCAAGCGACCTTACAAGAAGCGGAAGCACTACATCACATGCTGAGGTAAGACCTGCACAAAAAAGGTCAAATAAAAGCACATGAGTATACGGCTTAAAATACGGTGCAAACCGTTTTATAAGTGTGGTGGTTTTCATTTGAAAATTAACCTCCTATGTATTTTTTAACATAACCTATTGTATCATATATACAATATATACACTACACATAAAATATGATATTATATAATAAAATAATTTTAAGGGGTTTTTAAATGAATACCGATTTTCTACACCCACATTTGTCAGATGCTGAGATTTTACAGGTTTCATCTTTAGGTCTTGCACATATTGGCGATGTGGTATATGAAATCATGACTCGTTCTTATATTGTGTGTCATGGCACTCAAACAGCTAAAAATTTACACGCTAAAACGGTATCTTTAGTTCGTGCATCTGCTCAGTATACTGCTGCACAAAAAATCATTCCGCTTTTAACCGATGAGGAACAAGACGTTTTTAAACGTGCAAGAAATACTAAACTTCATGGCATACCAAAGGCGGCATCTCGCAGTGAATATGCTCATGCTACCGCTTTAGAGGCTCTTTTTGGTTGGCTGTATCTAAAAAAACAATATGACAGATTAAACGAGCTTTACAGAGTTATCTCTGAGGATTTTAATATATAGAAAAAAGCACCGACTTTGTGAAAAAATCACAGATTCGGTGCTTTTCTGCTCTTTTGCCGTCCTATTGGACAGCCGGTTGTTTTTTAAAATTAGTCATTGCAATCTCTAGTACAGTTGCTAGACTGCTGATTGCTTGCAGAAGTGCTGCCCTTCTTATTTTGAGAAGTCATACCGTTTTTAGCATTTTGTGAATTGTTCTTCTTGCTTGACATGGTGTTCACCTGCCTTTCTCCCTTGGGGGTACGAGCATAGTATAACCATGTATTTTAAGCCTTATACATAAATTTTATTTTTTATTTTGCACCAAAAACCTGCTCTTTGAGTTTAATTCCTGTTGGTGTTATTGCAAGTCCGCCTTGAGAGGTTTCTCTAAGTGAACATGGAAGGCTGGCTCCGACTTGTTTCATTGCCATTATACATTCATCGGCTGGAATCTTGCTTTCTATACCTGCAAGTGCCATTTCAGCCGATGAAAATGCTATAACTGTGCCTGACACATTGCGTTTTATACATGGTATTTCAACAAGACCTGCTACGGGGTCACATACTAAGCCTAACTGATTTTTTATTGCCATGGCACATGCATGAGCAGATTGCTCTGGTGTGCCACCAGCAAGCTCTACAAGACAGGCGGCTGCCATTGCACTTGCTGAACCACATTCAGCTTGGCAGCCGCCTTCTGCACCTGCCACACTGGCTTTTTGTGCGATTACCATTCCAAATGCACCTGCGGTAAACAGGCTCATTATTGCCTCATTTTCTTTGCATTTACCGCTTTCGACCATAGAAATTATACATGCCGGAAGGATTCCGCATGAGCCTGCCGTAGGTGCTGCCACTATTTTGCCCATTGCTGCATTATATTCTGATACCGCAATCGCTTTTGAAATTGCCAAATTTAAAAAACTTCCGCACAAACCACCAGTTTGTGCGTATTTTTCCATTTTGGCAGCATCTCCGCCTGTTAAACCAGATGTAGAACGCAAATTAGGATTTTTGCCCTCATTTACAGCCTGACACATTATTTTAAAACTTTCAGCCATTCTATTAAAAAGCTCTTGCTTTGTTTGCTCCATTTGAATGGATTCATCACTCAAAACAATTTCTGATATTTTTTTATTTTGCTCATTAGCTTTTTGACAAAGCTCGTTTATACTCTCATAAGATAACATTTTTTAACCTCTTTTTTAAATAGCCTTAATCAGTATTACATTTATTATATTAGGCAAAATTTTAAGACTTTGTATTAAATAATCCGGTACTTCTCCGTCAACTTCTATGGTCATAACTGCCTCACCGCCTTTTTTTGGTCGTGAAAGTCTAAAATTTCCTATATTAAGTCCAGAATATGCCATAAAGTTTGTAACTGCTGCAATAGTTCCAGGTTTATCATGGTGAAGCACAAGAAGTGTATTATATTGCCCTGTAAATGAAACCTCAAGCCCATTTATCTCTTTAACAAGTATATTTCCTCCACCTATGCTGCAACCTTGCACAGTGCACTCAGCACCATTTTCACCTGTCAGACTTATTCTTGCGGTGTTTGGGTGTGCATCTGGAAGCTGTATAAGCTCAAAACTAAAATCAAGTCCGTTTTCTTTTGCAAGTGTTAGGGCATTCTTTATTCTTTCATCATCTGAATGCATTCCCATTATTCCCGCAATTATAGCTTTATCTGTGCCATGTCCTTTGTATGTTTCGGCAAATGAACCTGAAAGCATGATTTTTGCTTTGACAGCTTTTTCACCAAGAATTTTCCATGCAACTCTGCCAAGTCTTACTGCTCCGGCTGTATGTGAGCTTGATGGCCCTATCATTATTGGCCCTATTATATCAAAAACATTCATAAAAAAACTTGTCCTTTCTTTATTTTATTTATAATATCGTTTTTTTATTTCAAATGCAAATTTTTTATATGCTGTATATAGTATACATAACAGATAAAAACGTGTATAATAAAGAATAAGCGTTTTTTTAAAAAATTAAACTGTATTTTATTTGTAAATGCAGATGGAGGAGTATAATGCGAATATTACAGATGATGGGTGGAGGCGATGTAGGCGGTGCTAAAACCCATATCATGACGCTTGTTCAAGCACTTAGCAAAGAAAATGATGTGTGTCTGGTAAGTTTTAGAGATGGTGAGTTCCCAAGAGAGGCTATGAAACGTGGCCTTAATGTAAAAATATTTGAATACATTAACCTTTTTACCTGCAGAAATAAAGTTCTTAAACTTATTGATGAATTTAAACCCGATATAATTCATTGCCATGGCTCAAAATCAAATGTTATAGGTGTTATGATTGGAGCAAAAAAAACTAATATACCTATTATGACTACTGTTCATTCAGATTATAGGCTAGATTATATGGGAAATCCCCTTAAACAGTACACATATGGTACATTAAATGCAATAGCTCTTAGGTTTATGGATTTTCATCAGCCAGTTGCTGATAGAATGGCTAGAACTCTTATAACTCGTGGATTTGACCCGCAAAAAATGTGCATCATCTATAATGGTATGGACTTTAAAGACCCTATTCAAAATTTTGATAGAATTTCTTATATAAAAGAAAAATGGGGTTATGAAATATCATGTGATGACATAATATGTGGTATAGCTGCTAGACTTACCGCTGTTAAAGATATTTTTACATGTGTTAGAGGTTTTGCAATAGCTGCAAAAGAACAACCAAGATTAAAACTGTTTTTAGCAGGTGATGGCGAGGACGAAAAACCGCTTAAAAAACTTATCAATTCGCTCGGTATAGAAGATAAAGTATTATTCTGTGGCTGGGTCAAGGAAATGGATAAGTTCTTTGCATCTATTGATATAAATTTATTAACTTCAGTATCTGAAACTTTCCCTTATTCTATACTGGAAGGTATAAGAGAAGGCTGTGCCACTATTTGTTCTGATGTTGGCGGTATGAATGAACTTATAGACAGTGGAGAAAACGGTTTTATTTTTAAACCTAAAGATTATCAAACACTGGCTAAATATATACTTACATTTGCAAATGATGAACAAAAACGTCAAACATTTGCTAAAAGACTATATGAAAAAGCCGACAGAGATTTTTCACTTAGAACCATGTGCCAAACTCAGATAAATAACTATAAAACGGTTATCAGACGCTTTGAACGTCAGAAGAAATTTAAACGTGATGAAATAGTTATTTGTGGTGCTTATGGCAAAGGCAACTCTGGTGATGATGCTATCTTGAAAGCTATTGTTCAGGAAATGCGTGCAATAGACCCAGACCGCCGAATAACTGTTATGTCAAGACGTCCTCTTGAAACCAAACTGGTTTATCGCACAGATGCTGTTTACACATTTAGATTTGACCAGATTTTAAAAAGATTGCATAAATCTGCACTTTATATAAACGGTGGCGGAAGCCTTATGCAAGATGTAACATCAACCCGTTCACTTAGATATTATCTTCTAACACTAGACCAAGCCAAAAGAATGGGCTGTAAGGTTATTATGTATGGCTGTGGTATAGGCCCTATAAATAAGCTTAGTAACAGAAAATGTGCAGCTAAAACCATAAACCGTTCGGTTGATATTATAACACTTCGTGATGATTTATCCCGTGGAGAACTCACAAGCATGGGTATTGTAAAGCCTGATATTAGGCTTTCGGCTGACCCTACCATTATTTTAAAACCAGCAAGCGATTTGCTTGTAGATATGGCGTTTGAAGAATGTAATGTTCCTCTTGATAAAAATTATATTGGTTTGGGTGTTAGAAAATGGAAAGGTTTAGAGGAGGTTTCTGACGAAATCGTAAAAGCTGCTCACTATGCATATGAAAAATATGGACTTATTCCGCTGTTTGTGCCTATTGAATATCCGTCAGATTTAGAGCCTGCAGAGCAGATAGGCGGTAAACTAAAATGCCCTTACTATATGATAACTAAACGTCAATCAATAGAAACTACTATCGGTATTTTAGCTCGTATGAAAACAGTTATTGGTATTAGACTTCATTCTCTTATGTTTTCAGCCGCTGCTGGCGTTCCTGTTATCGGCATGAGCTATGATATAAAAGTAGACGGATTTCTTAAATATATAGGCAGTCGCACATGTATACATCTAAGCGATGTTACAGCTGAAAAGCTTATACCGCTTATTGATGAATGTGTAACTGGTAAACTGGACGAAGAAGTTCGTCAAACAGCTGAGATGCTTCGCAAACGTGAACGCCAAAATGTCATTTCTGTATGTGAGCTACTTGAAAAACATAGCAAACAAGAGTAGAACACGACAAACCTTGTTATTTTTGCACCTTTTCTTTTGGGCAAGTATACGATTTTTTAAAACAAGCTTAAAAAAGCTTGAAACAAGCATGGTTACTATATAAAATATAGTTTGTAAACGACACATTGACTGCATAAGGAGGCATTATCATGCTAAGTTCAGGCATTTTCTTAATAAGCCAATCATATATCCATAAGCATGGCACTTTTGCAGGCATTTTTATAACCAAATAACTAAAATGCAGGGTACAGTTGTATCCTGCATTTCTTTTTTGGTCAACCAGTATATTTTTTATCTTTTGGAGGATTTTCGCAAATGAAAAAGGTATGTATTGTAATGGGTTCGGATAGCGACCTGAAAGTTATGAGCAAATGTATTGATAAACTTAAAACATTTGATATTCCGTTTGAAGTGCGTATTGTTTCCGCACACCGTACCCCACTTGCTGCGGAAACCCTTGCTAAAAACGCAAAAAATGACGGATTTGGCGTTATTATCGCTGCTGCCGGCAAAGCTGCTCACCTTGGCGGTGTAATCGCTGCTTACACCACTCTGCCTGTTATCGGTGTTCCTATGGGTACAAGCGTTATGGGCGGTATGGACAGCCTGCTTTCTATGGTTCAGATGCCTAAGGGTATTCCAGTTGCTTGTGTAGCTATTGATGGTGCGGAAAATGCTGCTATACTAGCCGCTCAGATTATCGCACTATCTGATGATGCACTCGCTGAAAAGCTAGAGCAGTTTAAAAAGGATATGGCTGATGAGGTTTCAGCTAAGGACGCTAAAGTTAGAGCAGAATATCAAGCATAAAATTTATATACAAGGAGAAAACTGACATGAAAAAGTTAGAACAATTATACGAAGGTAAAGCTAAGAAAGTATTTAAGACAGATGATGAGAACCTATATATTGTAGATTATAAAGACGATGCAACCGCTTTTAATGGTGAAAAAAAGGGTACTATCGCTGGTAAGGGTGTTATTAACAACATTATGAGTAACCATATGTTCCAACTGCTTGAAAAGCAGGGTGTGCCTACTCACTTTGTAGAGCAGCTTTCCGAGCGTGAAACTGTTGTTAAAAAGGTTTCTATTGTTCCTCTTGAAGTTATTATCCGTAATATCTCTGCTGGTTCTTTTGCTAAGCGTTATGGTGTAAATGAGGGAATTGTTTTCGACCAGCCAACTATTGAGTTCTCCTACAAAAATGATGACCTAGGCGACCCACTGATTAATGATTATCATGCTATGGCTTTAAAGCTTGCTACTGCTGACGAAATCGAAACAATCAAAAAGATGGCTTTCAAGGTAAACGAAGTTATGAAGGCTTACTTTGACACATTAAATGTAACTTTAGTTGATTTTAAACTTGAGTTTGGTAAGACTGCCCAAGGCACAATTATTCTGGCTGATGAAATTTCTCCAGACACCTGTCGTCTATGGGATAAGGACACTGGTGAAAAGCTTGACAAAGACCGTTTCCGTCGTGACCTTGGAAATGTTGAAGAAGCTTATCAGGAAATTCTACGCCGTTTAACTGGTAAATAATTATTACGAGGTAATTTTAAATATTATGAAATATAAAATGAGAAAATTAAATCACACTCCTTTTGACTCAGATGCTGTACATGAGGAATGTGGTGTATTTGGTATCTATATTCCAGATGACTGTAATTTAAGCCCTGCACACGAGGCTTATACTGCTCTTTTTGCTCTACAACATAGAGGTCAAGAGGCTTGTGGTATTGCAGTAAATAACCGTGGTGTTATCAAGTGCCACAAGGACATTGGTCTTGTAAATGATGTTTTTGACCAGCAAATTCTTGATAGCATGGTCGGTCAAATGGCGATTGGTCATGTGCGTTACTCCACAACTGGTGACCCTCATCGTGAAAACGCTCAACCTCTTTCTATTACTCATGTTAAAGGTAATTTGGCTGTTGCTCACAACGGTAACCTTGTAAATGCTAGTGAACTTCGCAAGGAAATTGAAAATACTGGCGGTATTTTCCGCTCTACCTCTGATACTGAGGTTTTAGTTTATACAATCGTTCGTGAGAGATTAAAATGCGGCTCTATTGAAGAGGCTGTGCTTAACACAATGAATGTGGTTCAAGGTGCATATTCACTTTGTATTATGTCACCTCGTAAGCTTATCGCTGCTCGTGACCCTCGTGGTATGCGTCCTCTTTGTATGGGTAAAACAGCAGAAGGTGCTATTATCTTTGCTTCTGAGTCTTGTGCATTAGATGCTCTTGGTGCTGAGTTTGTGCGTGATATTGAACCAGGAGAGGTTGTTATTGTTGAAGGCGGTCAAATTCGCTCTTTACATAGTGAAATTAAGTGCAAATCTGCCGCTTGTGTATTTGAATATATTTATTTTGCTCGTCCAGACTCTGTAATTGATGGTGCATCTGTTGAGCTTGCTCGTCAAGAAGCAGGTAAATATCTGTCTATTGAGCACCCTGTCGGTGCTGATGTTGTTATCGGTGTGCCTGACTCCGGTATTCCGGCGGCTATCGGTTACGCTAAATGCTCAGGTATTCCTTACGGTGTTGGTCTTATTAAAAACCGTTATATTGGCAGAACTTTTATTCAACCAGGACAATCTAAGCGTGAACGCTCTGTACGCTTAAAGCTAAATGCTCTTAGAGAGGCTGTAAACGGCAAGCGTGTTATTATGGTTGATGACTCCATTGTTCGTGGTACAACATGTGCTAGACTTGTAAAGCTTGTTCGTGATGCTGGTGCTAAAGAAGTACATATGAGAATTTCTGCACCGCCTTTCCGTCACCCTTGTTTCTTTGGTACTGATATTCCTGAGCGTACTCAGCTACTCGCTCACGAGCGTACTGTTGAAGAAATGCGTCAGATTATCGGTGTTGACAGCCTTGGTTTCTTATCTGTTGAGGCTACAAGACGTATTGCATTAAATTGTAAACTCGGTTTCTGTGATGCTTGCTTTACTGGTGAGTATCCTATGGAAGTTCCAAATCAAGTGGATAAAAATATGTTTGAAAGTGAGATTGAATTATGAGTGAGAGCCGTTCCGAAAGCTACAAAGCAGCAGGCGTAGACGTTGTTGCTGGTTATGAATCTGTAAAACTTATCAAGCCTATGGTTGAAAGCACTTTTATTCCAGGGGTTATCGGTAGCCTTGGCGGTTTTGGCGGTCTTTTCCAGCCTGATTTTAAAGGAATGGAAGAGCCTGTTCTGGTTTCTGGTACTGATGGTGTTGGCACTAAGTTAAAACTTGCTTTCTTAATGGATAAGCATGACACTATTGGTATTGATGCGGTTGCTATGTGTGTAAATGATATTGCTTGCTGTGGTGCAAAACCTCTGTTTTTCCTCGATTATATCGCTGTTGGTAAGAACTTTCCTGAAAGAGTTGCAAGCATTGTTTCTGGTATTACTGAAGGTTGTCGTCAAGCGGGTTGTGCTTTAATCGGTGGCGAAACAGCTGAAATGCCAGGATTTTATCCAATAGATGAATATGATGTTGCCGGCTTCTCTGTTGGTATGGTCGATAAAAAGAAAATGATTGACGGTAGCAGACTAAAAGCTGGTGATGTTTTAATCGGTGTTGCATCTTCTGGTGTTCACTCAAACGGTTATTCTCTTGTTCGTAAAACACTTGGCATTGATGAAAACACTGTTAAGAAATATGTTGATGAGCTTGGCAAAACATTAGGTGAGGAACTTTTAACCCCAACTAAGATTTATGTCAAAGCAATTCAAAATCTTATTGCAAATGCTGATGTTAAGGCTATCAGCCATATCACAGGTGGCGGTTTCTATGAGAATGTACCTCGTATGTTAGGTGACAACACTCATGCTGTTATTCGTAAAAATTCTGCTCCTGTACTGCCTATTTTTGATGTTATCGCTAAGGCTGGCAATATCCCAGAGCGTGATATGTATAACACATTTAATATGGGTATAGGTTTAATGGTTGCTGTTGCAGCTAGTGACGCTGATAAGGCTATCAAGGCTTTAGCTGATGCAGGTGAAACCGCTTATATCATGGGCGAAATTACCACAGGCGAAAAGGGTATTACTTTAGTTTAAGAGGTTTATTAATTGTGAATATAGCTGTATTGGTTTCAGGAGGCGGAACAAATTTACAGGCACTCATAAATGCAGAGCAAAATGGCGAAATTCATGGCGGTAATATTGCCGCTGTGATTTCTTCTAATCCTAATGCTTACGCTTTAGAGCGTGCTAAAAAAGCTTTTATTCCGTCCTATATCTTAAAAAGAAAAGATTATGAAACAGCTGAAGATTATGGTATAGCTCTTGACACAATGCTATGTCATATTAAAATAGACTTAGTAGTACTTGCAGGCTTTATGACTGTATTGCCAGATTCTTTTTGCAAAAAATGGTTCAACAAAATTATAAATGTTCACCCTTCACTTATTCCGTCTTTTTGTGGCGAGGGATTTTATGGTCTTCATGTGCATGAGGCGGCTCTTGCAAAAGGCGTAAAGGTAACAGGTGCAACCGTGCATTTTGTTTCTGAAATAGTTGACGGTGGTGCTATAATTTTACAAAAGGCTGTTGAAGTTATGCCAGATGATACTCCAGAAATTCTGCAAAGGCGTGTTATGGAGCAGGCTGAATGGCATATTCTACCTAAAGCTGTATCCCTATTTTGTGAAAATCGTTTACAAATAGACGGTCAAACAGTTAAAATTTTGCCTGAAAACTAAGAAAAGAGGTTTATATTTATGTTTCGTAATTTTGTATACAATATTCAAGAGGAACTGCAAAGCAATGCTTATCCAGGTCGTGGCATAATCCTCGGCAGAACCAAGGATAACAAAAAGAATGTTATCGCTTATTTTATTATGGGTCGCTCCGAAAACAGCCGTAACCGTATTTTTGTTGAAACAGAGGACGGTATCCGCACAGAGGCTTTTGACCCTTCCAAAATGACCGACCCTTCACTTATCATTTATCACCCTGTTCGCATATGTGAGGGCAAAACTGTTGTTACAAACGGCGACCAGACAGACACTATTTGTGATTACTTAAAGCAGGGTAAGAGCTATATTGAGGCTCTGCGTACTCGTGAGTTTGAGCCTGACGCTCCTAACTACACTTCTCGTATTTCTGCGGTTGTAAATGAAGATGGCTCTTATGATATTTCTATTCTAAAGAACTTCACTTCTGATAGAACTGCTAACAAACGTTTCTTCTATGAATACGACAAGCCTGTTGCTGGTCTTGGTCATTTTATTCACACTTATATGTGTGACGGTGACCCACTGCCACCATTTAGAGGTGAGCCTAAGTGTATTCAAATCGATTATGATATTAATGATTTTACAAATCTGCTTTGGGAATCTATGAATGAGATAAATAAAATTTCTCTATTTGTTCGTTATATCGACCTTGAAACAGGCGAAACCGAAACAATCATCAAGAATAAATACCAGAAGTAAGGTGGATTTATGAAAGAATTAACTCTTAAATATGGTTGTAACCCTAACCAAAAGCCTTCTCGTATTTTTATGACCGAAGGTGAACTTCCAATCGAAGTTTTAAATGGTAAACCAGGTTATATAAATTTCTTAGATGCTTTTAACGCTTATCAGCTTGTTAGTCAGCTTAAAGAGGCTACTGGTCATGCGGCTGCCGCATCTTTTAAGCACGTTTCTCCAGCGGGTGCTGCTCTCGGTTATCCTCTGACAGAAACCGAAAAACAGATGTATTTTGTTGATGCTGAAAAGCTTTCTCCAATCGCTTCCGCTTATGCTCGTGCTAGAGGTGCTGACCGTCTTTGCTCTTATGGCGATTTTGTAGCGTTAAGTGATACCTGTGATGCTGATACTGCAAATCTTCTTTTAAATGAGGTTTCTGACGGCATTATCGCTCCAGATTACACAGACGAGGCTCTGGAAATTCTAAAGAGAAAGCGTAAGGGCGGTTATAACGTAATCAAGATTGATGAAAATTATAAGCCTAAGGCAATAGAACAACGTGATGTTTTTGGTGTTACTTTTGAACAGGGTTACAATGATTTTAAAATCTCAAAAGACCTGTTAAACAATATTGTTACTGAAAACAAAAACCTAACTGATGAAGCGGCTCTTGATATGATTGTCGCTCTTATCACTCTTAAATACACTCAGTCTAACTCCGTTTGCTATGTTAAAAACGGTCAGACTATCGGTGTTGGTGCTGGTCAACAAAGCCGTATTCACTGTACTCGTCTTGCAGGCAGCAAGGCTGATAACTGGTTTTTACGTCAGCACCCTAAGGTTTTAGGTTTACAATTTGTCGATGGCATTAGACGACCAGACAGAGATAATGCAATAGACCTTTATATTTCTGATGAATATGAAGATATTCTAGCTGA
>CALWMO010000008.1 GCA_944381965.1 uncultured Butyricicoccus sp.
GAATTTGATAAAAAGGCGATTGAAAAAGCTGGTTATAAAACTATAACACCTGTTATTGTTACAAATTCCGATGATTATACTGATGTTGAGGCGATTTTCGGAGATGTAAAGCCTTGTAACACTAGAGTTTTAACTCTAAAATAAGGAGTAAATTTATGAGTAATGCATTATATCGTGATTTAAAAAAATTAGCTGAACAAACCGAAAAAAATGCTGATTTTTCAAGTGATAATTACAGATTAAACTTTCATTTAATGCCACCTGTGGGCTGGCTTAATGACCCTAATGGTCTTTGTAAAATGGGGGATTATTATCATGTGTTTTATCAGTATGCACCTTTTGATGCAAGTGGCGGAGTAAAGCATTGGGGACATTTCCGCTCTAAAGATTTAATAACTTGGGAGCAGATGCCTATTGCTATGTATCCAGACCAGCCATTTGATGTGCATGGTGTATATTCGGGTTCGGCACTTATTGAAGACGATAAAATGTATTTATATTACACCGGAAATGTAAAACTAGATGGCAATTTTGATTATATAAACACTGGCAGAGAGCATAACACAGTTTTAGCGGTAAGTTCAGATGGTGTTACAGTGGATTATAAAAAGCTGTTAATGAAAAACACTGATTATCCTGATTTTTTAACCTGTCATGTGCGTGACCCTAAGGTATTTAAGTATGAAAATAAATACTATATGGTGCAGGGAGCTAGAACAAAACAGGATAAAGGCGTACTTTTAGTATTTGAGTCTGAAAATAAAGTTGACTTTAAACATATAAACACTATCTCTACACCTGAAACCTTCGGTTATATGTGGGAGTGTCCAGACTTATTTTATCTTGATGGAATGTGGTTTTTAGTTTGTTCACCTCAAGGCGTTACAAAACAGGGTAATCACTATCAAAATATTTATAGCTGTGGTTATTTCCCACTGTATGGCGATTTTAGAAATGACTATACGCTTGGCGAATTTAATGAGCTTGATTTTGGTTTTGATTTTTACGCACCTCAAACATTTTCAGACGGTGACAGGCATTTTATGATTGGCTGGCTTGGTATGCCTGATGCAGATTATAAAAACCCTACTGAAAACTGGCAACACTGTTTAACTTCTCTTTGCACATTAAAACGTTCAGGAAATAAAATATACAGATATCCTGTTATAGAGCTAAATAAGCTAAGAGGCAAAGAAATAGCACCGCAAGAGGCTACTATATTCGATTTAGAGTATAGATGCTCTCAAAGTGGCAGAATTGTTATAAGAAATGCTCTTGTTATAGAGTGGAGCGAAGATTTACTTTCTATCACTCATATAAACGGTGGAAACGGCAGAAGTACAAGAAAGGTAGATGTTTCAAATATAAACTTTTTGCGTATCTTAGCCGATACATCAAGTGTCGAAATATTTATAAATGGCGGAGAAAAAGTGCTTTCAACAAGATATTTTCCAACAGATAAAGGCATTATTCTTCCTGAACATGGCAATGCAAATATTTTTCAGATGAACTCTTTAAATATAGTAAAGGACTAAATAAAAATGAAGAAAATTCTATCTATTGGCGAACTTTTAATCGATTTTATCCCAAAACAAAAGGGTTGTTCACTTGATGAAGTAACCGATTTTGAACGTGTGGCAGGTGGTGCACCAGCAAATGTTGTAACTGCTGCGGCTCGTTTAGGGTTAGATTCCGCTATGATTTCTCAAGTAGGTATGGACGCTTTTGGCACTCACATTTTAAATGTTTTAAAGCAAAATGGTGTTGATACATCTTATATCTTCCGCACAAGTAAAGCCAATACCGGTTTAGCGTTTGTATCTCTTGACAAAACAGGAAATAGAGAATTTTCTTTTTATAGAAATCCATCAGCCGATTTATTTTTATCCGAAGAGCAAATAACCGAGGATATGTTTAAAAATGCTTATGTTTTACATTTCTGCTCGGTTGACCTTGTAGAAATGCCAGTTAAATATGCACATAAAAAAGCAATAGAGCTTGCTAAAAAAGCTGGTGCATTTATTTCATTTGACCCTAATGTGCGTTTACCTCTTTGGAATAGCCCTGAAGATTGTCAAAACGCTATTGGTGAGTTTTTACCGTATGCAGATATAATTAAACTCTCTGATGATGAAATTGAGTTTGTAACAGGCTGTAAAACCGAAAAAGAGGCGGCACAAAAGCTATTAAATATGGGTTGCACACTTGTACTTATAACTAGAGGAAGTGAAGGCTCTGCTATATACACCAAAAATAGCTTTGCTGAAACTGCAAGCTTAAAAGTCAATGTAGTAGATACAACTGGTGCAGGTGATTCATTTATTGGCTCACTTTTATATCAGCTAACAAGAGATAATATAACCGATTTTTCCAAGCTAACTTCTCAAAACTTAGAAAATTATCTTAAATTTTCTGCAAAATATGCTTCTCTTACAGTGTCTAAAAAGGGTGCTGTTATGGCAACTCTCAATGAAATGTAAAAAATTTAAAGCCAGACATTTTGTCTGGCTTTTTTTTATCGCAAAAATAATGTATAATTAGTATTATTTTAATACTTTTTATATTAAGGTGATTTATTTATGATTTACGGATATTGCAGAATAAGTACAAGAAAACAAAACATAGAGCGTCAAGCACGAAATATCAAACAGTTATATCCAGATGCACTAATAATAAAAGAGATTTTCACAGGTACAAAATTAGAGCGTAAAGAATGGACTAAACTTGAAAAAGCTTTAAAAGCTGGTGATACTGTGGTATTTGACAGTGTAAGCCGTATGAGCCGTAATGCTGATGAAGGCTTTACAGCCTATGAAACTATGTTTAACAATGAAATAGAACTTATTTTCCTAAAAGAGCCACATATAAACACAAGCACTTATAAAAAAGCTATGACAAATCAAGTGCCGCTTGTTGGAAATAATGTTGACTTTATTTTAGAGGGTATAAACAAGTATTTATTATCTCTTGCTAAAGAACAGATTAAACTAGCCTTTGAGCAAGCAGAGAAAGAAGTTTTAGACCTAAAACAGCGAACCCGAGAAGGCATACAAACCGCAAGGCTTAACGGAAAACAAATAGGTCAAAAGAAAGGTGCAAAGCTTATAACCAAAAAGAGCATATCAAGTAAAAAACTTATACTCAAACACAGCAAGACTTTTAATGGAACGCTATCAGATATTGACGTTATGAAATTAACTGGACTTTCACGCAATACATATTATAAATACAAACGAGAATTAAAAGAGGAGTAATTTACTTTAAAAGCATATATACACTGCCGTAAATGCCTGCATTATTACCCAGTGTAGCTTCCTTAAACTCGGTTTGACGGCATGCATGGAAAGCGAGCTTTTTATAATTTCTGCGTATAGACTCCATAAGAATTTCACCTGCACGAGCCATACCGCCACCAATTACAAAAGCTTCAGGGTTTACAACAGCGGAAATAGCCGCAAGTGCTTTACCTAAATATTTGCCCACTTGTTCGCATTGTTCTATTGCAACTTTATCGCCCTGTTTTGCAGCATCAAAAATATCCTTAGCTTGCAGATTTTCAATATCTCTTAAAACGGTTGAAACCTCTTTATTTTGCTCTAGGTATTTTTTTGTCATTCTTACAACACCTGTTGCAGAGCTATATGTTTCTAAACAGCCAGTATTTCCACAGCCACATACAAAATCATCGTCATCATTTACACATATATGACCAATTTCACCAGCTGCACCATTTGCACCAGATAAAATATTACCATTTATAATAACTCCACCGCCTACACCAGTGCCAAGAGTTACCATAACAATGCTTTTATATCCTTTGCCACCGCCTTGCCACATTTCGCCAAGTGCAGCTACATTTGCATCATTACCAGCTTTTACAGTAAAGCCTGTAAGCTCAGAAAGAGTTTTTTCTACATTAAATATTCCCCAGCCTAGATTTACACACTGAAATAAAGTACCATCTTCGCCAACAGGCCCTGGAACACCTAAACCTACGCCTTGCACATCATCTTTTGAGATGTTTTTTTCAGTGAGTTTATTTTTTATAGCCTCTGATATATCTGAAAGTATAAACTGACCATTATTTTCTTTGCGTGTAGGGATTTCCCACATATCCACTAAAGTTCCATCATTTTTAAAAAGTCCCATTTTAACGGTTGTACCACCTAAATCAACACCAAAAGCATAATTTTTACTCATTTTCTTATTCTTCCTTTCCTACAACACTAATTATGATAATTATATCTTGAATTTGTATAGATTGCAATAATATGCATAAAGATAACAGGCTATATATGTTTAAATTTCAACAACTATATAAAATAAAAAACCAAATAATAATCATTTGAAAGATATATAAAAATATTTTAATTATTTTACATATTTTTGACTTGTATTTATATTAAATTTTACAAACAGTCAGCTTAAATCAATAAAAAATACTATATTTAAGGCTGTATAATTTGAATATTAAAAAAAACTAATATATTATAGTTGTGTTTGTAATTTTATTAAAAGAATAAAAGTATAAATTTGTAGTTTTTCTACATAGTCAGAAAGGATATTTTATGCAGGAAAATTTTAATTTACTAGATAGAATTAAAAATACATATTCATCATTAAGACCATCAGAACAAAAGGTAGCTGATTATGTGCTGGAAAACACAGAAATATGCTCAAAAATGACCATTTCAGAGCTATCAGAAACGGTCAAAGTTAGTCAGCCTACAATAATGCGTTTTGTTCAGGCTCTTGGAATAGATGGTTATAGAAATTTTAAATACTGTCTTTTAAGGGAATGTGTATCAAATAAAGATAATTATTTCGAGCATTTAGCAAATTTTGATTTAAAACCATGGGAAAAGATAGAAAATTTGCCTTTAAAAGAAATAAAGTTTGCCCGTGAACTTTTGGAAGGTGTATTAAAAAATGTTTCAAGAAATGAACTTAGCAGAGCAATAAGAATGTTATCAACTGCCAGAGTGATAGATATTTATGGTGTAGAAAATTCTATGACCCCAGCAAATGATTTGCTTACAAAGCTTACTTATTTAGGTTTGCATTGTAAAATGCATACAGATGCATATTTACAGCAAATTTCAGCTTGTCATTTAACCGTTGCAGATGTGGCTATTGCATTTTCTCATTCTGGAAAATCAATAGATACAATAAAAGCTATTAAACAAGCTAAGAAATCAGGTGCTAATACTATTGTTATAACAAGTGCAAAAGAGCCTATTATAGCAAAATATGCAGATATTTGTTTATGTACAGGTGGCGAAACAAGTTATATCTATGGTTCTGCAATTTTTTCTCGTGTACCAGACATTGCAATGGTTGATTTAATATATATGAGCATTATTTTAAGTGATTTTGAACGTTTTTCTAAAAACTTAGATAAAAGCGGTATGGTTATATCCGATAGAGGGCTTTAATTTAAGCGTCCAGTTTTGTAGTTTTTCTACATGTCTGGACGCTTTTTTTGAGCGGTATTTACTGCCGATTTACTCAAACTTTGAGAAAATATGATAGATAGATAATTAAAAAAGTTGCTAAAATATGATTGTTGAGAAAAACGTGATATTTGAAGGGAGTAAATAAAAATGCTAGAGCTAAATCAAATACAAAAATCATTTGATGGCGTACAAGTATTAAAAGATATTTCATTAAAAGTCAATGATGGGGAAATAGTTTCTATACTTGGCCCATCTGGTTGTGGTAAAACTACATTACTTAATTTAATTTTAGGTATTGTACATGCTGATAAAGGTGAAATTTTATATAACGGTGAAGATTTTACAAATACACCAATGGAAAAACGAGGTTTTAACATTGTTTTTCAGGATTATGCACTTTTTCCAAACCTAAATGTATATAAAAATATAACTTATGGACTAAAAAATAAGCCTAATGCATCTACAAAAGAAGAAGTAGAAGAACTTATAAATTTATTGGGATTAAAAGAACATCTGTCAAAGAGAATTGACCAGCTTTCAGGCGGTCAAAAGCAAAGAGTTGCACTTGCAAGAACAATGGTTATGAAACCTAAAATTTTACTTCTTGACGAGCCTCTTTCCGCACTCGATGGCGTTATTAAAGAGTCAATCAAGGATAGAATTAAGACAATCGCAAGAGAATACAACCTAACAACTATTATAGTAACCCATGACCCAGAAGAAGCCTTAACTCTTTCTGATAGAGTGCTGATTATAAATCAAGGTACAATTTCTCAGTATGCAAAGCCAGAGGAGATTATAAACACTCCTAAAAATGATTTTGTAAAGAAATTTATTTTAAATCAGCTTGAAATCAAGAGAAATAATATTTATGCACTTTTTGGAAATTGCTTAAATTTAGCAAGTGAGGCAGTATGAAAAACAAAGAATTAAAATTTATCTTTTTTGCAATTACTGTATTATTTGCTGTGTTTTTAGCAGCACCTATAATTATGCTGTTTTTTAAATCTATATTTAATAATTCATTTACAACCGAGTTTTACACATCGGTTATAACTGAAAATGATTTTTTCACAGCATTATTAAATAGCTTTAAAATCGCCATAATAAGCGGTGTAATTTCTGTAATCTTTGCTTTTATTATAGCCTATGCCGTACATTATACCGCTTTACCTAAGTTTATTAAAAATATAATCAGTTTTATTGCAACACTTCCTATGTTTTTGCCAACTATAACATATGGTTTTGCAATTATATATTCTTTTGGTAAACAGGGACTTATAACCCGTCTTTTAGGCAGACAATTATTTGATATTTATGGTTTTTCAGGTCTGCTTATCGGATATGTGATTTATACAATTCCAGTTGCGTTTTTACTGCTAAATAACACTATGCAGTATATTGATAAAAAAACGCTTATTGTTTCAAAAACAATGGGAGATAACAATTTATCAACATTTTATATTGCTGTTTTACGTCCTCTGCTTGGCACATTTGCAGGTGCATTTATTCAGGTGTTTTTCTTATGCTTTACTGATTTTGGTATTCCAGCATCTGTTGGCGGTAAATATGATGTTATAGCAACTGTACTTTATAATCAAATGCTAGGCGGTATACCTGATTTTAACAGAGGTGCTGTTATTGCAATGATTATGCTTATTCCATCAATAGGCAGTATATGTATTTTACAAATTTTAGAGAAATTTAATATTAGATATAACAGAATATCTCATGCAGATTTAAGACAAAACGCTTTTAGAGATATAAGCTGGGGCACATGTAGCGGTGTTATTTCGGTTATTATTTTATCAATATTTGCTGTCATTTTTGTTGTTCCACTTGTTGAGCAATGGCCTTATAAAGTTGGATTTTCACTTGACCATTTTAAAGAAGTGTTCACCGACAGCGAGCTTTTAAATGTTTATACAAATTCGCTTATTATGGCTGTACTTACCGCACTTTTTGGCACACTTATAGCTTATGGTGCAGCACTTATAACTGCTAGAAGTAATATAAAACATAAAAAAATAATCGAAAATATAGCACTAATTACAAATGCAATACCTGGAATGGTGCTTGGTGTAGCTTATTTGTTTGTGTTTACTGGCACAAGCCTTCAAAATACGCTTATTTTAATGATTTTATGTAATATAGTTCATTATTTTTCCACTCCATATCTTATGATGAAAAATTCACTATCTAAAATGAATGCAGGCTGGGAAACAACTGCAATGCTTATGGGTGATAGTTGGGTTAAAACCATTTTACGAGTTGTAACTCCAAATGCACTTTCAAGCTTAATTGAAGTGTTTAGTTATTATTTTATAAATTCTATGGTTACAATAAGTGCCCTTATTTTTATTGCAGGTGCAAGAACTATGGTTTTAACTACAATGATTAAACAACTTCAATATGTAAATAGATTTAATGAAGTTTTTGTGTTATCAATACTTATTTTATTTACAAATTTAATTGCAAAAGTGATTTTTTCAAAGCTTGCAAACAAAAAAACCTATAAATAAACTCAACTTGAAAGGAAATTTTTGATTATGAGATTAAAAAAATATTTAGCTTTCGGTTTATCTCTTAGTATGGCTTTATCTGTTATTGCTGGCTGTACATCTGGTGCGGCAAGTGGTGACCAAGTTGTAATTTATTCAAATGCAGATGAAGAAGCAATTTCAGCTATTGAAAATGCACTTGATTCAAATGGTTATGAAGGTAAATATATTCTTCAAACTTATGGTACATCTGAGCTTGGCGGCAAACTAATGGCAGAAGGCACAAATATAGAAGCAGATATGGTAACAATGAGTACATTTTATCTGCAAAGTGCCGAGGAGCAAAACAACATGTTTAAAACTCTTGAATTTGATGTAAATACACTTGAGAGTGTGCCAGATTATACTGCACCTATTACCTCTCAAGAGGGTGCAATTATCTTAAATACCGAGCTTATGAAGTCAGAAGGTTTAACTACTCCAACAAGTTTTAAGGATTTAACAAAAGCTGAATATAATGGACAAATTGCAGTTACAGATATTATGTCCTCATCAACTGCATGGCTTATGATTCAGGCTATTGTTGATGCTTACGGAGATGAAGCTCAAGATGTGCTAGCCGGTATTTATAAAAATGCTGATTCACATATTGAAACCTCTGGTTCTGGCCCATTAAAACTATGTCGTGCAGGTGAGGTAGCTATTGGTTTTGGTCTGCGTCATCAAGCGGTTAAGGATAAAGCTGAGGGTATGCCAATAGACTATGTAGACCCAACAGAAGGCAATTTCTCACTGACAGAATCGATTGCAGTTTTAGATAAGGGCGAAAACTCAAACCCACTTGCAATGGAAATGGCTCAGTGTATTATTGAAAATGCAAGAGAAGAACTGTTAAAAACCTATCCAAACCCACTATATGAGGGCGAAAGTACAGACAATGCAAATAAATCTGCATATCCAAAGACATTTAGCGAGCCTTTAACTTTAGAGCTTTTTGAGGCACATAAGCAAATTTCAGAAAATGCAAAGGGTTAATTTAAGAAAGGATAACTAATTATGAATGAATATAAACTACTTACTCCAGGGCCACTTACAACAACTGACACAGTAAAAAAAGAAATGCTTGTAGACCGTTGCACATGGGACGATGATTATAAAAAAGTAACACAAAAAATACGCAGTCAACTTTTAGAACTTGCTCATGTATCCGAAGACGATTACACAGCTGTTTTAATGCAGGGAAGTGGTACTTTCGGTGTGGAAAGCGTACTTTCAAGTGTTATTAGTGAAAATGAAAAGGTGCTTATTTGCTCTAATGGCTCTTATGGTGAGCGTATGACAGATATATGTGAGCATAGCAAAATAAATTATGTGCATTATAAGGAAGATTATGACTTAGTGCCAAATGCCGCATATATTGCAAATTTATTAAAACAAGACAGCAGTATAACACATGTTGCCATGGTTCATAGCGAAACCACAAGCGGCATTTTAAATGATATACAATCGGTCGGTAAGGTTGTCAAAGATGCAGGCAAGACTTTTATTGTCGATGCAATGTCATCTTTTGGCGGTGTAGATATCCCTGTATCAGACTGGGGAATTGATTTTTTAGTGTCCAGTGCTAATAAATGTATACAAGGTGTTCCAGGATTTTCATTTATTATCTGTAGAAGAGATAAACTGATAGAAAGCAAGGGCAAGGCTCGCTCTTTATCACTTGATTTATATGACCAGTGGAAGGGTATGGATAAAGACGGAAAATGGCGTTTCACCTCTCCTACACATGTTGTGTTGGCATTTTCCAAGGCTATTGATGAGCTGATTGAAGAAGGCGGTATTCCAGAGCGTTCCAGACGTTATTATGAAAATAATAGATTACTTATTGAAAAAATGAAGGCTATGGGTTTTGCAACCTATATAAATTCTAGCAATCAAGGGCCTATTATCACTACATTTTTCTATCCTATAAACACTAAGTTTAAATTTGATGAATTTTATAAATATATAAAAGAGCGTGGATATGCAATTTATCCTGGAAAGCTAACCGAACTTGACACTTTCAGAGTGGGAAATATCGGAGAAATATATCCAGAAGATATTGAAAAGCTGACAGATATTATAAAGACATTTATTGAGCTAAAAAAGGAGAAAGTATCATGATAGAGGCAGTAATTTTTGACTGGGCAGGCACAACAGTAGACTATGGCTGTTTTGCACCTGTAAAGGCTTTTATGGACTCATTTGCACATTATGGCGTAAACGTTACAACCGAAGAAACCAGAAAACCTATGGGTATGCTTAAAAAAGACCATGTACGCACTATGTTTAGCATGGAGCGTATTTCTAATGAGTGGGAAAAAGTTCACAACCGTAAGTGGACAAAAACAGATGTAGAAAATGTATATAATCAGTTTGAAGATAAACTATTTGCAATTTTACATAACTACGCAAGCCCTAAGCCTTATGTTCTGGAAACGGTTATTAAGTTAAGAGAAATGGGCTTAAAAATCGGCTCTACAACAGGCTATACAGATGCTATGATGGAAATTGTAACAAAAAAAGCTGAAGAACAAGGCTATAAACCAGATTTTTGGATTAGTGCAGACAGTGTAAACGGAAAAGGTCGCCCTCATCCTTACATGGTATTTGAAAACCTTAAAAAACTTGAAGTATCAAATGTTAAAAACGCAATTAAAGTAGGAGATACAGTTTCTGATATAAAAGAAGGTGTAAACGCTGGCGTTTGGACAGTCGGTATTATTGAAGGTAGCTCAGATTTAGGACTTAGTTTAGATGAGTTTAATAATCTTACAGACTCTGAGCGTCATAAACTTTGTAAAAAAACCGAGCAGAATTTTAGAAATGCTGGTGCAGATTTTGTAATTAAAGATATTTCTGAACTGCCTGCACTAATTGAAAGCTTGGGTATTAAATAATTTTTAACGTTTTCTACCAGATTTTAAACTTGTTAAAGATGTTCTTTCTATAAATAAATCATTTTTTGCATAATAATCATAATAACAACTAAAATTAGATATGCCATATCTATTTTTAAGACATACAAGCTCAATCCTTCTCGGATTTGAGCTTTTTTCTTTTTTTATTAAATCTCTTTTTTCTTTTATATTACTCGTTTTTTCAAAAAGAGGATTATTTAAACATTCAAGCTGTAAACCCCAAATAACATCAGCAGTAAATTCTATACAGCCACTTTCCTTTAGGCTTTCAAAATCAATAGGTGTTAAATAATTAGCTCTGTTAACACTTGAAATAGTTATAACTGGTATTTTAAAATCCAAACTTAATCGTTTTAAAGCTATAACTATATTGTCTATATTTTCTTTAGTAGATGAAAACTTTGATTTTTCGGTTGATAAAATTTGAAGATAGTCTATTATGACAACAGGCAATATGTTAGTTTTAGTTATATAAGATTTTACATAATTATATATATAATCAACAGTTGCTGAAAATCTACATTCAATTATAGAAAGCTTATTTCCAACATTTCGCCTATATTCTGACATAGCCTGTTTAACCTCATCAGAAATATTTCCATTTCGTATGTCAAGACTTGTTATATCACATATACCGTTTTTAAGCGATATAGAGCGTGTCAGAGCCTTTGAAACCATTTCAAGGGTAGATTGCTCCATAGAGAAAAAAAGCACGTCCTGACCGTTCTGAGCGATATTATCAGCAAGCTGAGATGCAAATGTCGTTTTACCAAGCGATGATATAGCGGCAATTACATAAAGACCACTGTATATACCCCCAGAAAGCACATCAAGATTATTAAATCCAGTAGAAAAAGATTTTTTAAACTGCTCTATGTCCTCTGCTAAAAAACTATCAAAATAGTTTTCTATGCTGTCTGGTTTTAAAGCAGCTTGAGTTTTAATCTTTTCAATCTCAAGTAAAAATAATTCCTTGTTTTTTACCAATGCTTCATTTGCGTCCTTAAAGCCGCTGTACGGGCTTTTTGATATGTAGGGTAGTCCTATATCGTCTAACCCTAATTGAAGCTCTCTGGTGGCTTGTGAGCCTGCTTTATCGCTGTCTAGGCAAATAACCAATGTGCAACTGGTTGGTTTATCTTTCAAATAAGAGAGAAACAATTTTACATTGCTTGTACTGTTTAATGCTAATGCAGAATATCCAACCTCTAAAAATGATAAAGCATCAAATATACCTTCGGTGACAAAAACTAAATCTTGTTCATAAATCGAATTAAGATTAAATATATCAGCTTTGCCTTCGTTCATTTTACAAAAACTCTTTTCAAGAGGTGTCAAATCTTCCTTTATGTTTCTTGCAATATAGTGAATATTGCTTGTTGGCATTATAAGCCTTTGACTTTCAGGAGGATTTTTACCAGCTTTTATAGCTGATGGACTTTTCCAGTTAGGGTCAAAACCAATCATATATTTTTGTGCTGTTTCAAGAGAAATACCCCTTTTAGATAAATAATCTTGTGCCTTACAGCTATTATTTAGATTTTCTATGCATTTTAAATAATAATTTGAATAATCAATCTGAGTAGAAGAAGATTTTTTTATTTTATATTCAGAAATTTCTATATTTAACAAATTTGATAGATTATTTATTGCTGTTTTAAAATCTACATTTTGAGTTTTTATATAAAAATCAATGATATCTCCTGTGTAACCACAGCCAAAACACTTCAAAAGGTTTGTTTGCGGAATAAAAGTAAGTCCATCTCCATTCTTACCATGCGAACAAAAAGGGCAAATATAGCTAGTTTCGGAATTTACTTTTTTTTTGGCTGGTTGAATTTCTAACGTTTTTAAAATAAATTGCCAATTTGATTTTATGGCTTGTTTTGCAGTTGAATAGTCCATGATTGAAACCTCCTTGGGGCGGCATGAATTAAAGAGAATATTTTTAGGCAAGTAAGGGGAGATTAAAAAGGCAGCTAAAAATTTTTTTTTGCTTTGCTCGCAATTTAACCGAGCAAGTATAAAGACATATAAATACATATAGGAAGTGAAAATTCAAAAAAAAATGGAAAAAATCAGCCTTTTTCCCACTTGAAAGGTAAGAAAAAATTGACTTGAAAAAATTTAAAATTTTAACGTTAAACCTATATTTATAGCATTTTAAAATAAAATCTAATTTTAAAAATTAAAATTGGAATTTATTTGAATAAATGTATGTAAATTTGCGTTTGAAAACATTTATTGGTCATATGTTATAGGGGGTATAGTCATACGTTATAGGGGGTAAGGTCATATTTAATAGGGGGTAAAAATCAGTGTTAAGATTTCTTAACACCCAAAATGGGCAATTTATAAGAAGATTTTAAAAGGTTTAATCCGTTAAACCTTTATATTTTTTATTTAAAATTGAACTTTTTTGAGGTTTTTAAATTTTTGTTATAAAATGTCAAAAATGTAATAAATATAAAAATATTACTCAAGATGTACTCATAATACATCGAAAATTAACCATGAAATATATATGAAACACCCATTTTGGATAATTCGCGGATAAGCAAAAAAATAACTCTATTTTTTGCTTTTTTTGAAAAAAATATCTACACCAACTGTGCGTTTACCGTTTTTCTTAAGCTCATAATCATATATAAAATTGCTCGCTTTGAAAAAATCTAAAACCTGAAGTACATACTTTTTATTTTTTGATTTATATTGTTTTACATCTGTTTGTGTGCCAGTTTCCTCAAAAATAGTTTCAAAAAGTATGGTTGTAATATTGCTATTGCCATATTTATTCTTGTGCTTCATCATTTCTATTCGTCTTATAAGATAATCTCTTATCGCTATTCTTTTCGTGCTGTTTTTTAGACTTTTTGTGGTAAGCTTTCCTTGTTCATCAACCTGCTTTATATCAAGATACTTTGCATTTATTGTTATTATTTGGCGTGTCATTTTCGAATATGAAAGCAGTATCGGTTCTGATAGTATTTTATACGCTTTAACTATATGTCCACCTGTTCTGACCTCTATACATCTAGCTGATAAAAGAAACTCATCAAATTTACAGCTAAGTATTGGATTGCCATTTTCATCTAAAACATTTCTTTTTTGCATCTCATCAGTAGCATCTACTGTTATATGTATTCTTCTTAACTTTTCTATACTGTTTATTATTTCAGATGTTTGTACAGCACTTATATCTATATCCGATTTATGAGTCATTGTTCTATAAATCATATCAGGTGTTACTATGTGGCTTTCATCTCCATAAAGCCACAGCGTTACAAGTGCATCCATAATAGACCTGTCATAATGCTCATACGGCTTACCTGTAAGTTTCATATTAATATCGGGCTCAAAGGTTGCAAGTACATATGATTCAACATTTCCTCTGTTTGATACATTTAAATCATAACCACCTGTATTGATTAAATCTTTGACAAGTTCATTAGATAATTTGTTATTTGTCATAGTGTGTTTTTGAGGAAATACCGATTTTAAGTATGGAAGCATTGCAAGAGTGTTTTCTTCTTCTTGCTTTGAGTCTAGCCCTAAATCACATATAAAGTCACTTATAACCTTTGTATCCGCTTGTATGTTTAGTTGACTTGTTATAAGAATTTTACAAATGTCATCAAGCGTATAAACACTATGGTAATCATTAAAATTATCAATGGTTATAAGCTCTCCATCTTTTTTTATAAGGTTTAAATCAATATCGTCAGACAGCTTTAAATTTTCAAATCTGTTTAATGGGTCAAAGTTTGGAAGCACCATAAGTATTCTTGTATTTTTTAGTGAATATAAAATACAAGGCCCTAATGTTTTCGTATCTGATATAGGTATTTTGTTGTTAAATATCAAAGCATCAACCGATGTTCCACAAAATGAAATCGGTTGGGTTATCAAAATTATAGACTGTTTCAATAGCTCTAAACACTTTTTACGCATAAGAACCCCCCAGCAGTTTTTTGATTTAGTATAGATTATAAGCCTTGTGTTTTCAACATATTTAAGTCGAGTAAACACAACATGTACAGCAAGTTAAGAAGTATTGACAATATTAATAAAACTGATAAAATAGGTACAAGAAGTACAAGAAGTACAAGAAGTTTACACAAGAAGTACAAGAGGTTTACACAAGAAGTACAAGAAGTTTACACAAGAAGTATAACATGTTCGCATAAGAAGCACAAGAAGTACAGGAGGTTTTAAACCATGAAAATATATGTCGTAGCTAACCAAAAAGGCGGTATAGGTAAGACAACAACAGCAACTGCACTTGCATCTATCTTATCTAAAAAAGGTAAAAAAGTTTTATTCATAGATTCCGATAAACAGGGAAATAGCTCAGATACATACAAAGCTCAAATAGATGGCGTTGCAACCTTATATGATGTTTTGTTAGATGATGACAGAATTGAAATATCCCAAGCAATACAGCATACGCCAAATGGTGATATTGTCGCATCTGACCCTCTGCTTAGAAAAGCTGATAAAATTCTCTATGATGATATTGACGGCGTGTTCAGACTTGATGATACACTAAAAAAACTTAAAGGCTATGATTATGTTATAATCGACACTAACCCGTCTATTGACGCTATATTAAAAAGTTGCTTAATCGCTTGTGATGAAGTCATAATCCCAGTCACTGCTGACCGCTATGCACTTCAAGGGCTATCCCAACTGCACGAAGCTATAACAGGTATTAAACGTAGACAAAATACACGTTTAAAGGTTGCTGGCTTACTTCTTGTTAAATACGATAAGAGAACAAATTTAAGTAAAGATGTTGAACAGTCTTTACAAAATGTAGCTGACGTTATGCAAACTAAATTATTTAAAACTAAAATTAGAGAGTCAGTAAGAGCAAGAGAAGCTCAAGCAAAAAGAATGATGCTTATAGAGTATAGTCCAAATAGTACAACTGCAAATGACTACACCAATTTTATAAATGAGTTAACGGAGGAATAAAAATGGCAAGAAATAAAGTTAGTAGTTTTTCGGCTGATGAAGGCTTATTTGATAAATTTAAAAATACACAACAAGTTGAAACTGCTGTGTCTGCTAAAGAAATTGGTTCCACACAAGGAAAAAAAGGTCAAAAATTAAAAAGAATAAATATGGCTTTTTCCGATACAAACCATCAGTTTATAATTAATGAAAGTAAAAAAAATGGTGTTTCAGCAACCGCATTTGTAAATAGTATTTTAGATGCTTACAGAAACCAAAATTAAAACCTCTTGTACTTCTTGTGTAAACTTCTTGTACTTCTTGTGCAAACTTCTTGTACTTCTTGTACCTCTTGTTCCTGATATGTCAAATTAAACGCATTAGATAAATTAAAAAAAGCCAGACTAATTTAGTCTGGCTTTTTAACTTATATTAAGCGGTTAAAATTTCAACTAAAGCACCATAAATGTCTTTATCAATATTCATAGAGCTTAATTTTGACAGTAAAACAGATATTCTATTTTCACTAGAAATAATATTAAATAACTGGTCTTTTAAGATAAAACCAATTTCAGCCTGATTTAAAAAGTCAAAACAACGTTTTAAAACATGATTGTCATTTGTTTTATATCTGCTGTTTATTATGATTTCAATTTGCTCATTAGTTTTGACACTATCAATATAAATGCAAATTGTATTTTTTATTTCATCATATGTTTTAGTGAAGTTGTGATTTACAGTTATATCATCTGTATTTACAAAACCAGTAAGCTTAATTTTATAATTTCGCTTATCTGGAATTAAATCTGTTTTACCTTCTGCTTTATAAATCTTGAAAACAGCATTTTCATTTTCTGTGTAGCTTATTTTTGTTTTACAGCAGATATTATTTTCATAATCACAGCTTGTGTTATCATCTTCATAGAGTGTAAACTCACCGTTTGCACCTGCAAAAACCTTAATTGTTAGATTTTCTGGGTTATTTTCCACATTATTTATATCATCTGTCATTGAAATAATGCCACCTGCACGAGCAAAAACAGGAATACTGTTTAAATCTCTATACATATCAAGTGTTCTGTCACCCTCATAGACCATACCAGTATAAATATCATACCATATGCCTTTAGGTAACCATACATTTACTTTTGATACATTTAAATTTTTAATTCTAGGACTTGTAATAGGTGCAACTAAAAGCTCACTGCCAAAATAATATTGATTTTTAAAGTTATATGCTTCATTATCTTCTGGGTGTTCATAGTACATAGGGATAACAAGCGGAATGTTTTCTTGATAGTTTTTATGGTTCATGGTGTATAAATAAGGAATCATCTTATGACGCTCTCTGAGCATATCACTCATAATGATTTCACATTCCTTTTTGTATCGCCAAGGTTCTTTACCATTAAATTCACTGCAAGAAGAATGTAAACGCATAATAGGTGAATAAATGCCAAACTCAACCCAACGAATGACCATTTCGTCATTTTTATAACCCATCATATGACCGCCTATATCATGGCTCCACCAACCATAGCCAATATTAGATGCGGTGATAGTAAAGTAAGGCTGAAAATCTAAAGACTGCCAAGTTGTAATAGTATCTCCAGAAAAACCAACTGGATAACGATGACTTCCTGCACCGGCATAACGTGAAAATGTTATAGGGCGTTTGCCATTTTTAGCACTGTCTAAGAAATGATAATGATTGAAAATCCAAAGAGGGTCAAGACCTTCTATTTTGCAATGACTGCCTTGTTGCCAGTCAATCCACCAGAAATCTACGCCTTCTTGTTCTCTTGGGTGATGTAGATATTTAAAATAAGCCTCTATAAATTTAGGGTCGGCAGGGTCACACATAACAGGTTGTTCGTTTTCGGTGTCTACGCCCATATGTTCGGCTATTTGTTTGTACATCTCCTCATGTGCTTGTACACCTTCGGCAGGGTGCACATTTAAAGTGGTTTTCATGCCGTACTCATGCAGTTTATCAAGAAAACGCTTAGGATTTGGGAAAAAGTCTTTATTCCAAGTGTAGCCTGTCCAACCACTGCCGTATTTTGGGTCAATATCGACTAAATGCCAATCCATATCAATTACAGCAACTGAAAATGGAATATTATTTTCTCTAAACTTATCCATAAGTTCTATATAAGATTTTTCAGTATACTTGTAGTATCTGCTCCACCAGTTACCAAGTGCAAAACGTGGCAACATCGGAGTTTTACCGCATAATTTATAAAAATCTGCTATTGCCTGTTTATAATTACGACCATAACCCCAGAAATATATATCCTTGATGCCTTTTTGACGTGGTTCAATCCAGCCATCTTCAAGCAAAACATGTGATTTGCTATCATCTAGCACAGAAAAACCATTTTTTGAGATTATACCATTCTCAAGAGGTATTGCACCGTCTGCCTCATCAAGAGTTCTTGCAGTACCGCCTAAGTCTGTTATCTTATCGCCATAATACCATATGCTATGATATTGTGTCAGTCCGCCTTTTACTTTTATACAAAGTCCATTAGCAGAAAAATCGTTTTCGTTATAGTCAATTTGCAAAGCTTTTGTATTTATTTGTATACCGTAATCTGTTTTTGTAAGTGTAAATTCGGTTTTTGGAAAATTACGGTTAAAAACCGTTTGAGTAGGTCTGTTTTCAAACAAACCATTTTCACTATACTCTAAACGCACTAAACACTCGGTAAGTATTGTTATTCTGTATTTTTCACCCTCTATAATATTTTCTTTTAAAGCTACAGGCGAAGTTTTTACATGGTATATATTTTTCATATTTACTCCTTTTATGGCAAAATATAATTTAGCGTTAAACCTCTTATAAATTTATCATTATTATAACAAAATGTCAATAAGATTTATATATTTTAATATAAATATCGCATTTATTTATATATGATATTTGTGAAAACATCACAAAGTATTTGCTGAATATATTGATTATATATAATGTTTATTATATAATTAATGCCAATAATCTAAATAAAAAGGTTTATAAACTTAGGGGTAAACAGTTGAGGTAATTAAAATGACATTAAAAGATATAGCCGATAAAGCTGGCGTTAGTATGATGACAGTTTCAAATGTCATAAACGGTAAGCATAACAGAGTTTCAAAAAAAACAATAGAACGAATAAATAAAATTATAAAAGAATGTGGATATGTGCCTAATTTTAATGCTAGAAGCTTAACAAGTAAGTCTTCTAATATAATACAAATTATTATTTCATCAGAAGACACATACAGCGATGAAAATTTCCTAGAAAATCCATATATAAGCTCTATGGTCGGCACTATGGAAAGAGAATTTAGAAAAAATGGTTTTTATACTATGATTCGCTCAATTTCCAATGATACAGATGTAAACACACTGCTTAAAAATTGGAATATAGATGGAGCTATATTTTTATATCATAATAACCACTTAGAATATCTTTCTAAATCCTCACCATGTCCAATAGCTGTTTTTGATAGCTATACAGATTTTAAAGACATAATAAACGTTTCATCTGATGACGAAAAAGGTTTATATTTATCAACAAAATACCTTATAAATCATGGTCATAGAAAAATTGCTTTTGTTGCAGATTATGAAGGAAACCCACTGCTTACAAATCGTTTTATGGGCTATAAAAAAGCATTAGAGGATAGCAATATAGAATTTAACCCCGATTTTGTTTATAAATTTTTTCCATCATATGAGGGCGGTATTTCAGCCGGCAAAAAAATAGCATCAGATAAAAACGGTGTAACAGGTGTTGTTACAACAGCAGATATATGTGCAATAGGTGTTATGGAAGGTGCTAGACTGGAAGGTTACAGAATACCGTTGGATTTATCTGTTATCGGTTATGATAATCTTAAATTATGTCAATATACAACACCAAAACTTACCACAGTTTCACAAGATGTTACCCAAAAAGCAATAATAGCATGCAATCTTTTAATTGAAAGAATAAAAACAGGTACAAACTCTACACCTAATCATGTTATAACTGATGTAGAGATTATAGAAAGACATTCGGTAGTGCCAATATTATAAAATTTTAAGCCACTAGATTTTTTTCTAGTGGCGTTTTTGTAGTTATTTATAAATATTAAATTTAACATATATATATAAAATATAAAAACTAAAATTTAATTTATTTTAATAATATAAAAATATAAATATTAAAACTAACGGTCAATAAATTAGATACATATTGTATATAAATAGAAAACATGATATAATACAGCTGATATTTTAAAAAATGGTGAATAATTATGACAATTGCAGAAATAGCTGAAAAAGCAGGTGTTTCTAAATCTGCAGTATCACGTTATTTAAATAATGGATATATCAGCGAAAAAAAACGAAGTGTAATTCAAAAAGTCATTGAAGAAACAGGCTATATTCCATCTAGTCAAGCACAAACACTTAGAACAGGTAAAAGCAGAATGATAGGTGTTATTGTGCCTAGAATTGATTCAGATTCTATAAGCCGAACTATTGCCGGTATTTCTGAGATTTTAGAGGAAAACAATTACAGACTGTTGCTTGCAAACACTCAAAACCGACCTGAAAAAGAGCTTGAATATTTAGATGTTTTTAAAAATGGCAATGTAGATGCAGTTATATTTATAGCAACTATTTTAACAAATGCACATAAAAGAGCGATAAAAAATTGTAATGTGCCAATAGTTATAGTAGGTCAACAGATGAATGATGTAAGCTGTATATATAATGATGATTTTAATGCAGCTTATGAGCTTACAAAACTTTTAATAAATCATAATCGTAATAAACTTGGATATATAGGCGTTACTAATAAGGATAAGGCGGCAGGATTAGAGCGTTTTTCGGGCTTTAAAAAAGCATATAATATAGCTGAAGATTATGTAGAGATAAGCGACTTTACACTAGATGGTGGATATAATGCAGCTAAAAGACTTTTAAGCCGAAAAAGTGAAATAAATGGTTTATTTTGTGCAACCGATACCATAGCTATTGGTGCAGTAAAATTTTTAAAAGAGCAAAATATAAAAATTCCAGAAGATATTGCAGTTGTGAGTATTGGCGATTCAAAACTTAGCCAAATTGTTTCCCCTAAACTTACAACAGCAAAATATTATTATAATGACAGCGGAAAACAAGCGGCTAAACATATATTAAATATGATAAATAAACAAGATAATCATATAATACAGCTTAAATTTGGCTTTGAATTGTGCATAAGAGAGACAATTTAAAATGATTATAAATCACTCTAAATTAAAAGGGTGATTTTTTTGTTTATGCGAAATGTTCAAAAAAATAGTATTAGATTTGTAATAGTTTTCTGTTTACAAAAAATTCACAAACACTTATAATTATCTCATAAAATGTGAAAACGATTTCACAAATAAAGAGAGGGAAAGTTTTATGGATTATGGAAAAATCGCACTCGAAACCCTTAACTGTATAGGGGGCAAAGAAAATGTAATTTCTGCCGCCCACTGTGCAACACGTCTAAGACTTGTACTATCTGACAGTAACCTTGTAGACAAGGAAAAACTGGAAGATGTTGACGGCGTACAAGGTGTTTTTGTCGCTCAAGGTCAGCTTCAGGTTATCTTTGGCACAGGTACTGTAAACAAGGTATATGATGAGTTTATTAAGATTTCTGGTGCTTCTGCTGTTAGCAAAGATGAGGCAAAAGCACAGGCGGCACAAAATATTCACTGGTTTAAACGTGCAATTAAAACCTTAGGTGATATTTTCGTGCCTATTATTCCAGCAATCGTGGCTTCTGGTTTCCTAATGGGTATTATGGAGTCACTCAAGTTTATGATAAACAATGGATTTATCACTCTTGACAACACCAGTTCACTTTTTGTATTTGCTGATTTATTCTCAAATGTAGCTTATACATTCCTGCCTATTTTAATTGCATTCTCTGCAGCTAAAGTTTTCGGCGGAAATCCATTTTTAGGTGCAGTTATCGGCATGATTATGCTTCACCCTAACTTGCAAAACGCTTGGACGGTTGCAACCGAAGGTGTACACACATATCAATCTGTATTCTTTGGTTTATATGAAATTCCACTTGTTGGCTATCAAGGACATGTAATTCCTGTTATTATCGCTGTATGGCTTATGAGTACAATCGAAAAGAAACTGCATAAAATCGTACCTCCTATGTTCGATTTATTTGTAACTCCACTTGTTTCTGTATTTGTAACCGGTTATTTAACTCTTGCAGCTATTGGCCCTGTATTTACAACTATTGAAAATTCAATTATAAGCGGTGTGCAAATGCTTATCGCTCTGCCTTTTGGTATTGGCTCTTTCATCATGGGTGGTCTTTATGCAACAACCGTTGTGTCTGGTATACATCATATGTATACAATCATAGATTTAGGTCAATTAAGCACTTATGGTATGACATTCTGGCTTCCACTTGCATCTGCTGCAAACGTTGCCCAAGGTAGTGCGGCTTTAGCGGTTGCTTTAAAAACTCAGAATAAGAAACTCAAGGCTATGGCACTTCCTGCTTCACTTTCCGCATTTATGGGTATCACCGAACCTGCTATCTTCGGTGTAAATATGAGATTCTTCCGCCCATTTATCGCCGGCTCTATCGGTGGTGCTTGTGGTGCGTTATATGCGTCTATTGTGGGTCTTGGTGCTACTGGCACAGGTGTAACAGGTATCTTTGGTGTTCTTTTACATCTTCACAGACCAGTACAGTATATTATAACAATCGGCATTGCCGCTGTAGTTGCATTTGCTGTGTCTTGGTTCTTAGGCACTGGCGAAGAACCAAAACCAGCTAAACTAGAAATTAAAAAAGCTGAAAAAGATGAAATTCTAGCACCTTTAAGCGGAAAAGCTGTAAACCTTGCTGAAACAAATGACCCAGCTTTTGCTTCTGAAAGTCTGGGCAAGGGCGTAGCAATTATCCCAGATGAGGGCAAACTATACGCTCCATGCAATGCGGAAGTTACCGCACTGCTAGGTCATGCGGTAGGTCTTTTATGTGAAAACGGTGCAGAGCTTTTAGTTCACATTGGCATTGACACCGTAGAATTAAACGGTCAGCATTATAAAAGCCATGTAGCAGAGGGCGATAAGGTTTCCGCTGGTGATTTGCTGATTGAATTTGATAAAAAGGCGATTGAAAAAGCTGGTTATAAAACTATAACACCTGTTATTGTTACAAATTCCGATGATTA